>NZ_JAUYQU010000257.1 GCF_030697065.1 Bradyrhizobium sp.
CGATGCCGGCGGGGCGGATGTGCCGCCCCGGGCGCGCGGCCTCGGTGATGGTGATGCCGCCGTCCTCGGCCACGGTGTCTTCCTGGATGATGACGGCATCGGCGCCATCGGGAATCACGCCGCCGGTAAAGATCCGCACCGCTTCGCCGGCGCCGACGCTCTTTTCGAACGGGCGGCCGGCCGCGACCTCGCCGATCACCCTGAGCCGGGCGGCGGCATGGCTGGCGTCGGCCGAGCGCACCGCGTAGCCGTCCATCGCCGACATCGCCTGCGGCGGCTGGGTCCGCAGCGCCGCGACGTCGCGCGCCAGAACCCGGTGATGCGCGTCATCCAGCGCAACCATCTCCTGCGGCAGCGGCTCGGCGCCGGCGAGGATGGCGGCAAGGGCGTCGGCGACGGGCATTAGCGCCACGGTGTGACTCCTGATGGGTGGGTCGTCATTCCGGGGCGATTCGAAGCATCGAGCCCGGAATCTCAAGATTCCGGGTCTGGTGCTGGCGCACCATCCCGGAATGACGAGGGTCTCATTATCTAGTTCTAAATCCCGAGCTCGGCCAGCGCCTTCGCCACATCGTCCGTCGAGGTCACGTGAACCCCGATCAGCCCGCGCGCCCTGGCGCCCGCGATATTGTCCGCGGAATCGTCAAAGAACACGATCCTCTGCGCCGGCACGCCGATCGCGCGTACCACATGATCATAGGCCGCCGCATCGGGTTTCCGAAGCCCGATGGTCGAGGACAGGAATATTTCGCGGAAGTGACCGAGTACGCCGGGATAGGTCTTCGAGAAATGCGCGACATGCGGCGGGTTGGTGTTGGAAAACGCATAGAGCGGGATCCGCCTGGCCGCGCGCGCCAGCAAAGCCGCGATCCCCGGTATCTCGCCGGCGAAGATCGCGTTCCAGCCTTCCAGGAACTGGGCGTCGGATATGTCGATGCCGAGCGAGCCGCGCAGGTTCTGGAAGAAGTCGGCGTCGTCGATCGCACCGGTCTCGTGGTGCCGGTAACTGTCATCGACGATGAAGCGTCCCGCGAAATCCGCCGGCGCCCGCCCGGCATGGCCGGCCCAGACGGTCATCACCTTGTTGAAGTCGATATCGAGCACGACGCGGCCGAGATCGAACAGCAGGGCGTCGGCGGAGGCGGGGGAGAGCCGGGAGGCGGTCATGGGAGTCGTTTACGAAAAACGAACGAGGCGGGCAACGCCAACAACGCTTCAGTCGTCGGCGGCCCGGTCCCGCTGTCTCAGCGATCTATCGAGGGCGCGGGATTGTCGATGGCATTTCGAATCACCTCTGCGAGACGCGAAAGTCGGTACGGTTTCTCGAGAAGCACTATTGCGGCGCCCGAACCAAGCTGGGCCGAACTGACATCGGAATATCCGGTGGTAAAGATCACCTTGATCGCCGGGCGCAACTGTCGGACGAGTTCGGCCAGCTTCCAGCCATTCGTCGATCCCGGCATCACAATGTCCGTGAACACAAGGTCGATCGCAAGTCCACTGCGCACCTCGCTCAATGCCTCGGCCGCGTTGCTTGCCGCGACGGTCTTGTATCCCAGCGCCTGAAGTTGCCGTGTGACAAAATCGCGAACGATAGCGTCGTCCTCGACACAGAGGATCGTCTCGTGGCCGCGAGGAAGCCGCTTCCGGAAATGATCGGCAGCCAGCGAAGGTGCCTGACCGGTTGCCGGAAGATACAGCCTGAACGTCGTCCCCTTGCCCTCGACGGTTTCGAATTCGATGTGGCCGCCAGATTGCTTGACGAACCCGTACACCATGCTGAGGTGCCTTTGCCGACGCCCTTGGTGCTGAAGAAAGGTTCGTAAATCTTGCTCTGGATGGCTTTGTCGATCCCCGTTCCCGTATCCGTAACGCTGATGGTGACGTAGTCGCCCGCGGCAATGTCGCGGGCTGCGGCTTCGTCCCGATCGATTGCAACCGTATCGGCATCGATCGTCAACCGGCCTCCGTCCGGCATTGCGTCGCGGGCGTTTATCCCCAGATTGACCAGTGCGGACGAAAGCTGATCCGGATCGACGAACACCGACCCGATGTAGCCCCGCCTGGCAAAATGGATCTCGATCTGGCGGCCGAGCACCGACTTGAGCAGGTCGCTGGTCGCCGCAATCAGCGCCTCGACGTCTGTGCTCCGGGGCCGAAGCGGCTGCTTTCGGGCGAATGCAAGCAAACTCGAGGTCAGATTGGCGCCACGGTCGGCGGCCGATCCGATCATCTTAACGATCGCCGCCAGATGCGGGCGGTCGGCCACGCCCTCCGCGAGGGTGTCGATCGACCCGGTAATGACCGTCAGCAGGTTGTTGAAGTCATGCGCAACGCCGCCGGTGAGTTCGCCGATCGATCGGATTTTCTGCGCATGCGCGAGCTTGACCTGCGCAGCCTCCCTGGCCGCGACTTCCTGTTCGACACGCTGCTCCAGCGTCCGGGTCAATTCGCGAAGGTCGTCTTCGAGCTTCCGCCGCTCGGTGATGTCCATGTTGATTCCGATCAGGCGCGTCGGCTTTCCCGGTTCACGAATGATCTGTCCGCGGCTGTAGATCCAGCGCACGCCGTTCGGGCCGCGAATGCGGTGCTCGAGTTCCCCGGATCCGCCTGTTTCGATGATGTCGGCCAGCCGCTGTTCGATCATCGGCAGATCGTCGGGATGCATCAGGCTCCGCCATTGATCGACCGAAATCGACCGCGCCCCTGACGGTTCGATGCCGTGCAGGCGGCATTGCTCGTCGGACCATAAATTGGGGCCGCCGCAGATATCCCAGTCGTAGCTTCCGATATGGCCCGCTTCCTGACTGAGGCGCAGCAGTGATTCACTGGCTGCAAGTCGCTCCGCTGCCTCTTTCGGGGCGGTGATTATCTCCATGGCAAGCACGGCGCCGCCGACGCTCTGATCAGGCAGGCGCCATGGCTGCATGTGCCAGCGCATCCAGGTCACCGTTCCGTCGGGGCGTCGAAAGCAAAAGTCGTCCTTGTGGACTGTTTCGCCGGACAGCACGCGGCGATTGATTTCCCGGGCCTTGTCGGTCGCGCGGCGAAACTCGAAAACAGGGCGACCGACAATCGACGTTTGTGTTTCTCCCGTGATTTCGTTGTCGATCAGGTAGCGAGGGCTGACGGCAAGATAGCGCATCTGTGTATCGAAGATGGCCATGCTGGACGGCGTGGTCTCGATGAAGTCTTTCAGAGACCAGGACGACAAATCCGAACTCGCCTCATCCGGGGAAGGGTTATTCGGTTGCAGCTCCGCGGCAGACGTAATCATGTTCCCTGGCCCATAGCGAAAAACTGCGGAATGATGTTCGGTGCGTTCAGGCAAGCAGCAATGTTAAATTCAATTGTATGTAAGGGTTCTCTCGAACGTCCTCGAAATGCATCAAGCGAGCTTAGCGTAACCGTCGGTAGCGCGGGTGTCATGCGGTATTATAGGTCGGGTATGTTGGCGTCGGTGAGCATTTCGCTTGCGGGCTGAAGCCCCGAGCGGTTGCCGACGGCCGGGCATGGGGCGGAAGATCCGGCGGGGGTGGCCAATCCAGGGGGAGGCGCTTTCGATTGATTGGAACGACGCCCCCGCGGTACAGTTTCGCCAAATGGCAGGTGCCCGGTTTCGTTGCCGCCTTCCGCAGCAGCCTGACGCCCGATCGCGACTGATCAGTGAACAGAAGCACCCAGGGGGAAATCCGTTGCGTCCAAATCCATTGAAGCCAAGGCTGGCGGCAGGCGGCTGCGTGTTCGGCACGATGACCTTCGAGTTCTTCACGCCGGGCTATCCCGCGATCTGCCGCGAGGCCGGCGCCGAGTTCATTCTCTATGACATGGAGCATTCAGGCGTCGGCTTCGAGACCATGAAGGCGCAGTTCGCCTTCTGCCGCGGGCTCGATCTCGTGCCCCTCGTACGCGTGCCCTCCGGCGACTATCACCACATCGCGCGGGCCCTCGACATCGGCGCAATGGGCGTCATGGTGCCCATGGTGGAAACACCGGAGCAGGCGAAGGCGATCGTCGACTGCACGCGATATCCGCCGGCCGGGCGTCGCGGCGCCGCATTCAGCGTTGCTGCGCACGACGACTATTCGGGGGGCGCCGTGACCGACAAGATCGCCGGGGCCAACGCCCGCACGATGGTGATCGCGCTGGTCGAGACCGCCGTCGGTATCGCCAACGTCGATGCGATCGCGGCCGTCGACGGTGTCGACGTGGTCTGGCTCGGCCACTTCGACCTGACGAATTTCCTGGGCATCCCGGGGCAGTTCGACAATCCGGTATTCCATGCGGCGGTCGACCGACTGGTCGAGGCCTGCCGCAAGCACGGCAAGACGCCGGGCTTTCTCGCCGGCGACGGGACGTGGGCGCGCGACTTTCGCGCCAAAGGCTTTCGCATGATCGCCTATGGCGTCGACACGCTGCTGATGCAAGGCGCTCTCGCGGAGGGCATCAGGCTGCTGCACGGGACGGTGGAGAAATAGGGTGAGCCCTGATTTCGGCCACAGCATTGACGGGCAGAAGGTCCGGCCGTAGCGTTGCGGTCGATGCTTATCATCTCCATCCTCCTGGAAGCCGCTGTCATGATCGTCGCGATTCTCGCGGCGCGTCAGGGCCGGCCGTATATGTACGGTCTGGCATTGACCTTCGGGGCCTATGTTTTCTACGATCTGGCCCGATTTCAGCGCTGGGATGTCGAGGGTCCGTTGCTGTCCGGCCTCTTCCTGATCGCAAGCACCAGCGCGCTCGTGGCGGTGTGGGGCCTGTACACGGATCGACCGCGCTAGTCAGCAAAGATGCGGTGCCACTGCGAGCCGCCCATGGGCTTTGCCGCCGGCCGGAAGCATGTGTATCGTTCGCAACCAGGCGTGACCGACCGGCGTGCCGGGGAATGATGTCAGGCGTGACCGAGGAAAATGTTCCATGTCCGATACGCTGCTGTTTTCGCCGCTGACCATCCGCGGCGTCGAATTGAAGAACCGCATCGTGGTGCCGCCGATGCACCAGTATTCCGCGATCAAGGGGTTTCCGACCGACTGGCACCTGATGAATGCCGGCAAATTCGCCGCCGGCGGCGCCGGCCTGGTCGTTGTCGAATCGACCAAGGTGGAGCGGCGCGGCTGCGGCACGGTCGGCGATCTCGGAATCTGGGACGACAAATTCATCGAGCCGCTCGCGCGCCTGGTGAAATTCATCAAGCAGCAGAACGCGGTGGCCGGCATCCAGCTCGGCCATTCCGGCCGCAAGGCGCGCGCCACGCGGCCGTGGGAAGGCGACCGGCCGTTGCAGCGGACGCCCGAGATCGAAGCCGTGATCGACGACTGGGACGAATGGACACCCGTGGCGCCGAGCGCGATCGCGCACAGCGAGAAATGGCCGGTGCCGCGCGCGCTGGAGCGCCACGAGGTGAAGGATCTGGTACAGGCCTGGGGCGCGGCGGCGCGGCGCGCCGATGCCGCCGGCTTCGACGTGCTGGAACTGCACGGCGCCCACGGCTATCTCGTGCACGAGTTCCTGTCGGAGAAATCCAACCAGCGATCGGACGAATATGGCGGCTCGGAACTGAACCGGATGCGGTTCGTCATCGAGGTGACCGAAGCGGTGCGGGCGCACTGGCCGGCGCACAAGCCGCTGTTCGTGCGTCTGTCGGTGGAGGACAATGCGGGGTGGGGGCCGCAGCAGAGCGCGCAACTGGCGACGATCCTGAAGCCGAAGGGCGTCGACGTGATCGACTGCTCGTCGGGCGGCATCACCGACGTGGCGCCGATCCTCGGCAAAGAGATAAAATACAGCTATCAGGTGCCGCTGTCGGAATATGTCAGGCGCCACGCCGATATCATGACCATGGCGGTCGGCCTGATCATCCACGGCGACCAGGCCGAGCAGATCCTGCGCGATGGGCAGGCCGACCTGATCGCGGTCGGCCGCGAGATCCTCAACAATCCGAACTGGCCGATGGACGCCGCGGTGAAACTGGGCGTCGAGGGCCCGTTCCGCAACGTGCCGCCGCAGTTCGGATACTGGCTCGGCACCCGCGACAAGCGCGGTTTCGGCACCCGGCCGTCGACCTTCCAGAACGGCCTGAGCGATCCCGGCAAGGTGTCCTGACGCACGGATGCGATGAGATCAGGTGAGTTGGAGCAGCATGAGAATTCACCTCTCCCCGCTGGGGAGAGGTAAGCCGAATCCGACTACGATCAGCGGGCGCCTGGCCGGCGGCTCAGGCCACGGCGGTGGATTTCTTGCGGTGTGCGAAGAACAGCTGCCTGATGTCGGCGGCGGTCCTGGCCGGGCTGAACAGCCAGCCCTGCATTTCGGAGCAGCCGAGCGCGCGCAGCATGTCGCGTTGCTGCTCGGTCTCGACGCCTTCCGCTGTCGTGATCATGCTGCGCGCCGCGGCGATATCCACCACCGCCTTGACGATGCTGGAAGTTCCGCCGGTCTCGGCGATATCGTTGATGAAGCAGCGGTCGATCTTGATCTTGTCGAACGGGAACTTGTGCAGGTAGCTCAGCGAGGAATAGCCGGTGCCGAAATCGTCGAGCGCGATGCGCACCCCGATGGCGCGCAGCTGATGCAGGATGGCGAGCGCGGCCTCGTCGTCGCGGATCAGGACCGCTTCGGTAATCTCCAGTTCGAGCCGGCGCGCCGGCAACCCGGAGGAGGCCAGCGCGGCAAGAACCCTGAGCGCGAAGCTTCCGCTCCTGAACTGGACCGGCGAAACGTTGACGGCGATGCTGATCTCGTCGGGCCAGGTCGCGGCCTCGACGCAGGCCGTGGTCAGCACCCATTCGCCGAGCTGATTGATCAGGCCGGTGTCTTCCGCGATCGGAATGAATTCGGCGGGCGAGATCACGCCGCGCTCGGGATGGCGCCATCGCAGCAGGGCTTCGCAGCCGGAGATCCTGTTGTCGCGCAGGCTGACGCAGGGTTGATACTGAACCTCGAACGCGCCATCGGCGATGGCCCGACGCAGGTCCAATTCCAGGCTGCGGCGCGCCTTGACCCGCGCGTCCATGTCCAGTTCGAAAAAGCGGTGGGTACGGCGTCCGGCGGTTTTGGCGGCATACATCGCCAGATCCGCATTTTTCAGGATCTGTTCGAAATCGGCGCCGTGCTGCGGCGCCAGCGCGATGCCGATGCTGGCGTCGGTGGTGACCTGGTGACCGTGGCAGTCGAAGGGCTGGCGGATCGCCTCGAACACCCGCGCCACCAGGTCGGTCACGTCGGCATCCGATTTGACCGCGGTCTGAATGATCGCGAATTCGTCGCCGCCGAGGCGCGCGACGAAATTGCCCGATCCCGCGCACTGGCTGAGAGTGATGGACACCGATTTGAGCAATTCGTCGCCGATCAAATGGCCGAGCGAATCGTTGACGCTTTTGAATTCATCGATGTCGAGGTAGAGCACGGCGAACTGCCCGCCGGCGGCCAGCGTGGCGAATTCGTTCTTCAGCCGGTCATGGAACAAGGCGCGGTTGGGCAGATCGGTCAGCGCGTCGTAATGCGCCAGATGGGTAATGCGCGCTTCGGTCTGCCGTCGCGCGGTGATGTCCTCGTGGGTTGCCACCCATCCGCCATCGGCCAGCGGTTCGTTGACGATTTGAATCGAGCGACCGTCGGGGACCTCGATGACATTGATATTTCCGTGCGCGATGCCGCGCATGGTGTCGGCGTAGTACTTGTCGTCGTCACCCACGAACGATCCGGTGGCCTTTCGATGGGCGATCACCTCGCGGAAGCTGCAGCCGGGTTTCACCACGTCCGGCGACAGGCCGTACATGTCGATATAGCGCTGGTTGCAGATCACGAGTCGCTGCGACGAGTCGAACAGCAGCAGGCCCTGCGTCATGTTGTTCACGGCGGTATCCAGCCGCTGCTTTTCCAGCCGCAACCGCTGCTGCGATGCCAAATGCTGCTTCGACAGCTTGCGTACGACCATGAACAGCAGGGCAGCGATCACGAGGACGAAGAGGCCGGCCACGGTGGCCAGAAAGCCGATCTGCTCCTGCCAGCCGGCGAGCGCCGACGCGACTGTGGTCGACGCAATGATCACGATGGGAAAGTTGGGCAGGGCACGGGCCGAAACCAGCCGGTCTCGGCCATCCATCGGACTGCCCAGCCGGGTGGAGGCGCGCTCCTTGTCGAACAATTCCCGCTGATGCGCCGGACCTGTCTTGAAATTCCGGCCGACCATCTCCTCGACATGAGGGTGGCGCGCCAGCAGCGTGCCGTCGCGATGGTGCATGGCAATGGTCGAATCCCGTCCGAGCGCTACCGACTGGAAAAATTTCGTGAAGCCGGCGTGTTCGATGCCTCTTCCGATCACTCCCAGGAATTCGCCGTTGGGCCCCGTCAGTTTGCGCGCCAGCACCGTGGTCCAGACGCCGGTGACCCGGCTTTTCAGCGGTTCGACCAGCAGCGGCGGGGATTTGGGGTCCGACTTGAAGGTCTTGAAATAGGCCCGGTCGGAGATGTTGACGGACCGCGGTGGCCAGGCGGTGGATGAATTGATCATCACGCCGTCCACATCGAACAGATTGATGCTGCCGACATAGGAGAATGCGTCGATCTTGGCCTTGAGCATCTGGTGAATGTCGGCGCTCGACATCCGTCGCCTGTAGTCCTCGCCGGTTTCGATGCCGGCCAATTGCACATAGGTGGCGACGTCCTGCTGGATGGCGCCGAAATCCTGCAGTTGCTGGTCGAAATGACGGGCCAGCAGCAGCACGGTGTTTTCGAGTTCGCGGGCGCTGCTGTTCAACGCGCGTTCGCGAAAACTTCCGGCCATCACGGTGGCCCCGATCGCGATGGCGGCGATCAGGAATCCGCCGCCGACGACCAGCCAGCGGATCGGGTTGCCGCTGGCTGTGCGCGGGAAGTTGAGCGAGGCGGGCGGTTGTTCCGTCATCGGTCCTGATCGCTGACATGGCGCGACGCCGGCGACACTTTGTCATGTCCCGGCCCGGGACATGATTACGTTGCCGTTATGGAAACGGTGTTAGGAAGTTGAGTTAACGAAAGATTGCCGGCGATGTGCGGCAGCGGGGAACTGCCGCCGCGATCCTCTTCGGGGCATTGCGGACGCCGTTCAGAAATACCTGGGTCAGGATTTGATCCCGGCCACGAGTCGACGGCAGCATTTGCCGACGGGCAGGCGATAAGTGGGAAATAGATTCCGGCACGTCATCGATCAACCAGAACTTAACCATCTAACACTCTGAGGACGCTCGTTGCCGGTTTGGCACACGACTTGCGAGCGTCGATGAAGTCAGCAACGCAAGCAATGCAGGAAGTCATCACGATGAAAGCAATGTTGAACAGGTTTATCGCCGACGAATCCGGTGCGACCGCGATCGAATACGGCCTCATCGCAGCCGGTATTTCACTCGCGATCATCGCGGCCGTGAACGGGCTTGGCACCAAGCTCAATACCAAGTTCACGGCGATCAACACCTCGCTGAAATAGTCGCAGGGGCCAATCAGGGAAGCGGGTGCACCGCGCTCTTGTGGCCCGTGAAACCGTCAGCCTGTTGGTTATTGCATGCGGGTCGCGGGCGGAACGGAACGTTGGGTGCGCGGCTTCTTGCCGCTCATGCCGACCGTTTCACCGCCAGCCCGCCCATCCTGCGCCATGCGGCGCTGGTGGTTGGGATCGGTGTAGGGATTGCCGGGCCCCGCGTTCTGGCAATTCGCGTTGGGATAGAAAAAAGCGCAATAGCCGGGTTCGTAGATCACCGGCTGGGCCGGCACAGGCGTGGCGAGAATGGTCGACAGAACGGCCGCCGGGCCAATAATTTTGAAGATCGACATTGCGTTGCTCCCGGTTGTCGCGCGCTTGGCGCCCCGGAGAATAACACCGAAGCCGAGGCGCGCTTCCCTCGCCGCCGATCAATCCGGCGTGAAGCGGGCGCGGCGGGCGGCAGGCGGCAATCCTCAGGCGAGGTAGTGCCCGGACTTGCCGCCCTTCTTTTCGACGAGATGGATGCCCTCGATACGGACGCCGCGCTCGACCGCCTTGATCATGTCGTAGATCGTCAGGCACGCAACCGACACCGCGGTGAGCGCTTCCATCTCGACGCCGGTCGGGCCGGTAACCTTGACGGTGGCGCGGACGGTGCAGCCGGGCAGCTTCCGGTCGGGCAGGATATCCAGCGTGACCTTCGACAGCGCCAGCGGATGGCAAAGCGGGATCAGATCCGAGGTGCGCTTCGCCGCCATGATGCCGGCGACGCGCGCCGTGCCCAGCACGTCGCCCTTTTTGGCATTGCCGGAAACGATCAGCGCGAGCGTAGCCTTGCTCATGACGACACGGCCTTCCGCCACCGCGACCCGTTCGGTCGCGGGCTTTTCGGAGACGTCGACCATCCGCGCCTCGCCCCTGGCGTCGATGTGGGTGAGGGCGGAACCGACCCTGGAGGGTTTGGAAGATCTGGATGATTTCCCGGCCATGCGTCAGCGCGTCCCGGTAGCGCGCGGGGTGTCGTCGCGCGCCAATAGCGTGCGGGTTGCGGCGGCGACATCAGCCTGCCGCATCAGACTTTCGCCGACCAGAAAGGTTTGCATGCCGACCCGTGCCAGGCGCGCGAGGTCGGCGGGCGCGAAGATGCCGCTTTCGCCGACCATCAGCCGGTCGCGGGGAATCAGCGGCGCCAATGCCTCGCTGGTCGCCAGCGAGGTCTCGAAGGTGCGCAGGTTGCGGTTGTTGACCCCGATCATCGGCGAACGAAGTTTCAGCGCCCGATCGAGCTCGGCACGTTCGTGGATCTCGATCAGCACATCCATGCCGTGCGCCAGCGCCGCGTCCTCGATATCACGGGCGGCGGTATCATCGAGCGCTGCCATGATGATCAGGATGCAATCGGCGCCGTGAGCGCGCGCCTCGACCACCTGATAGGTGTCGTAGATGAAATCCTTGCGCAGCACCGGCAAGTGGGTGGCGGCGCGGGCGGCCACCATGAAATCGAGATGGCCCTGAAACGACGGCGTGTCGGTCAGCACCGACAGACAGGCGGCGCCGCCGGCCTCATAGGCCTTCGCGAGCGCGGGCGGATCGAAGTCGGCGCGAATGAGCCCCTTGGACGGCGAGGCCTTTTTGATCTCGGCAATCAGGGCGTAATCGCCCTGGCCGAGCTTCCGGCGGATCGCGCTGACAAAGCCGCGCGGCGGGATGGCGGCTTTCGCCTGCGCCTCGAGAGCGCCCAGCGGATGAGCGCGCTTGGCTGCCGCGATTTCCTCGCGCTTGTAAGCCTCGATCTTGGTCAGGATGTCGGACATCGATGGGCCCCTCGGGTCAGCCGTTGGAGACCGTGATCAATTTCTTCAGCCGCGCCAGTGCCGCACCGCTGTCGATCGACTGCATGCCGAGACCAACGCCTTGCTTCAGGTCGCTGGCGCGGCCGGCCACGACCAGCGCCGCCGCGGCATTCAGCAGCGCCACGTCGCGATAGGGGCTCGGCATCCCGTCGAGCACGCTTTGCAGCGCGATCGCATTGGCATCAGCATCGCCGCCCTTCAGGGCGTCGCCGCCGACGCGGGCGAGGCCGGCTTCCTCCGGCGTTACCTCGAAGGTGCGGATATTGCCGTTCTCCAGGGCGGCGACGAAGGTCGGGCCAGTGAGGGTGATTTCATCGAGGCCATCGGAGCCATGGACCACCCAGACGGCCTCGGCGCCCAAATTCTTCAGCACCTGCGCCAGCGGCTGCACCCATTGCCGTGAAAATACCCCGACCATCTGCCGCTTCACGCCGGCCGGATTGGACAACGGCCCCAGCAGATTGAAGATCGTTCGGGTCGCCAGTTCGACGCGGGTCGGGCCGACATTCTTCATCGCGGGATGGTGCGACGGCGCGAACATGAAACCGATGCCGGCCTCGTCCACGCAGCGGCCGACGCGCTCCGGCGTGATGTCGATCTTGACGCCGAGCGCGGACAATACGTCGGCGGCACCGGAGCGCGACGACAGCGCGCGATTGCCGTGTTTGGCCACCGGAACGCCGCAGCCTGCGACGATGAACGCGGCGCAGGTCGACACGTTGACCGAGCCGGAGCCGTCGCCGCCGGTGCCGACGACGTCGACCGCATCGGCGGGCGCCTTGACGCGCAGCATCTTGCTGCGCATCGCCGACACCGCGCCGGTGATTTCATCGACGGTTTCTCCGCGGACCCGAAGCGCCATCAGCAATCCGCCCATCTGCGATGGCGTGGCCTCGCCGGACATCATGCTGTCGAAGGCGGAGGCCGCCTCGTCGCGCGTCAGCGTAGCGCCGGTGGCGACTTTTCCGATGATAGATTTGAGGTCGTCCATCGCATGCTTTCGGGAGGTTAGTTATTCGCGCCCGTGACCTGTGCGAAGGCGGCCCGGTTGATGGTGGTGCCGATCGTCTGTTCGATCTTGGAGATGTATTGCGCGACCTGTTCGTCGGTCAGCCCGCGCTGAAGGGTGTCCTTCAGTTTCTTGATGTCGTCCGAGGCCAGATCGACCGCCGGCACACTGATGTCGGTCACGCGGAACACGATCCATTCGCTGCCACCGGCGCCGGCGGTTTGTCCGACGGCATCCTTGGGCGTCCGGAACGCTGCCGTGATGGCGCTGGCGGGCAGGCCGGGCAGGGAGGCGTCGCGCCGCACATCCTTGGCGGTTTCGACCTTCGATCCGACAGCAACGGCCTCGTCGGCGAGCTTGCCGCCCTGGTCGAGTTTTTGCACCATCTCCGTCGCCCTGGTTCGCAGCCGGCTCGTGATCTGGTCGTCGCGCCATTTGGCCTCGACCTGGTCCTTGACTTCATCGAGCGTGCGTTCACGCGAGGCAGTAACCTCCAGCACGTCGTACCAGACGTAGCCGCCGTTGAACTGGATCGGATCGTTTTCGACGCCCACATTGCTGTTGAAGGCTTGCGACACGACGTCAATGCCGCGGGGAATGTTGGTTACGGGCTGACCGTCGGGAAGCCGGCCGGAGCGATCGACCGCGTTGATGGTGACGGCGGAAAGCCCCAGTTTTTGCGCGGCTTCGATGACGCCGGCGCCGCCGCCGCGCTCGTCTTCCATCTTGTTGTAGAGATCGGAGACCTTGGCGCGCGCCTGCTCGGTTGCAATTTCCTTCTTGATGGTCGTGGCAACACTTTCATAGGTCGGTTCGACCCCCGGCTCGATCTTGCCGATTTTGACCAGTGCAACGCCGAACCGGCCCGGCACCGGCTGGCTGATCTCGCCTTCCGGCAACGCGAACGCCGCCTCCGCGACCGCGCTGTCGATGATCGCCGACCTGGCGATCGTGCCGAGGTCGACGTCGGACGGGTTGAGCCCACGCTCCTTGGCGAGATCCTCGAATGACATTCCGCCCACGAGGCGCCCGCGCGCCGCCGCGGCTTCCTCGGCGTTCGGGAATACGATCTGCGAAACCTGGCGCCGTTCCGGCGTACCGAGCCTGCTGCGGTTCTGCTCGAAGATTTTTTTGGCCTCATCGTCGGAGACCTCGGACCATTTGCCGATTTCTTCCGGCGTGACCACGACAAAGGATATCTTGCGGTATTCGGGCGCGCGGAACTGGGTCTTGCGATCCTCGAAATAGGCCGCCAGCGCTTCAGGTGCCGGCGGATCGATGGTTCCCGCCTGCGCGGCGTTGAGTTTGACGTAGTCGATGGTGCGCTGCTCGTTCTGGAACCGGCTCAGCGCTTCGATCATCACTTTCGGAGGTTCGAGGCCGGCCGAGACCGTCCCGGCGATCTGGCGCCGCAGCGATACCCGCCGTTGTTCGGCAATATATCTCTGTTCGGTGAAACCGAACTGGCGGATCGTGGCCTGGAAACGGGCCGGGTCGAAATTGCCGGCGACCCCCCTGAAATTCGGATCGCTGTAGATCATGCGCATGATTTCGGCGTCGGACTGCCCGAGCTTCATCCGCCGGGCTTCCTCGTCCAGCGCCGCCTCGGCGATGGTCTGCTGCAGAACCTGGCGATCGAGGCCGAAGGCCCGGGCCTGGTCCATCGTCAGCGGGCGGCCGAACTGGCGGCCGAGCTGCTGCAGCTTCTCGGTGTAAATCTGGCGGAACTGTTCGGTCGAAATCTCGGTCTTGCCGATCGTGGCCAGCGTCGACTGCCCGAACCCCTTGAAGATGTCGGCGATGCCCCACACCGCGAAGCTGAGGATCAGCACCCCCATGACAACCATCATGATGGCCTTGCCGAGCCAGTTTGATGAGGCCTTGCGTATTCCTCGAAGCATGGGTCCAACTTGTTTTCAGGAGGGAACCGGGGTCGCACCCACAGGGATTCGGTCGAATCCGAAAAAGGGCGTCACCGAGTTGATAAAGCATCATAAAGTGGCAGCCGCGCCGTCGCAACCTCGGTGCGGAGGGCCAATTGGAAGCGCTGGCCGCTCGCAGGCCGCCCAACCGCTATCTGGCACCGGGCGCCGCGCTCTGCTAGCTCATCCGGCATCTGTATTCGGCAGGGAATCCGACATGACCAACGCCATCCGGCCGCTGATTGCCGGGAACTGGAAAATGAACGGCCTGAGGGCGTCCACGGCTGAATTCGAGGCCATGCTTGCGGGCGCAGCCGGAGTGGCCGCCAAGGCCGACCTGCTGGTCTGCCCGCCGGCGACGCTGATAGCGGGCTTCGCAGAGAGGGCGCTTGGCTCAAAAAGCCTCGCGATCGGGGCACAGGATTGCCACCCCAAGGCGTCGGGAGCCCATACCGGCGATATTTCAGCCGAAATGCTGGCGGATGCTGGCGCCAGCGCGATCATTGTCGGCCATTCCGAACGGCGCGCCGATCATGGCGAGAGCGATGCCCTGGTGCGACAAAAGGCCGAAGCGGCCTGGCGCGCCGGTCTTGGCGCCGTGGTTTGCATCGGCGAGACCCAGGCTCAGCGCGACGCCGGTCAAACCCTCGATATCTGCCGCGGCCAACTCACGGGTTCGCTGCCGGACGCGGCCACGTCGGTCAATCTGGTGGTAGCTTATGAACCGGTCTGGGCGATCGGCACCGGGCTCACCCCGACGACAGGAGATGTAGAGCAAATTCATAAGTTTATCCGGGAACTCCTGATCGACCGATTTAACGGGGAGGGGATGAAGATGCGGATCCTCTATGGCGGCTCGGTAAAACCCTCGAACGCCCGGGAACTGATGGCGGTCGCCAACGTCAATGGCGCCCTGATTGGCGGTGCCAGCCTGAAAGCGGCGGACTTTCTTGCGATTGCGGGCAGTTATGCCTAACTAACGGCGAGGCGGTGCGCGGGATGAAGATCCCCGCGGGGGTGACAATGCCCCGTGCAATCGTGTAACACCGCGCGAATTCAAACACCGCAAGCCCGATCTGCAGCCGGATGCCGGCGCTCCCGGTTTGGTTTGCGACGGAAGGTAGAGATGCAGACTGTCGTTATCGTCATTCACCTCATGATCGTCGCGACCTTGATCGGCGTGGTGCTGTTGCAGAAATCCGAAGGCGGTGGCCTCGGCGTCGGCGGCGGCGCCGGCTTCATGTCGAGCCGCGGCACCGCCAATCTGCTGACGCGCACGACGGGATTTCTCGCGGTCGGCTTCTTCATCACCAGCCTGCTGTTGTCCTGGCTCGCCAGCTACGACCGCAAGCCGAGTTCGATCATCGACGCCAATCCGGCCTCGCAGTCGCAGCCGGCAGGTCCGGCGACGCCGATCTCGCCGCCGACCAGCGGCGGCATTCTTGATTCGCTGAAGAAGGCCGACGAACGGCAGCAGAATCAGCCGGCGCCATCCGGCCCGCAGGCGCCGCAGTCGCAATAAAGCAGGGTGGCCATGCAGGACGGCGGCTTCCGTCCTGCATCAGAAGTCGCCATCAAGGCACTGACATTTCTCTCGATTTCACGTCACCCACAGCCAAAGCGAAACTTCAGCTGGCGCTGCGATTCGTTTTGGCGAATCGGGCGGGTGGCCTTAAAGGTTGGGTCCCATGGCGCGGTATATATTCATCACCGGCGGCGTGGTTTCTTCGCTCGGAAAAGGTCTGGCTTCAGCGGCACTCGGTGCGCTGCTGCAGGCGCGTGGCTACAAGGTCCGCTTACGCAAGCTCGACCCATATCTAAATCTGGATCCGGGAACCATGTCGCCGTACCAGCACGGCGAAGTGTTCGTGACCGACGACGGCGCCGAGACCGATCTCGATCTCGGCCATTACGAACGCTTCACCGGCCGTCCCGCCACCAAGGCGGACAACATCACGACGGGGCGCATCTACCAGGACATCCTCACCAAGGAGCGGCGCGGCGACTATCTCGGCGCCACCATCCAGGTGATCCCGCACGTCACCAATGCGATCAAGGACTTCATCCTCGACAGCAATGACGCCTATGATTTCGTGCTGTGCGAGATCGGCGGCACCGTCGGCGACATCGAGGGCCTGCCGTTCTTCGAGGCGATTCGCCAGATCAAGAACGACCTGCCACGCGAACACGCCATCTATATTCATCTGACGCTGCTGCCGTTCATCCCCAGCGCCGGCGAACTCAAGACGAAGCCGACCCAGCATTCGGTCAAGGAACTGCGCTCGATCGGCATCCAGCCGGACATCCTGCTGTGCCGCACCGACCGCGAGATCCCGAAGGAAGAGCGGCGCAAGCTCGGCCTGTTCTGCAATGTTCGCGAAACCGCCGTGATCGAGGCCCGCGACGTCGACAACATCTATGCCGTACCGGAGGCCTATCACGCCGCCGGCCTCGACGACGAGGTGCTGGCGGCGTTCGGCATCGAGCCGCAGATGGCGCCGGCGCTGCAAAGCTGGCACGTCATCAACGAGCGGGTGCGCAATCCCGAAGGCACCGTAACCATCGCCATCGTCGGCAAATATACCGGCATGAAGGATGCCTACAAATCGCTGACCGAGGCGCTGTCGCATGGCGGCATCGCCAACAAGGTGAAGGTCAATCTCGACTGGATCGAGAGCGAGGTGTTCGAAAACGAGGACCCCACGCCGTTCCTCGAACACGTCAACGGCATCCTGGTGCCCGGCGGTTTCGGGCAGCGCGGCGCCGAAGGGAAGATCCGCGCGGCGCAGTTCGCCAGGGAGCGCGACGTGCCGTATTTCGGCATCTGCTTCGGCATGCAGATGGCCGTGATCGAGGCCGCCCGCAATCTGTGCGGCATCGAGGCGGCGAATTCCACCGAATTTGGTCCGACGGACGAACCGCTGGTCGGCCTGATGACCGAGTGGCTGCGCGGCAATGAACTGGAAAAGCGATCGAGGGCAGGCGACCTCGGCGGCACCATGCGCCTCGGCGCCTATCCCGCGGCGCTCAAGCGCGGCAGCCGGGTGTCTGACGTCTATGGCGGCGTCACCGAAATCTCGGAACGCCATCGCCACCGCTACGAGGTCAACACCGCCTACAAGGACCGGCTGGAGCAGCACGGCCTGAAATTCTCGGGCCTCTCACCCGATGGCGTGCTGCCCGAGATCGTCGAATACGAGGATCATCCCTGGTTTATCGGCGTGCAGTTTCACCCCGAACTGAAATCGCGCCCGTTCGAGCCGCATCCGCTGTTCGCGTCGTTTGTCCAGGCGGCGATGGTGCAGAGCCGGCTGGTCTGATGCCATGGTCGGCTGCCTTTGACGGCACAGCAAATTGTTGCGACAACGCTCCCCGTGAACCGCAAGAACAATAAATCGAGGGAGCAAAGCCGATGATCATGGAAATGCGCGTCTATCGCTGTCTGCCGGGCCGCCTGCCGGCGCTCTTGAAGCGCTTCGAGAACACCACGCTGAAATTGTGGGACAAGCACGGCATCAAGCAGGCCGGTTTTTTCACCACGCTGATCGGTACTTCCAATCAGGAACTGACCTACTTCGTCGCGTGGGACTCGCTCGCGGATCGCGAAAAGAAGTGGAATGCATTCCAGAGCGATCCGGACTGGATCGCCGGCCGCGCCAAGAGCGAGGAGGACGGCCAGATCATCGACAATATCGTCAGCCAGCTGCTGGTCCCGACGGCGTTCTCGGCGGTAAAATAACGGTCGATGCAACCCTGATATTCGGGGGATAAACGGGGTTGCTCCTGATCGCGCGGACCGGCATGGTCCGCGCGGAATAGAAGGAAAACCCGTGAGCGCGAGCACCTCCGCAGCACCGGTCGTTGCCGCCGGCCTGGTCCAGTTCGGCAATGATCTGCCGCTTTCGATCATCGCCGGCCCGTGCCAGCTGGAGAGCCGGGCGCATGCGCTGGAAGTCGCCGCCGCGCTGAAGGAGATCGCGGCGCGCCTGAAAATCGGGATCGTCTACAAGACCTCGTTCGACAAGGCCAACCGCACCAGCGTTTCCGCGGCCCGCGGCGTCGGGCTGCGGCAGGCGCTGCCGGTTTTTGCCGAGATCCGCTCGTCGCTGGGGATGCCTGTTCTCACCGACGTCCATGAGGCCTCGCAATGCGCCGAGGTGGCGCAGGCCGTCGACGTGCTGCAGATCCCGGCGTTCCTGTCCCGGCAGACCGATCTGCTGGTGGCGGCAGCCGTTACCGGCAAGGTCGTCAATGTCAAGAAAGGCCAGTTCCTGGCGCCCTGGGACATGGCGAACGTCGTCGCCAAGATCACCGGAGCCGGCAACACCAATGTGCTGGTCACCGAGCGCGGCGTCTCGTTCGGCTACAACACGCTGGTGTCGGACATGCGGGCGCTGCCGATTCTGGCGCGCACTACCGGCGCGCCTGTCATTTTCGACGCCACCCATTCGGTGCAGCAGCCGGGCGGCAAGGGCACGTCGTCGGGCGGCGAGCGCGAATTCGTGCCCGTGCTGGCGCGCGCCGCGGTCGCGGTCGGCGTCGCCGGCGTGTTCATCGAGACCCATCCGGATCCGGACCATGCCCCGTCGGACGGCCCCAACATGGTGCCGCTGCGCGACTTCGAGGGCCTGGTGCGGACGCTGATGGCGTTCGACGCGCTGTCAAAAAGCGCGCCGCGTTGATGCCGTCGGGGCCGGCAACACCGCCACCCGACCAGCGCATCCCCTCGGTAATCTATGTCATTGCGCTGGCGACCTTTTCCGCCGCCCTGTCGGCGCGCGCGCTGGATCCCGTGCTGCCGCATGTCGCCGAGGATTTCGGGGTCACCATCGCCGCCGCGGCGGGATTTTCGGCGGCATTCGCCTTCACCTTCGCCATCATCCAGCCGGTATTGGGGGCTGCCGCTGATCTGTTCGGCAAGACGCGGTTGATGGTGATCTGCCTGGTGCTGCTGGGGGTTGCCAACATTCTCGGCGCGTTCGCGACTTCGTTCCCGATGCTGTTCGCCTCCCGCATCCTCGCAGGCATCGGCTCCGGTGGCGTGTTTCCGGTCGCGCTCAGCCTGACCAGCGACCTCGTCGGCCCGGAGAAGCGGCAGGTCGCGATCGGGCGAACGCTGGCCGGCGCCATGACCGGCAATCTGCTGGGCGCGTCGCTGTCCGGCCTTATCGGCGACTTCCTGGGCTGGCGCGGCGTGCTCGCGGTACTCGGCGTGCTGGTCATCCTGGCCCCGATTGCCGTGGCGCTCGGTTTTCGCGGTGCCGCGCTGACGCGGCCACCCAGAACGAGCCTCGCGATGCTTAGGCAGGGCTATCGCACGATCTTCAGCAATCCCAACGCGCGCATCTGCTATGCCGCCGTCTTCATCGAGGGCTGCTGTGTGCTCGGACTGTTTCCGTTCGTGGCCGCATTCCTGTTCGAACTCGGCGAAACCCGGCTGTCGATCGCGGGGATCGTGATCGCATGCTTTGCGGTCGGCGGCCTGTTCTACACCATGAGCGTTTCGCGGTTCCTGCCGCGGCTCGGCATCAATGGCATGATGATCGCCGGCGCCTCCCTGGTCGCGCTGCAACTTGCCGTGGTGGCGTTCGGTCCGGGCTGGAAGGTTCAGGCCCTCAGCCTGCTTTTCATGGGTTGGGGCTTCTACATGATTCACGGCTCCCTGCAGGTGGTGGCCAGCGAGCTTTCGGTGCAAGCCCGCGCGACCGCGCTATCGCTGCACGCGTTCTTCTTTTTCATGGGACAGACGGTCGGTCCGATCGCCTATGGATTTGGTATCGAATATCTCGGCAAGGTTCCGACCTTGCTGTTATTCGCGGTCGTGATGGTTGCTGTCGGCCTTGCCTGCGCGAGGCTGCTGCGACACACGAGGCCGGCCGATGCGGGCGTGACATAGCGGCTGCCCGCAATGGCGTTAGACAGCCAGAAGGCTCTCACGAAGATCCTTGACTGCGTCCATGGCACGGAGATTGCTTCCATATTCCCATTTTTGTAAGGAAGATATGGTGGACGCCCAGATTATTCGTTCGAGCAGCTCCAATTTCCGAGTCAGACATTCCGGATACGCCACCCGGCCCCCGCTTCAGCAATTTCTCAGCAGTTGCCACGAGGAATTCAGGGTGGACGATTCCGGGGCGCTGGCCGATTACATTCCCGAGCTGCAACGGGCCAATCCAGCCCATTTCGGCATCTCTCTCGTCACGATCGACGGCCACGTCTACGAAGTCGGCGATAGCGCCGTGCCCTTTACCATTCAGTCGGTTTCCAAGGCGTTCGTCTTTGCTCTGGCGCTGGAAATGGCCGGGGAGGAGCGCGTGGCGGCGGCGATAGGTGTCGAGCCGAGCGGCGAGGCGTTCAATTCGATCCGGCTTACCAGTGACAACAGGCCGTTCAATCCGATGGTCAATGCCGGAGCGATCGCGTGCTCCGGGCTGATTCATCAGATCGAGGGAGCCGCGGCCTTCGAGCGCATCCGCGACAAGCTGAGCCAGTTCGCCGGCCGTAACCTCGGCGTCGACGACGCCGTGCATGCTTCCGAAGCCATTACCGGTCACCGCAATCGGGCGATCGCCTGGCTGTTGCGCAATTATCTGGTCGTGCAGGGCGATGTCGATGCCGTGCTGGATGCCTATTTCCGGCAATGCGCCGTGCTGGTAACCGCGCGCGATCTTGCGGTCATGGCGGCGACGCTGGCCAATCGCGGCATCAATCCGGTGACCGGGGTCCAGGTGATCACGCCCAACGTCGTCGCCCGCACGCTTTCGGTGATGACGAGTTCGGGCATGTATGATTACGCCGGCGAATGGATTTATCGCGTCGGGATTCCCGCCAAGAGCGGCGTTGGCGGCGGCATCGTCGCGGCCCTCCCGTCGCAGATCGGGCTCGGCACGTTTTCGCCGCGGCTCGACAGCCACGGCAACAGCGTGCGCGGACTCAAGGTCTGCGAGGCCCTGTCAGCCAGGTTCGATCTCCACATGCTCAACCGCAGCGCCGATGTTCGCACCTGCGTGATCGCCGACTATGACATTTTCGGCATTTCGTCCCGCCGCAGCCGCCAGCCGCATGAACAGCAGATCCTCGACGAGCGTCACTCCGACGTCCGGGTGATCGAGCTTGTCGGCGCGCTGAATTTTGCTGCGATCGATTACGTCACGCGCCGCTTGGCCAACGAGCCGCCGAACGCGCCATTGCTGATCCTCGATTTCCGCCGCGTGCCGGACGTGACCGCGGCGGGCGCAAGGTTGCTCGGCGAGAACCTTACCATCCTCGGCAACACCGGGGTCACGAGCATCCTGACCGGTTTCGAAGCGACTTCGCCGGTATGTCGATCGATTTTCGAGCGAACCGCCGAGCCGCGAAAGTTGCGGCGCTTCGCGCTGCTGGACGATGCCATCGAATGGGCCGAGGATCAGATCATCTACCGGCACGGCGGATTCACTTCCTCGAAGGAAACCTCGCGGCTCGGCGAACAGGCGCTGCTGGCGGAATTGACCGGCGAGGAAATCTCAGCCCTGGTCGAACTTTCGACTGCGCGCAGATATGAGGCGGGTCAACGGATCATCGGCGCGGGCGAGCCGGCCAACTCGTTGTTCTTTCTGCAGAGCGGAATGGTCAGCGTGAAGCTGCCGAGCGGCGTGCGGCTGGCGTCGCTCGGGCCCGGTATGGAATTCGGCGAGATGGCCATTCTCGAACCCCGGCGAAGCGCCGATGTCTGGGCCGATACGCAGGTCAAATGCCTCGAGCTGCCCGTCGACAGCTTCGCCGATTATCGCAAACTCCATCCCGAGATCGCCCTTCGGGTCATGCGAAATCTGTCAGCCCTGCTGGCGCGGCGCCTGATCCTTGCCAACGCCAAGGTCGACCTGCTCAGTGCGTACTGATTATTGAAACAACCTAAAATACCTCGTGTCGACAGCCTTGCCGCGGCGCTTGCCAAGTTCCTGCATTGTGCAAGAATACAACCGGGGCCGGATAGCCTCCCAATGTCGCTCGCAAGTTCGAGCGCAACGATTTCCGAGAGGGGGGACTTTCGTGAGCGAATCGCTTCACCCCGCCGCGCCGCATCATCTGCCGGGATTCATCACTGGTCCCGGCGACACCGACGTCCTGATGATTGTCGTCGGCATCGTGCTCATTGGCGCCGTCCTGGGGGTCGGCAACCTTTATCTGCATTTGCATACGATGCCGGAGCGAATGGCGCACAAGTCGCAGAAGCTGCAATTCGAAATCGTGGCGGTGCTGGGTTTACTGGCGCTGTTTACGCACAACCATCTGTTCTGGGTGATCGGGCTGTTTCTGGCCATGGTCGATCTGCCCGATTTCGGCACGCCGCTGCGCCGGATCGCGAGATCGCTCGAAAAGCTCGCCGGCCTTCCGCCCGAACCGGATCCGGCCGAGATGCCAAATCAAACTGCAACTCACGCGACCGCTGCGTCCGACCCGGAGAAAAACGACAGCGCCAGGAGCGAGGTGCAGGGTCATGCTTGAAATCATCCTCTGCTCGCTCGTGACGATACTGCCGGACTATCTCTATCGCCGCTATGTGCAGGGCAAGCGCCTCGGCCGCGAGATTACGCTGTTTTCCGTCTGGTACGAGCTGAGGTTCGGCATCATCACCTGTTTCATGCTGGCCGTGGCCCTGATCACGATGATCTTCTATTTCCACCCCTCCACCACGTCGGCGACGTTGTACTATCGCACCGTTCCGATCGTACCTGAAGCCACCGGCCGGGTGGCGGAGGTTCATCGCGATTTCAGCGCTCCCGTCAAGAAGGGCGAGGTGATCTTCAAGCTGGACAGTTCGAAGCAGGAAGCCGCGCTGGAAACCGCGCGGCGCAAGATTGCCGAAATCGATGCCGCGCTGCTGGCGGCGCAAGCCGACATCCTGAAATCGGAGGGGCAGCTGCAGGAAGCCAAGGGGGCATATCAGCAGGCGTCGGACGAGCTGGAGACCAAACGCGAATTGCAGCGGCGTAGCCCCGGAATGGTCCCGCAACGCGACATCGAAAAGCTCGAGGTGCTCCTTGCCGGCCGTCAGGGCTCGGTCGATGCCGCCACCGCTTCCAAACAATCCGCCACGATCCGCGTCACGGCCTTGCTGCCCGCCGAGAAGGCCAGCGCGCAGGCGACCCTCGCCGAAGCGCAGGTAGATTTGGACAAGACCACCATCCGGGCCGGTTTCGACGGGCGCGTCGAGCAGTTCGGATTGCGGGTGGGAGACGTCGTCAATCCGATGATCAGGTCGGCCGGCATCCTGATTCCGGAGGGTGCCGGGCGGCGCGCGCTGGCGGCGGGTTTCGGACAGATCGAAGGGCAGGTCATGAAGGTCGGCATGGTGGCCGAGGCCACCTGTATCTCCAAACCGTGGACGATCATTCCGATGGTGATCACCAGCGTTCAGGATTACATCGCGGCCGGTCAGTTCAGGGGCGGCGAACAACTGGTCGACACCCAGCAGTCGGTGCGTCCGGGTACGATCCTCGTCCTGATGGAGCCGATCTACCAGGGCGGCCTGGAGGGCGTCACGCCCGGCAGCAGCTGCATCGCCAACGCCTATACCAGCAACCATGACCGGATCGCCTCAAAGGAGACCGGTGCCTTCAAGGGTTTTGCGCTGCATGTCGTCGACGCCGTCGGCATCGTCCACGCCATGCTGCTGCGGATTCAGGCCCTGTTGCTGCCGATCAAGACCCTGGTGCTGAGCGGGCATTGAGGCGGCCGTTCGGCTCAACCCCGCCCGCGATAGGTTGCCACCCCCTGATCCGGAATCCACATGCCCTTCGGCAATGTGCCGGATTGCCAGAACACGTCGATCGGGATGCCGCCGCGCGGATACCAGTAGCCGCCGATGCGCAGGAATTTCGGCTTGATTTCGGCGACAATGCGCTTGCCGATCAGGACCGTGCAATCCTCGTGAAACGCGCCGTGATTGCGAAAACTCGCGACATAGAGTTTGAGCGATTTCGATTCCAGCAGCCACGGGCCCGGCACGAAGTCGATCACCAGATGCGCGAAATCCGGCTGGCCCGTGACCGGGCAGAGCGAGGTGAATTCGGGTGCCGTGAACCGCACCACGTAGTTGGTGTCCGGCTGCGGATTGGGAACGCGGTCGAGTTTTGCCTCGTCGGGCGTCGCCGGCCATTGCACGGCACGGCCGAGCTGCAGGCCGCCTGATTTCGGGGATTTACCGGGCTTTTTCGTCATCGCTGGTCTCCGTTGCCGCGTTATTAGACAATTCGTCCGGCGGCGTCACGCCGTCATGCGATGGCCTTTTCGCACCGCAATCGTTGTTGTAGAAGCGGCACCAATTGTTCCGTCCGGACATTCTCCAGGAAGGCATCCCATGACAGCTATCGTCGACATCATCGCCCGCGAAATCCTCGACAGCCGCGGCAATCCCACGGTCGAGGTGGACGTCGTGCTGGAGGACGGCTCGATCGGCCGCGCGGCGGTACCGTCGGGCGCGTCCACCGGCGCCCATGAGGCGGTCGAGCTGCGCGACGGCGACAAGGCGCGCTATTTCGGCAAGGGCGTGCAGAAGGCGGTCGCTGCCGTCAACGGCGAGATTTTCGACGCGCTGAGCGAGATGGCCGTCGAGGAGCAGGTCCAGATCGACCAGATCATGATCGATCTCGACGGCACGCCGAACAAGAGCCGGCTCGGGGCCAACGCCATTCTGGGCGTATCGCTCGCCTGCGCCAAGGCGGCGGCGGAATCCTTCGACATGCCGCTCTACCGCTATGTCGGCGGCACCTCGGCGCGAACCTTGCCGGTGCCGATGATGAACATCATCAATGGCGGCGCGCATGCCGACAATCCGATCGACTTTCAGGAGTTCATGATCATGCCGGTCGGTGCGCCAACCTTCGCCGAGGCGCTGCGCTGCGGCTCGGAGATTTTTCACACCTTGCGGAGTGAACTGAAGAAAGCCGGCCACAACACCAATGTCGGCGACGAGGGCGGCTTCGCGCCGAACCTGCCGTCGGCGGACGCGGCGCTCGAGTTCGTGATGGCCGCGATCGGCAAGGCCGGCTACAAGGCCGGCGGCGACGTGATGCTGGCGCTGGACTGCGCCGCCACCGAGTTCTTCAAGGACGGTAATTACGTCTATGGCGGCGAGAACAAGACCCGCTCGGGTTCCGAGCAGGCCAAGTATCTCGCCGACCTCGCATCGCGCTATCCGATCGTCTCGATTGAGGACGGCATGTCGGAAGACGACATGGACGGCTGGAAGGAACTGACCGATCTGATCGGCGGCAAGTGCCAACTGGTCGGCGACGATCTGTTCGTTACCAATGTGACGCGGCTGGCCGACGGCATCAGGAACGGCCGCGCCAACTCCATTCTGGTGAAGGTCAACCAGATCGGTACGCTGACGGAGACGCTCAGCGCGGTCGAGATGGCCTACAAGGCCGGCTATACCGCCGTGATGTCGCATCGCTCCGGCGAGACGGAGGACTCCACCATCGCCGACCTCGCGGTCGCCACCAATTGCGGTCAGATCAAAACCGGCTCGCTGGCAAGGTCCGACCGCACCGCCAAATACAATCAGTTGCTGCGGATCGAGCAGGAACTGGGTGCGCAGGCGAAATATGCGGGCAGGGCGGCGCTTAAGGCGCTGGCGTAGCGCCCGAAAGAAAATCGCGAAAACAACCCCATGCAATAAAGAGTGGACGGCGATTCACTGTATGTTTCGTGCTGCACTGCATCAACGGTCGCTCCCGCCTTGATGGGGATGTTGCGAGTTCCCCAGGGGCCTCGCGACGTCACGTCCAATTAAGGGTGATCGCTGCGAGGACGAGATATCGCCCGGTCTTGGCGATGGCGACCAGCAGCAGAAACACCGGGAATGGCTCGCGCAGCACGCCGGCGATCACCGTCAGGGGATCGCCGATGACGGGAGCCCAACTCAGCAGGAGCGACCATTTTCCGTACCGGCGATACCAGGACTGCGCACGCTCCAGCCCCGCATTGCTCGCCGGGAACCATAGCCGGTCCCGGAACCGCTCGATGCCACGCCCGAGCAGCCAATTGATCGCCGATCCCAGGACGTTGCCAATACTGGCCACGGTGATGAGCAGCAAGGGCGAATAATCCGCCAGCAACAACCCGACCAGTACCGCTTCCGATTGCATCGGCAGAATAGTCGCGGCGACAAGCGCGCTCAGGAACAGGCTCGCATAAGCGACGGCATCGGTCATCGAGGCGCATCAGTGCGCGACATCGATCTGCGCCTGCGGATCATGCCAGCGGAATTTTCTGGAGCGGATGGACAGCCTTCCGAAAGACCACTTCTATTGAGCTTCCGCCAGTCGGCCCGATGGTTTGCCGCCAGACGATCCCGCGGCAACCGCGCGCTTCGCGGCAGCGGGCCTGGACTGCGCGGCCTGCTGGCCGCGCTTCTTTCCATCCGCGCCAGCAGTCTTCACGCCGCCGCGGCGAGATACGTATTCCGGGCCGTCGGTCGGACCCACATGCGGTGGATCGTATCTGAGATACGGTCGCCCGATTCCATACTGCTTGCCATTGGCATCGACCCACTTCCAGAGAGCCTCGGTCGAAACCCAGCGTTGCGCCCGGTTTGCGCCGTTGACGCTGACGATGTCGGCTGCTAGGCCGCGGCCATAGCCACCACGAAGACTGCCGCCGTGGTAGGACCTGTTGCTCGCCGCCTTCAGGCCGCTGGCGATGCCCTGACGATAGTCGTCGCGAAACGCGCTGGTGATGCCGGGATGAAGTCCGGCGGCCTCGGCGGCGTAAAGCGCGCGAAACAGCTTCAGCTTGAAGCTGCGATCCATGCCGCCGATCACGTAGTCGATCATCGACATGCCGGCGCGTTCGGCCGCGTGGGGATCCTTCCACGTAAAATCGTTCTCGACGAGCTTGACGAAGGTTCGGGTGACGGTCACCTGCTTGCCCTTCCGCTTCACCGTCACCTTGCGCTGCTCGCGCTCCTTGATGGTGTCTTCCTTGGGCGTCCGCTGGTAGAGCGCCCAGAGGAACTGGTCGATGCAGGCCTCAGCCACCATGCACTCGCCGACAAGTTCGATGCGGCCGGGTATCGTCGTGGCGGTTTGAGGCGTTGCATCGGCGGGTCCGGCCTCCGGCGCCGGCAGGATTTCCGGTGGCAGGATTTCGATTGGATCCGTCAGCGCGGCCAGCACGAAACTGCGGGCAGCCGCCTCGGCCGATGCTGTGTCGGGGATAAACTCTCTATCGCTCAGGGGCATCGCCACGAGTTCGGCGGCCGCCGACACTTCGGGCGTCTCGGGCACGGCGTAGTCGGTCGCAATGGCTTTCGGCGCAATGGCTTGCGGTGCAATGGCTTGCGGTGCAACGGCTTGCGGTGCAACGGCCTGCAGCGCATGGGCTTGCGGCGCTTTTGTCTGCGGCGCGACCGCCGCGATTACCTGCGGTGCGGCTGCCAGTTCGACGCTGGCGGTCAGAGCAGGCGCGAGGCGGACCACGACATGCGTTGCTGCTGTTGCTTGCTCGATGCGAGGCGAGCCAACTCCGGCAACGCTGACGAAAGCCCAGCCTGCGATTACGGCAGTCGGATAGACCGCCGCCGCCAAGGTTGCCGATCGCAGCGGGTTCATGATCCCTGCCTCCAAAGGCTCGATCGAGCCCGGTTGCACAGCCAAGTATCCGACGCCTCCGAAACCTCGGGTCACCTTTGTGAAGGCGCAGGGCTAAAGTCTGCAGATTATGAGTGTTTTGGCAACTGTTGCCAGAGCGCAACGCGCCGCCGACGACCATCGGGTGGCGGAGCGGCCGGCCGGCCATGCAAAATACGCGGGCCGGTGGCGCCGAGGGGTCATTTCGTCCCGCAATGCCGGCGAATGAATTGACCGGCATCGGCGAGCGCGCGCCGGCCGGGCTCGAGATGCGCGTTCCACATCGGGAAGGCGTGGATCATGTCGGGCCAGATCTGGAGCGTAAGCGCGACATTGGCGGCGCCCGCGGCTGCCGCAAAACGCGTGGAATCCTCGAGCAGGGTTTCGCACGCGCCGACCTGGATCAGTGTCGGCGGCAGGCCGCTCGGATCGGCAAACAGCGGAGAGACACGCGGGTCCCTCCGGTCCATTTCCGGGGGGAGATAGGCATTGGCGAGTTCGGCCAGATAGGACCTGTGGATGATCGGATCGACCGCATCTCTGGTCGCGAGCGTCGAGCCCGACAGCGTCAGGTCGGTCCATGGCGAGATCAGCCATGCGCAGCCCGGCACAGGTTCGCCGGCGTCGCGCAGCCGGTTGATCAAGGCCACGGTCAGCCCGCCGCCGGCGCTGTCGCCGCCGACCGCGATATGTCCCGCGGCGATGCCGCTTGTCCGCAGAAAACGCCACGCCGAAAGCGCGTCGTCGAGCGCCGCCGGAAACGGATGTTCGGGCGCCAGCCGGTATTCGATCGCGAGCGTTCGCACCTTTGCCGCCCGGCCGGCCTCGGTAACCAGCCGGCGATGGCTCAGGATCGAGCCCGAACAGTATCCTCCACCGTGAAAGTACAACAGCACGCGGGATGCGTCGCTTTCAGGTGCGATCGACCATTCTCCCGGCATTCCGCCAATGTCGGCGGCTTCGCACTCGATATCTGCGGCGACCGGCCAGACCGAGCCGACCTCCTCGATGCGTTGCCGCCGCTGCTGCCAGCCGACCGGGCGGGGCTTCGAACTCAACAAGGCTCTGATAGCGTCGATCTCGCTTTGGCCCATGGATGTTCCTCCCTTGATTCTGGGAAGCTAGCCCATCGGTGCGGCCGTCCGCAAAGGCCGGGCCGCGATCATAAAGCAACGACAATGTGAGACCCGCGATGGCTTGCGTTTCCTGGCCAACGTGAGAACACTCCCGCCCGAATTCGGCGGAGCCGAAAATTGAAAACAGGGAGTTTCACGATGAGCGCCGACACCATGACCGGGCTGCAACTGCGTTCGCTGATCAAGAAAAGCGGCGAACTCGAAATCTCGCTCGCCAGCGTGCCGGTGCCGGAGCCCGGCCCGGAGGAAGTCGTGGTCCGTGTCGAAGCCTCGCCGATCAATCCGTCCGACCTCGGCCTGCTGGTCGGCGCCGCCGACATGTCGACGGCCAAAGCGTCCGGCACCAAGGACGCGCCTGTGATCACGGCAAAAGTGCCTGACGCAGCGATGAAGGCGATGGCGGGCAGGCTCGACGAATCGATGCCGGTCGGCAACGAGGGCGCCGGCGTCGTGATCAAGACGGGATCGTCCGATGCGGCGAAGGCGCTGATGGGCAAGACTGTCGCCATGATCGGCGGCGCGATGTATGCGCAGTACCGCACCATGCGGGCCAAGGATGTCCTGCCGCTGCCTGACGGCACCACGCCGGCCGAGGGCGCCTCCTGCTTCGTCAATCCGCTGACATCGCTCGGCATGGTCGAGACCATGAAGCGCGAGGGCCACAAGGCGCTGGTGCACACCGCGGCCGCCTCCAATCTCGGCCAGATGCTCAACAAGATCTGCATCAAGGACGGCATCGATCTCGTCAACATCGTGCGCAGCCAGGAGCAGGCCGACATCCTGCGCAAGATCGGCGCCAAATACGTCGTCGATTCCAGCGTCCCGACTTTCATGGACGATCTCACCAGCGCGTTGGTGGAAACCGGCGCGACCATCGCGTTCGATGCGATTGGCGGCGGCAGGCTCGCCGGCCAGATCCTGACCTGCATGGAAACCGCGATCAACAAGACGGCAAAAGTCTACAGCCGCTACGGATCGAGCGTGCACAAGCAGGTCTATATCTATGGCGGCCTCGATATCCGTCCGACCGAGCTCAACCGCTCGTTCGGAATGGCCTGGGGGATCGGCGGCTGGCTGCTGTTTCCGTTCCTGCAGAAGATCGGCGCGGCCGACGGCGCCAGGTTGCGCGCGCGGGTCGTGGCGGAACTCAAGACGACCTTTGCCAGCCATTACACCCAGGTGGTGTCGCTGCAGGAGACGCTGCAGCTCTCCAGCATCGCCATCTACAACAAGCGCGCCACCGGCGAGAAGTTTTTGATCAATCCGAACAAGGCGGGCTGAAACAGGCGAGATAATCACTCCCCGGAACGCACGGCTTCCCGAAATTCAGTCGGTGTCATGCCTGCACGAGCCTTGAATGCTCGGGTGAAGTGGGCGGAATCGGAGAATCCACAAACGAAACCGATCGTGTTGAACGCGTTGTCGGTATGCAGCAGCAGTTCGGTCGCATGCTTGATCCTCGCTTCGCGTCGCATGACCTGCAGTGACGCGCCATCTTCCGTCAGGCGCCTCTGCAGCGTTCGCGACGAAAGGGCCAACTCGCGCGCGATTGCCGCGATGGTCCACACTCGCAAGAGATCCGCTTCGAGCAGATTTGCGACGCGGCGGCCGATTCCCGACAATTGCTCCTTCAACGGAGCGAGCGTCGGCAGCGGCATGAGCCGTTCCAGGGGGGCATTGGTCCAGCGGATCGACCAAACACCGGTCTCGAGTCGCGGGTCAACGCGATCTGCGATCGATATCTGATCGTCGACAATCGCGTCGATCGTGATTCGCCCCGAGCCGATTGCGAGCGAAAGCCTTTTGCATCCGACGGCGCCAAGGAGCCCACAGATGACGCCGGCCAGAATCAGGTTCACTGCAACGTTGGTGGTGCCGTCCTTGCCGCGTTGGTGAACCATGCGGGCCGAGGTTGCGGTGACCGAGTGCATCAAAATGGGGTGCCGGGTATGAACGTAGCGTTCGAGGCGCAGCCAGCGAGCGAGCAGTTCCCGCCCGTCGCCGGCGCTCAAAAGAGCTGCCCCGATCGGATCGAAGGCCATGCGGGGTATGGCGCGCCCGACCCTGAGTAGCGCAATTGGGCCATGCTTCGCGAGCACGGCATCGGCGGTCGCGGATTTGGCCGACAGCGAAGCGTGCGGGCCGTTTCCCAAACTCAAGCCATTCGTTGCATCTATCTCGATGTCTTGCTCTGCAAACGAGATCCGCATCAGCTTAACCAGCGCCGCGCTTGTCAGATCGTCTTTCTCAAGCGTCAACATGGCTCATACTGTCTGATCGCGCCACGGCAACCGTGTGACGGATTTACCCGTCATCGCCGCGATCGCGTTCGTTATCGCCGCCGTCGCCGCCACGATTGCGGTCTCTCCGGCGCCGGTCGACGCGTCGCCGGCATCGACGAGATCGATGATCATGTTCGGGACGTCGGAATAGCGTGGCACGGGGTAGTCGGCAAAGCTCGTCGCCCCAAGATGTCCATCGACGATCCCGAGTTCCTCGTGCAAGGCCATGCCGATCCCCCAGACCAGATTGCCTTCGACCTGTGCGCGGACCTGATCGGGGTTTACGATCATTCCGCAATCGTGTGCACACCAGAGCCTGGTCACCCGCATGCGCCCGCGCGAGCGCGTCACTTCGGCGATCACTCCCGCATAGGACATATCCTTGTAAATGCCGCAGGCAACGCCGTAACCGATATCCGGCGACGATCTCAGGGCCGGCCAGTTCGCCTCAGCGGCAACGCGGTCCAGCGCGCGGCGCAGGCGAGGCCACTGTGGCGCAATAAGCCGCCGCCGGAATGCGACGCCATCCTCGCGGCGCTTGCGCGCAAGGGCGTCTATCGCCGTCTCGATTGCCCAGATATTGGAAGCAGCGCCGAGGCTGCGCCACGGCCCGGTATGAACGGGGAGCCGCACATCTTCAAACTCGACACGCGTTCCGGCGGACACATAGGGCGGCAGAGCACCGCGCGAGACGCCCGGATCGCCGACGAAGCTCGTTGCGAACTGCAGTGCAGTGCCCATGGCTGCAGATGTGAAGATCACATGGCCGGAGCGGAAAGCGTGGTGCCACGTGTCCAGACCGCCGTCCGGCGTCAGCCGCGCCTTGATCCGGTGCGACGACGGCGGACGATGGAAGGCTTCGCGAAATTCGTCGATCCGCGTCCATTGGATCTTGACTGGCCTCTTGAGCACTCGGGCAAGAAGAGCGGCGTCCAGTTCCTGTACGCAGATCGTCTTTCCGCCAAATCCACCGCCGACGCGACAACCGTGAACGACGACCCGGTCGGAACTCAGCCGCATCGATTTTGCGACGACGGAGTGGACGAATGTCACGTCCTGCGTTCCACTCCATATTTCGAGACCGCCATGCTCATCGAAGCGGGCAACGGCCGTGCGAGGCTCCATGGAGGCATGGGCCGCCATCGGCACATCCAGCCGAAGATCGATGTCGAACGGTCGCGTTAGCGTTCCCGATTGAACGATCACATGCTCGAGCGCGCCGCGCGACAATCCCGAATCAATGTCAATCGACCTGGCGATGACGTCGTCGGCGATATCACCACCCACCCACGCAGCCTTGACCGCTGCAGCGCATCTTTCGAGGCTGCCTCGTGTCGCAGCTGCGATAAAGGCGCCCGTCTTGATATGGTGAAGGCCCAGATAGCCCTGGATGGCGTGGGCAGCGGTATCATCAACGTTGTCAAGTGTCGCTCCCAGCCGGGGGGCGCGCAGCGCAGCCGCGAACACCATGCCCGGCAGACGCACGTCGTCAGCATAGAGGGACCCATCACCGGTCACGATGGCACGGATCTGATCCATGGCGGCAGGCTTACCGACAACGCGTCGTACGGCACCGCGTTTGAACGACACCGGCTCGGCCGCATTGATCGCGGCAGCAGCGAGAATCCGTGGCTTCGCCACGAAGGCTGCCCAGCCGCCAGATGGCGGCGCAGCGGAATCAATGCCGTCCCGCTTCAGCGCCGCCGCCAATGCGGCGGATGCCTGGGCCAGGAGCGGACCAAAATCCTTGATCGAGTCCGACCCGACGGTCGCGCGCGTCGGCGGCAACCGATCGCTGCGCGGATGAATGGCCATCACATGCTCAAGCGGAAAGCCGGTCTCCTCGGCGACGATCTGGCGAAAGGAAACGGCGATCCCCTGTCCGATCTCGGTCCGAGGCAAAACAAGTTCGACGCGACCATCAGGCCGCAGGCTTACCCAGGCAGCAGCGTCATCTGCCGACGGCGCCTTACGGTGCGGCAACGCGGGCCATGGAGTTAGAGCGTAGGCGGGCCCGGCGATGGCCGTCAGCCCGGCACCGGCCCAGCCCAGGCCCTTGAGAAGCTGCCGGCGCGACAAGGTCATCGCGATCGCCTTCTTATTGAGGTTTGTGCCGCAACGACTGCGGTCCTGATGCGCTGATGCGTGCCACACCGGCAAATCACATCATCCATCGCTGCGGAAATGTCGCGCGCCGTCGCGTCCGGGTTTGCCGCAAGCAGCGCTGCGGCGGTCATGATTAGTCCGTTCTGGCAATATCCGCACTGCGGTACACCGGCATCGATCCAGGCTTTCTGCACGGGATGCAGGCCGCCGTCGCGGCCGGCGCCAAGGTGCTCGAGCGTAACGACCCTGCGACCTCCAACATCCCCGGCCATCAACAAGCAGGACCGTTGCGCTTCGCCATCGACATGAACGACGCAAGCACCGCACGCGCCGACGCCGCATCCATACTTGGGGCCATTCAGGTGAAAATGGTCACGAAGCAGCCACAACAAGCGGTCTTCCGCGAACGCGGAAGGAATATCTGCCTCGTTGCCGTTCAAAGTGAAACGCATGCGCACCTCCTTCGATGGAGTATAGGCTATCGACCGCCGGCCGACTTGAACGATCGCGCCAAAATCCTCGTCGCCCGAGCCCCGTTCCGTCGCCGGCATGGCTTTGATTTTCGACATTTCATGCACTTGCATCGTTTCGCCGGGCGTGGCTAGGATGTCTGGCAAACCGGTCCGGCACCCAGCCTCAAAAAGGAAAACCCATGGCCACCCAGAACATCGTCGTGATCGTCGGAAGCCTCCGCAAGGAGAGCTTTACGCTCAAGATCGCCAATGCGCTGGCGAAACTGGCGCCGGCCTCGCTGAAGCTCGATGTCGTTACCTTGCACGACATTTCGTTCTTCAATCAGGACCTCGAAGCCGCGCCGCCGGCCGACTGGCTCTCGTTCCGCGAAAAGCTGCAGAAGTCGAACGGCGTGCTGATCGTGACGCCGGAATATAACCGCTCGATTCCCGGCGTGTTGAAGAACGCCATCGACGTCGGCTCGCGCCCCTATGGCAAGAGTTCGTTCCTCGGCAAGCCGATCGGCCTGGTCGGAAATTCGCCGGGGGCGCTCGGCGGCGTCGCCGCCGTCAAGCACCTGCAGAACATCATGCCGGGCATTGCCGGCCCGATCATGGGGCAGCCGGAAATCTACCTGAACGGCGTCGGCGACGCTTTCGACGACAAGGGCCAGCTCACCAAGGAACCGGTGCAGAAGGTGCTGCAGCAGTACCTCGACGCCTTTGCCGCGTTCGTCGAAAAGCAGAACAAATAGCCCGGCAGCCGCGGGACGGCCGGGATATTAGGGTTCTCTTAACCCGGCCGTCGCATCGTCAGCCATGGTCTCGCGCTCCCGACTCAAATCCCTGCTCACCGGGCTTGCCCTCTATACGATGGCGGCGGCGATGGTCGGCTATTTCGGCGTCAACGCCTAT
>NZ_JAUYQU010000161.1 GCF_030697065.1 Bradyrhizobium sp.
CGTGGACAGATCACATGATTGGACATCAAAAGCTGCCACTCGAACGCGATTGGCGTTCGTTACCGTTGCGGACGTGGACGGCCTTATCCCCCGATGGCTATCTGGGTAGCGTCCTTGTGGGGGTCTGTGGTGCGCTAAGCCGTGCTTACCGTCCCACATCAGAGCCAAAAATGTTGCTGGCGAGCGGGACGGTCCTACTATCGGATCATTGGTGTACCTAAAGTCCCAACCGAGACAAAAGGGAGACGATCCAACCAAATTGCGCTTCCAATGCACCCGCGAGCGAAAGAAGAATCGGCTTCGATGCAGCAAGAAAACTGACCATGGCCGCAAAGAGTTGGTCCGGATGCTTCATTAGATGAGAAACGCCCTCCTTCACGGCGCTGTCGCGCGCAACCTTACCGACCTCACGACCTTGCTTAAGAAGATACTGGCCGATAGCGCCCAATGCGCCACGTATCCACGAGTGTTTTACGGACGTTGCCCCTTGCGTAACTGGAACGCCCAGATTTGAAGCTGATTCGTCTAATCGTTTTATCTCCGACGCGACGTCCAAAGTCTCGTTGTCGAAGATCTGACCTGCGCTCGAAAGTTGATCGAAGATGGGATCAAGCACCCGGTCTCGGAGCGCATCCAACGACTCCGACATTTGCCGGTAGCGATCAAGTTCCGTCGTAACACTATGTATGTCCGGAAAGAGGGTGATCAGACCCGCATGAGCAATAATCAAGGATTGGGTTGCAAATAGTTGATCCGCGTCCAAAGGTGGATTTCGCTCACGATCTGGAGAGGATTGTGATTTGACCTTTAAAAACATTTCGATGTCGAAGCCGGCCATAAAAAGCGAGTAAGCGCCCGTCTGAGGTCCAAGTCTTGCGAGAGCGTCGCTATAATGGTCGACAAGCCTCTTGAACTCCGGGTGTTCGTTGGCGCGTAAGTCACACAGACGCTTGAGATCGGAATGACGCTGCTCCACCAATGCTTTTCGTTCGCCGATCTGATCAATGGCAGGTGTCTGCTCAAAATGAAGTCGTCCCGCAATAGGCACGAATACTGGCGCAGAACTAGAACTCTCCTCTATCAGGCTCGAAATTTTCTCGTCATCCGCCGCCTGCTCTTCAGGCACTAGACCATGAGAGATATAGCTTACAACATCGTAGCGAGTAATGCCCTGCCCTAAGAGGACCTGTTGAGCAAACGATCCTTTCTCCGAAAATAGGGCGGCTAGAGCGTTTGCGCCGGTAACTACCTCACGGCCCGAAGATTGGACATGGATAACGGCTCGCTGAATGACTCTTTGAAAGCTTTCTGTAGGTTTAGCATCATCCGCCGGCTTTGCGACGATTGGGCGACGTTCAGGGAAAAACCATCTAGAAATTACATTTATGAAGGCACCACTTTCGTCCGCGGGGGTGGACTCGGATGCTGCCGGCAACTGAGCCTTGAGATGATAGCTCAACACTCTTCTAAGCTCGCTGAGGTCGCCGTGACATGCGTCGATGACGCTTGACGCATCTTCGTCATCGAGCAGTGCGAGCAAGAGGTGTTCCAACGTAGCAAACTGACTTAGCTCTTCGTTCGCTATCGCCAAAGAGCGATGTAAGGTCTGTTCGAAGGCTGGAGAAAACGTTGTCATGAAAAAATCTTTCGCTGCGGAACTTCCGCGCACATGTCAGTTCCCCTAAAAATGTTGATTCGATGAAAACAAATCATGGCCGCGACCGATAACCTCCGGTGTTTGACATTTGGCTTCTTCTCACGGCACCTTAGCTCAGGGACCGCAACCAGTGAATGTATCGATTTAGGTTTTCCCGCACTTTCGGGTTCTCGTGGCGTTTGCGCTGCACTAATGGTAGCCGAAATGCTCGTACCTTGCGCATCACCGCGGCGGCCACAGCCCTGGGGCGGGGCCCACAGCGCCTTCAATTACGTCGCTCCGGTTTTCCACCCGATCCCCAAGGCCAGAGAAAGCGGCGCTAGTGCTGTGGAGATTTCCCTGCTCTTGGGCTATGGCCTTAGCAATCAGAATGTCAAAGGCGTCGCTAACACGGTTGCCGCGATGAGGGTGGAAGGACCGTGCTTTACCAGCCAGCGGCATAGCAACCACCGGCAACGGTTGGTTCGTCCTTGCCTGCGCGGTCGCGAAGACCTTGTCGAAGTAGACCAACGGCTTATTATCGTTCCCTTGTCCTGCGATCTGCTTGGTTTCGGCAACAATCATGGCGACTGAGTAGCCGGCCTTGATCCACTTGGCCGCGCGTTCGGTCACGCCGTACCAATTCATCGGTGCTTCAGCGTGGTCCTTGAAGCCAGCGGCATTCAGGAACGTGAGACCGAGGGCGATGGCATCTCGCTTATCTGCAGAGACCTCTTCTCCTTTGTCCGAAAGAGATTTTCCATGATCGCGCACTTGCTTTTCTACATCATCATTTAATTCATTCAATTCATACAATTCATTCCTCTTTGTAGTCGATTGCGCAGTCGTATGCATCTCGGTTTGCGTGGTCGCCGAGCTGTTGGGTCGCTGATATGCGGCCCACTTGCAAAGGGTTATGAGGGTTTGACCTGTAGTCGTCTGCGTGGTCACTGACTGGTCAAATACGAGGGCGCTCAAAAATCGCTGCACCCGCTTATCGGACCATCGCCAAGCCTTTGCCATGAAGCGCACCGAGAACGTCAATTGACCCGGCTCCAAATGAACTACGATGCGATGTCGCCCGTTGGTGGCTGGCACCTCGCGCGCGGTATGTGATGCGGACTCTATGAGCCAAAGCCACGCTTCCAAATTGCTGAACGCGCCTTGAGGTTTGAACCTTGGATGTGCCAGCAGACCTCGCGAGACTAGAAAATATCCGCGGTTGTTCGTTTGCCCGCGGTTTGGGCGGCATGGCGCTGGTGCTGAACCCACGTCATGCCCCCCCGAGCGAGCCCGCGCGACGCTTCTCCCACTCCTCCAGCAGCCTCTCGCGAAAATAACGCCGTCCGTTGATCACGATCGGCCGCGGGAACTTAAGAGCTTCGTTTTCGAGCCAGCGGCCGAGCGTGCGCGTGACAATCTTATACCGAGCGCAAGCCTGCTTCGCGGGAATAAGTGGGCCGGTATCCTGATCATTTTCGTTCATGGCGGTGCTCCAAGACACAATGGCGTAGGTCTCAGGGCGGGAAGCGCCTGGACCCGACTGTTTGCAATGTGATGATTTGGATGCACCGTCCCCGGCACATTGAGCGCTGCGACATCCGTCCCCGGAGCGTGGGCTCGTGCACCGTTACTCGGTGATTTGAATATGCCTGTCAAGTCTCGGACAAAGGCGCACTAATGAACCGGTTTTGCGATCCAAATTATTTTGATCTGGAACCTTGAGCTCCGGACATCCGACGCTTGACCTAGTCGTGTCGTCACTTCTTTAGCACAGATACTAATCCAATGAGCATTCCGCCGAACCCGATCAGCAGCGTGAGGCGCATCTGCCAAAGCTCCCAACGCTCCTTTTCCTCCTTCCTCACAGCGGCCCGGAGCTTAAAGACTTCTTGAGGGCTCAGTCGCCACTTCCCGTCATAATCACCTTCAACCCATTTTCCGTTAGACGTGGAAAATGGCGGTGTTGGCAGTTGGAGGTAGGTCGCTTTACTCTGCCATTGTTGACTCAGCAGCAATCCTATCTCGTCATCGATAACCCCAATTTCTTGCGCGCGAACCGCGTAAACGGCATTTTCATCGTCATCCGTTTCAGCCTCTTCATATTTTTGGTCGTAGAACCGCTCTGTTTTCTTTCGACTTCTAACAAGACGACGTAGATTGAAGTAGCTCTTGATTTCATCAAGCATTTTCTCAACCCCACAACTCAAGCAGATGCAACGATGGGATGATCCGAAGCTCCTCTAACCATGCTAACGACGTTAGTAGCCGATCCCGGATTGACGAGGCTCAATACAAAGTTCGACCACGCCTCTAACGCTCGCCGCTTCTCGTCAGCAAACGAGTGCCGCTGATAAACGCCGGCCACACCGCGGAAACTGCCGGACGTGTGGTTCAGAATCTTCTCAATCACTGGAAGGTTAATGCCGAGACGCGCCATGCCGGTCGCTCCCGTCCTACGTAGATCATGCAATGTCCAGTGCGCAAGCGGCTGCACATCCGCCGGATTATCGCCGCGCTCGACTGCATCGACCTTTTGAAGCTTTATGATTTCGGCATCGAGCCGTTCCTTAGCCCGACTGAACCCCGATACCGGCGTTGTGCCCGTGACTGTGAAAATCAAGCCGCGCCTACCTATCATAGGCAACCCCTCTAGCAGAGCCCAAGCCGCAGGCGACATAGGCACCTCGTGCTCTTGGCCGTTCTTTACCCGGTCCCGCGGAATGACCCAAAGCCGATCCTGTGCCTTCAATTCTGGCCGAGACATGTCCGCGACCTCATCGCGGCGCTGCAGCGTGAGGATCAGGGTTTGAACCATTGGACCAAACGGCCAACCGATTGCGTCGGCACCGCGCCAGATCAAACGCAACTCGCCATCATCTAACACGCGATCACGGGATTGCTCTGCTGTCGGCGGCGACACCCCGGCGCAGGGCGAAACAGCAACGATATCCCGGGACGCTGCCCAGGTGAACATTTTGCGGATGGCCGCCAGGACGCGATTTGCCGTCACTGGCGACCCCCGTGAGACGATCCGGTCCAGAAGGTCATGGACATCGCGCCGCGTGATTTCGCGCACCGTGCGATCACCCCACTGGCTTAGGACCTCGCCCGCGCTTTCGGTGCGGACCAGTTTGCTCTCATCGTCCGGGTCTGGCTTCAGCCCGATCAGGCGAGCAGTCTGAAGCCAACTTGAGGGGCGAGTTTTTTGTTTCGCATATTTTTCGATGAAAAGTCGGGCAACGGCTTCAAACGTATCGCGATCAAGCAATTCAGATTGCTCGGCTCGCAGTCGGGCGTGCTTCTTTTGCCGCTTTTTTTGTTTCCCGGGATCGATGCCCCGCGCAACCTGCAGGGCCGCCTCGCCGGCAAGCTTCCGCGCCCCAGCTAGCGTGTTCGCTTGATCCAGCGCCGCGTGCTCCGGCTCATCCGTGCCAAGATACACGGGACCGAGCGTCAACTTCTTTGGTTTGCCAACGAAGCGATATCGGAAGGCCCATGATTTCGCCCCGGCGGGCTGCACCACCAAGTAGAGGCCCTTGCATCCAGGGTCGGGGATCTCCCGGCGATCTGCGGTGGGCCGAAACGCTTTGACGGACAAAGGTGTAAATGGTCTAGTCACGCGCGGGCCCCTTCAGGGTAACACCGGGTAACAAATTGAGGCTGTCTCTACCTGTTACCCTGTGTCACGGACAGTAGGAGACATTAGCACTAAATACAAGGATTTACAGGTGATTTTGGCCTCTCGATGTCTTGACTTGTCCCGATCTACTCCCATCGGCACGTGACTTTTAATCATGGGGTCGAGGGTTCGAGTCCCTCCGCGCTCACCAATATATCAGATCCTCTATCAGGCCCCGCCCCGCTGCGGCATTTGAGGTTTGGGTTCGAACCATCAAAAAGGCCCCGCCGATGATGGCAGGGCCCTCCTTCGGTTGGCTAATCATCTACCTTTTCGGACGTGATCGCGCCGGTCTTTGGATCGGCATGGAATTCCATCTTCTTGCCGTTCTTGATACCTTCGCCTTCCCAGCGACCGTCATCGGCTTCAAGTTTCGTCACTTGAGTGTCCTACTCATGGCGTCAACTCCTTCTTGATGAGGCACCAACAAGGCTGGAAGCAGAAGGTTTCGGGGACTGCTGATTGAAAAAAATAGCCCCGCCGATTGGGCAGGGCTTTGTCATTGCTGCTTTGCCAATCTCCCTTAAGGATAGCGGACAACTATCCCAGATCTGGCAGCGCGCCCGAATAGCCGGGCATCGATCACGCGGCAGCTCAATCCGCGAATTTCTTTGTTGTGCATACGCCAAGGCTGCCGCCTCCCTCGTCGGGAAGCCGACCTGCCTATGGTTTCGGTGCAATGTCGTTGAGAAGGTTCGAAATGGCGGTGACGAGTTGCGCCGGCGCGAACGGCTTGCTCAACAGGACGCTGTTGGGAACGCCGTGCGAAGCCCACTCGTCGGCCGCCGCTCCGGTCATATAGATGATGGGAAAAGCCGGATCGATCTCTCTGGCCCGCTTCGCGACCTCCCAGCCATCGATCCTCCCAAGCAGGTTGATGTCGGTGACGAGGCCGCGGAATTTATTCTGAGCCTGCAGCAGGGTGACCGCTTCTTCGCCGGAAGCGGCAATGACCGGTTTGAAGCCTCCACTTTCCAGTGTTTCCTCAACGACAGTCCGTACCAGTGGGTCGTCTTCAACGACCAGGATCACAATCGAATCTTCCAAAGTCCGTCCCCCTGCCTGCCACTACATCGTGCAAGCCGGGGAATTGTTCCGGCCAAGTGTATAAAAGTGAACATAGCGGATTCGACGCCACACCCGTATAGAGCTGGCGCGCCGGCGGCTACGGGACATGGCCGATCGATGGGTCGGCCTCTCGCGGGCAGGTACGGCGGCCTGCGTCTGCTGTTTGGAACAGCTCACACGGCGTCTTTGGCCACCTTCAGCGGGGACGCCTTGACCGACTTGCTGGCCGGCTTGGCCGCGAATTCCATCGGCTCTTTCGTAAACGGATTCACGCCGCTGCGGGCTTCGGTGGCGGGCTTGTTCACGACCGACATCTTGACGAAGCCGGGAATCACGAACTCTCCGGACTCATTCAGCTCCTTGTACCCCACAGTCGCCATTTGCTCGATCACGGCCTTGACGTCTCCCTTGGCAACCTGCGTTCCCTCGGCGATTGCATCGATCAACTGGTTCTTGGTCATCTTGGCCATCGGAAGTACCTTTGTGTGGGGTTGGGAACGGATTTGAGCGCGCGGGCTATGCGGGTGCACAACTCGGTCCGGAACGCGGTAAAACCACGCAGCGCGCTTCTCGTTCATGCCTGCGGTGATGAAGTTACCGGGCTTTAAACCCATCGAAGCCCAAAACGCAAGAAGGAGATCGGCGCGAGTTCCATGTCTCCCCGACCAGGCCGCCGCACCGGCCAGGGCGCCGATCATGGCACAAGCACGGTCCGGGAGCGGCAGGACCCGATGGTTCCGTGCCGAAGCCCCGCCTCCCGAATCACGATGTCGCTCGCCGCGGCGCTGATTAGGCCGAATCTGCAGGCCGCCAAAAAGTAATTGGGCTCACCGGCCTGGCCGGTGAGCCCAGAACAAGCGCGCCACGACCGGCGCAGGTCGCCTCGGTCCTGTTAGCAACGCTGTCCGTTGGACAGACGGCACTGACTACCCGGCTGGCTCTTCGGGTCCGACGCGGTCTGGGCTTGTGCCAGCGATCCCCCGACAAAAACCGCGAGCGCGAACGCAGCTGCGACCAGAGCTGAAAAACGAATCATGGAATCCTCCTGATTTGGGAACGCCAGCTCCGGCTCGGCGAGGCTGGTGACAGATAGTGTCTCGCCATACGTGCGGGCGGCGCGTCGGGGCCGCATCCCCCAAATAGATGAAAGCAGCCGAAATAAAACGCCGCGCGCAAAGCCGGTTTATCGGCCACGGCAGCCCTTCGGTGTTAGAATGAGGTCGTATCGAATCTCCCGCGCCCGATCGCCGGGAAGCAGCTGAATGTATCGCCGAACAGCGACGTTGTTATGCATAGAATTGATATTGCCGCCGCCCCGCCTCCAGATGTCCCGCATTCTTCATTACTGGCGTTCTACCGATACTTTCTCGCAGAGCATAAGCAGATCTTTGTCTGGCTGTTTATCTGCGGCTTCGGCGTGGCCTGCGCTGACGCCATGGTTTCCGTATTCGTCGGGAAGGTGGTGGCTTTCGTCGGTCAGCCCGACCGCTGGCAGGCATGGCTCGAACGTTGGCCGACGCTGGTTGCACTTCTCGTCGCGATAGGAATCGTTCGCCCTGGCATCATCTATGTCGATCTGCATCTGCGAAACAGCTATCTCGTTCCCGGCGTCACGTCCCGTATGCGCTGGATCAGCCATTGGCTGGTGGTGAACCAGAGCTGGCAATTCTTCCAGAATGATTTTCCAGGACGCCTCGCCCACAGGGTAATGCAAACCGCCGGCTCCCTGCGCGAAACCGCCGAGGCCGCCATTCGCGCGGTCTGGTATCTCGCGATGTATGGTGGCGCGAGCGCCGTTCTGCTGGGCGGCGCCGACTGGCGGCTGGCGCTTCCCATTGCGGGCTGGTTTTGTGGCTACGCCCTGTTGTTGCGCCATTATGTGCCGCGACTGCGGGCAAAGGCAGATGGCAGTTCACAGGCCTATTCGGATCTGATGGCCCGAATCGTCGACTGCTACAGCAACATTCTGACCATCAAGCTGTTCTCCTACGCCGCGGCCGACAGCGATCACGTTCGCCACGCCCTGCTGTCGCACAACGATGCCCAGCTGCGGCACATGCGAACGATCACCGGCTTCATGACGAGCCTCACGCTTCTCAATACGGCGCTGTTGACAGGAACAGGCATCATCGGCGTCAGCCTGTGGCTCAACGAGTCCATTGAGGCGGAGGCCGTGGCGATGGCGCTCCCGCTGGTATGGCAGCTATCGAGCACCGGCGGCTGGGTCGCGTGGGAAATATCCGGCATTTTCCAGAACCTCGCCGACGTCAAACAGGGGATGGAGTCGATCGCGGCGCCCAACCCGACGGTCGATCCTCCCGGCGCAAAAAAGCTCGAGATCAGGACCGGCGCCATCGAGTTCAGACAAGTGGGTTTCGGATACTCCAGCGAGCGCCCGCTGTTCGAGCAGTTCACATTGACTCTGGCGCCGGGTGAGCGCGTTGGCCTGGTCGGACGATCCGGCGCGGGAAAGTCTACTCTCGTCAGCCTGCTGTTGCGGCTCTACGACATCCAGGACGGCTGTATCCGTATCGACGGACAGGACACCCGCGAAGTCTCGCTGGACAGTCTCCGATCCTGCATCGGCGTAGTCACTCAGGACACCGCACTCCTGCACCGTTCGATTCGCGACAACATCATGTGCGGCAAGCCTGACGCCACGGAGGCCGAGCTCGAGCGAGCCCTGAACCAGTCCCGAGTTTCGCAATTCATGCCGGACCTGCGCGACGAAGACGGCGGAACCGGGCTCGATTCAACCGCCGGCGAGCGCGGTGCGCGATTATCGGGCGGGCAGCGTCAACGAATCATTCTGGCGCGGACGCTGCTCAAGAATGCCCCCATCCTGGTGCTGGACGAAGCCACAGCGGCGCTCGATTCCGAGGTGGAGCATGCAATCCAGGAACAGTTGGACACGCTGATGGTGGGCAAAACAGTCATTACAATTGCGCATCGCCTTTCAACGCTGGCTCGAATGGACCGAATTGTCGTACTGGATGCGGGACACATTCTGGAGGAAGGATCGCATGAACAGCTGATCGCTCAAGGCGGACTTTACGCCTCACTCTGGCAACACCAGACCGGTGGACGCCTTCCCGGCGGCGAACACTCGTCTTTCGCGCCGCCCAAATCTCCTGATTTCCACTGACTCTTCCCCGAAACTCTCCATCGCAAAGTGGTTTGAACATGCATATTCGACTGGCTGCCGGCACGACTCTCACGAACGTTGAAGGAAAGGACGTACTCTTCTCCGTAAAATCAGGCGATTCCTACGGCCTCAATGAAACGGCCGCGCGGATGCTGAGGCTCGGACTGGAGGTCGACCTGGAGCAAGTCGTCGATCGGCTGGCAGACGAGTACGGCGTCGAACGGAAGGAAATCCGTGATGATTTCGAAGAGCTCGCTCGCGAACTCGTTCAGCTGAAATTCGTGTTGGTCGCTTCAAGCCAGGGCGGGTAGGAAGCCACAACGGTGAAATCTTCCATACCCGGAGTCTCGATGAAGGTCTGCTCATTGCATATCACCCAAGCGTGGCCCGAGAGCGGCGACAGCCGCATGCCGATCCTGAGGGAAGCCGGATGACCATGACGATTCAACACGTACCAGGTCGCAACCGCCTGATCGAGACACTCGATCCGCAGCGGCAATAGCTGCATGCCGCGTATCGCGCTGCCGGCGAGATCCTCCGCTGATGCATCCGGCGAACGGCCGCGCCCCCGGGCGCGTCCCAACCATCGAAAGAAGGTGACGGTGCGGTCGATCCCGAACAGCTTCGTCGAGAAATGAGAGAAACACAAAATGGATACGCTCATGCAATTCGGCATTTCTGTAGGACTGCTTACCTCTCGATAGTAACCGAAAAATATCGGAACCGGCAATGAACGCATACTCGGCTGCCAACTCCCTCTGGAGCGTCGATCGAAACTGCCACGCGGTAGATTGTGCCCGGGGAACCATTCTGATCGAGGGAGCCGTCTTCCGGGTCGAGAACCAAGTCGGGCGCCGGGCTCTGGATCATTTGGCCGCGCTGATCGATCGCGAAGGCCCGGCTTCGATCGCCAGGGCGGAGGGCGATTTCGTCGCCATCATCGCAACAGATCAGGACGCCTTCGCGTTCAAGAGCTTCACGTCCCAGTACCAGATCTACTATCGGGAGTCGGATGGCACGGTTGCCAACCGCCTCGGCTTTTTCTTCGATGCTTCCAACGCAAGCTGGAACCAGCACTACTTCGCCAGACATGTTCTGCTGGTGCCGGGCTATCAGTTTCTGAGCACCGAAACACCTCTCGATAACGTCAGCAGGGTGCTTCCCGGCGAATTGATCCGACTGCGTCCCTCCGTGACGCGCCAACAACTGATCCGGCGGAATTACACCTATCGGCTCGATGTCGCGCAACGCAACGAGGACGTTGCGCCGGATATCCTGGCGATCCTGCGAAATTCGATCAAATCCCGTCTTGCGGCATATCCGGATGCGAAGCTTTGCGTCGAGATCTCGGGCGGCCTCGACTCCTCGTTCATAGCCTGCCTGCTGGGCGAGGAGGCTTCGAACATTCGCGGCGTGATGTTTTCACAGCCGAATGTGCCCTCGCATGTCATCAGCGAAGGCTATGCGCGCGAAGTCGCGGACCGCTACGGGATCGACCTCGTCGTGATGCGGCCCGAAGACCTTCCGGATGCGGTCGACGAAACCCCTGATTATGCCGATGAACCGAGCGATTTCTTCTGGTTCGGCGACTTGTTTTCGAGATCGGTAGCCAACGTGGCGGAGCCCGGCTCGCAGATTTTTACCGGCTTCGGCGCGGATCAACTGTTTCTGCGCTCGCCGTCATTCCTTCCATACCTGCTGCAACGCCGTGAGTACCGGCACTTCGCAAAAGCCCTGCCCCCGGCCAGCGCGCTGCTGTCGCGCGGGCGGGCCAATCTCGGCTGGCAATGCATGCTGTCGCTCGTTCCTGAAGGTATCCACCGACGGCTTAACCGGGCATTTGCCGACCGGGGGTGGAACCCGTGGGACGTCGGCGACGTCAACATGCGCCGTATGCTGACGGATGTGGTTCCCTGGCTACGTTGCGGCCGAAGCCTCCACGCCTATTCCGGAGAACGGGAAAAACTGGAAAAGGAGTTGGTCGGCGATGGGATCATCTGCGACGACTGGGGCTATTTTTCCGCGCCGCGGACCGTGACGCAGAGTCATTTCGCCGCGAAAGGACACACCGACGCTTCACCCTATTGCGATCTTCCGCTGCTGGATTTTGTCTATGACGAGGTCAGCGCCCTGCGCGTCCATGATTTTGAAGGGCGTTACAAGGAACTGCTGCGGGAATGCCAGAAGGGTATCGTGCCGGAATCGCTGCGCGGCCGGCAAAACGACACGTTCGTCTTCAATTCGTTTCAGCTGACATATGTGAACAAGGCCCGAGCGCATTTCGCCTCGCTGCTCAAGACCATTCCCGACGGCTGGGTCGATCAGCGGGGTGCGAACCATGCCCTGGAGCAGCTCTCGTTCGGCATCACCACCAGTTCAACCCGATCGGCGCTGGCCCTGATGGGCTATTTGAGCTGGCGCCGGGCTTTCATAGGGCACTGCACCTCCCCCGGCGGACCGAAGATCGCCGGCGCGATATCCGCACGATCCCTGCAGTCATGAAAAAGCGGCGCGCTCGCGAGGAGCCCGCCGCCTGGATGTACCGACGTCTGTTGTTACTTGAAGTAGCCGGAATACTTCTTGCCGTCGGTGCTCGGTCCAGTGTGATTGGACTTGATCAGCGCCAGGGTACCCAGCTTGACGATCGTCGGTTTGGTGTAAGATTTCACGATTATCTCCGTAAGATTCAGGCGCAAATCACGCCATTCCAATAGTGCAGTCAGTCAATCGACGCGTCATCCTCCAAATAGATGAAGAGACTCGCCGGTCAGACGCTAATTCTTCGCCGCGCCGCGATCAAGCGTGACGCTGGCCAGCAGCGACACCACCTCGGCCTGTCGGGCGCATCCGGTTTTTTCCAGAACCTGACGCAGTTGCGAGCGGACGGTGGAGATCGCCACCCCGCCGCTGGCTGCAATCTCTTCCAGAGTCTCGCCGACGGCCAGCCCGCGCGCCACCCGGGCCTCCGAAGCGGTCAGGTCGAACAGCGACCGCATCAGTTCCACCGGTGGCGCTGCCGGCGCCGACACCGGCGTCACCACCAGAAGCGCGTAGCTGCCGGCAAAGATATCGTGCGCGGAGCGTCGGATCGGAATGATGTGGACCACCAGCACCGCCTTGTCGTCGGCGTCGCGCAGCGGAAATGAGCGGACGGAGAATTCGGAATTGGTATCGAGCGCCCCAAGCGCCGCCCACAACAGGTCGTTGGCGCGACTATCCGTCAGTGCGATTCGGTTCCGGGCGCGCCAATGCACGTGGCCGGACAAATCCTCGATCAGGGGGTGGGTTTCGATCACCGTGCCGTCCTCGCCGAGCAGCAGCGCGGGCAATCCCATCGACGTCAGCGCCTCCTTGGCGCCAACGGCACGCTGCAGCCCCAGCCGGGCCGAGACAAGGGCGCTGCGCGCCAGATGAGAACGCAGCTGGTTCAGCGCCTCGACGCGCTCCTTTTCGATCGGTCCCCGATCGTGATCGCGCTCGATGCTGAAGACGATATGATCGCCGGTCGGCAGTTGCAGACCGGTACCGGCGGACCAACCGAGCCCGTGCGGGCGAAAGAAGTCCCGATAGATCGGATCGTTGTCGAGCTGTTCCTGCGTCCAGAAATCATGTTCGACAAAGAATGCCGGCAGCGTCCGTCCAAACAGGCAGATCCGGCGCGGACAGCGCTTGAACCACCCGTCTTCGACATAGGAACGAAAAATCTCGTTCAAGTTCGCCGACGCGGTCCATGTGAGAACGCGGTCGCGGGCGGAGAACAGCAGGCCGCCACGCGAATCCGTCAGTTGCGCCAATTCATCGAGGACGCCGGGCCAGAGTTCCGGAACGAAAGAACTTTCGTAGATGCGGTCGATCAATTCGGACTTCATGGAACTCCCGTAAGACACTTGCGATCAACCCGCGGCGGCAAAATCGCTTGGCCTTCGCACCGTATTTCGCTGCTTGCCGTCAATCAAGCGCGCACCAAGCCGTTGATTTATGCGGCCTTCTGCCGCGCGCGGCGTCGGAACCTGTTGCGGGTCAGATGGTTGGGTCCAGCGAAGCAAAAGTCAGGAAATAGATGCGCGAGAAAAAGATCGGCCGGCCGCTGGCAATCTCCGCCGCCGTTGCCCTGCTCAGCACGGCGGCGTTTCTAATCGTCGAGTTCGGCCCTCGAAACCGGGAGGCACCCGACCGGATGGCGACCAAAGAAGCCGCGCAATCAGCCGGCGCGAACGTTATCCCGACTCAGCCCGAGCTGGCGGTTGAACCCACACCGGCGGGACCCAAGCGGATTCAGTCGTTTCCCGGTGGGACAAAGTAAAACGGGGACTCCGTCAGGCCGACCAGCGATCCTCTTCCCGTGCCTGCTCCTCTGCGTTCAGGCGCTCCGCCACCTCCTCCGCGGTCTGCTCGTTGCACGCTTCCGCAATCGTCTCGCCGTCACTCTTGACGATCTTTTTGCGCCTGGTGCGAACCGGAAAGTCATCGGGTTCGAGGGATTTTTCATCTTCGGGCATTACATTGCCTCCCATATTCGGTTGGTGCGCAACTGGCGATCCGAACGCCGGTACCGCGAGAGAAAACATTCCAGACGGATGTCGGTTCCTTCGGCCGCGCGCTGCAGGCGGCGTGCTCTAGGCGGGCGAAATGCCCTGGCGCTGCCCAGCGCGCCAGCCCATCTCCCAGAACTCGACTTCGAGTCGGGTGGCTTCCTTGAAGATCGCGATCAGGTCTGCCTCGCGGGCCGGCGTGGCATAGAGATCGGCGAGACCATCCAGCTGCATCAGCGCTTTCGCCGCGAGCTCCTGATAGGGCGCGCCGGCATATTCGGCGATCCAGGCGCGGTAGGGATTGGTTTCAGCGAGCGCGCCGGGGTGCGCGGCGAGTCTGGTCGCGATCTCCCCGTAACCGATGACGCAGGGGGCGAGCGCTACCTTGAGCGCCAGCAGATCGCCGCGCATGCCCGCGTCGAGCACATAACGCGTATAGGCCAACATCTCGACCGCCGGCGGGGCGTGCTCCAGATCGTCAGGCGACAGGCCCCACCCCGCGCACAGTTTCACATGCAGGTTCATCTCGACGTCGATGATGGCCGACAGGCCGGCCGCGGCTTCGCGCATGTCGGCAAGCCTGGGCGACTTGTAGACGGCGAGCGCATAGGCGCGGGCAAACTCGATCAGGAACAGATAGTCCTGAACGAGGTAGCGACGGAACGCAGCCTCGTCGAGCGAGCCGTCTGCCAGCCCGTCGGTAAAGGGGTGCAAAGTGTAGGTCCGCCACTCCGCGGATGCCGCTGTCTTCAATCGCTCGAAAAAACTCATGATCTTTCGCCGACGGCCTCTCGACGGGTGTCTTCGGCTCGTTGCCGGGTTATAGCTGAGACGAGCAACAATGTCCGCGCTCACTTCGAGAGTCGGCAATCAGGCCGGCGATCTGTTGATTGAAGGGAACTGTTGATGAGCATCGGACTGATCGCCCTGCTCGACGATATCGCGGCGATCGCGAAGGTCGCGGCGGCTTCGCTTGACGATATCGCCAGCCAGGCCGTCAAGGCAGGCGCCAAGGCGGCCGGCGTCGTCATAGACGACACTGCGGTCACGCCGGGCTATGTGATCGGTTTCGCCGCCAAGCGCGAACTGCCGATCGTGGGCAAGATCGCGGTCGGATCGCTGCGCAACAAGCTCCTGATCCTGCTTCCCGCGGCCCTGGCCCTGAGCTTTTTCCTGCCCTGGGTCATCACGCCTCTGCTGATGATTGGCGGCGCCTATCTCTGCTATGAGGGGGTGGAAAAACTGCTGGAAGCCGTGCTGCCCCATCATGCCCAACAGCACGAAGCCCAGCTCGGCACGGTCGCGCTAAACCCGCAAACCCTGGAGGACGAAAAGGTCGCAAGCGCCATCAAGACCGATTTCATCCTCTCGGCGGAGATCATGGCGATCACGCTGGCGGCACTTCCCGCCGGCAGCATCTGGACGCAGGCCCTGGTGCTGGCGGTGGTCGCGATCGGGATCACCGTCGCGGTGTATGGCACGGTCGCGCTGATCGTGAAGGCCGACGACATCGGCTTGGCGCTGGCAACCAACGGCGTTGCCCCGCCGTTCGGCGGCATCGGCCGGGCGCTCGGGCGCGGCCTCGTTCGCGGTATGCCCGCCTTCCTGACCTTGCTCAGCGCCGTCGGCACCGCCGCCATGATCTGGGTCGGCGGCGGCATCGTGCTGCACGGGCTGGAGGTCTACGGCCCGCCATCGATCGGACACGCCGTTCACGCCGCGACCGAGGCTGCGGCTCACGCGCTCCCGGCGGCTGCGAGCGTGCTTGAGTGGATCGCCCATGCGGCCATATCCGGGGTCATTGGTCTTTTGATCGGCGCGGTCTGCATCCCTGTCATTGGATTTGTCGTTGCGCCCGCATGGAAGCGGCTGAAGGGTTTGATGCCGGGCAGCGCCGGCGGGAAGTGAGTCCCGGCTCGCATCGGATTCCCTGCACCCCTCTGCACACCGTCCGCGGATGGCTTCAGCCCTGCCCGTCCTCCAGCCCATACTCCCGGTAAATCGCCAGCGGGTCGCGGTCGGGAAACAGCCGGCATTTGGCCTGCGCCAGATGCACGGTGACGGTGCCTTGCTGGCAACTGGCGATCAGGAGCTTCCTGATATCCTCCATGTGAGGCCGCGGCTGGCTTGCCGGCGGCAGTTGCTCCAGCGCGATCAGCGCGGTGGCGAGCGCTTCCGTGAGCACCCACTCATCGTGGCCGGTGATTCCCTTTTTCGGCATTTGGATGGCCTCATTCCAGGGATGCACAAAGTCATGCCACCCGTTCAGCGGGTGTTGCAAAGAACGGTATTGCTCGGCGGCCGCGGAAAGCCGGTCGCCGCAGGCCTCGCCGCCGCGATGACCGCCGCTTACTGCTTCGCGAACGGAATATGCTGGTGGTACTGCTTCGGTATCGAGCTTCGATAGCGCGCCGGCACCGTGCCGCTGTCGATCGATTTGTCGATCTCCTGCTGCCGGGTCATCTTCTTCTTCGCCGCCTTCTTTTTCTTGGCGTTCGCCGGCTCGGTCGTGGCCGCTTCCTTCGCGGCGGCTGGCGGCGCTGTTGTCGTGGCTGCGGCGGCCGGTGGAGTCGTCGTTGCTGCCGGTGGCGTGGCCGCTGGCGTTCCCGTCCCGGTACCCGGCGTGGTCTGCGCCAGCACCGTGCCGGCCGACAGCGACACCAGAACAATCGTCGCCGCGATCAAGGGATGTCTCTGCTTCAAGGAAAATCCTGGCATAAAAACCTCCAATGCTGCCCCGGCTGCAATGCAATCAGCGTAAGCCCGCGGCATCGCCTCATGCAAGCCGCCTTCAGTGGCGTTTTTGCGGCCCGGCGCTTGGACACGGTCGGCCATTCCGAACTCCTTCCCGCCTGTTGATAACCCGGCCTCGCCGGCGCCCCCGGCGTGACAGACGGCGGCGACGTGTTATCGACGGGACGCCTTGCCCTGGACGGATATGACACCATGCGGATTACCTTGGTCGGCTCCCGCCATTTCGGCGTGACGACACTGAACATGCTGCGCCAGCAGGGCGTCGAAATCGCCCGCGTCGTCGTGGCGGACTCCGACGACCGCCTCGCTGCGGCCGCCCGCGACGCCGGCATAGCGGTTGCCGTGCAGGCCGATCCCAAGCTCGTGGTGGCCAGTGAGATCGCCGAAGGAACCGACCTGATCGTCACCGCGCACAGCCACGCCCGCATCGGCAAGGACGCGCTGGCGGCGTCCAGGCTCGGCGGGATCGGCTACCACCCCTCGCTGCTGCCCCGGCACCGCGGCATCGCGGCAGTCGAATGGACCATCCGCGAAGGCGATCCGATCGCCGGCGGCTCGGTTTATCATCTGGCCGACCGTATGGACGCCGGTGCGATCGCGGCCCAGGAATGGTGTTTCGTCAAGAAGGGCGAAACCGCCCGGGAATTGTGGGAGCGGGCGCTGGCCCCGCTCGGCCAGAAGCTCCTGGCAGAGGTAATTGAATACGCAAAGATTCATGGGTCGCTGCCCGCCAAGCCGCAGGACGAGCAATTCGCCACCAGCGCGCCCAACTTGCCAAGGTAATCAGGCACCGGCAGCATACAGGTCAAATCCCTCGTTCCCGGCCCGGAACCAATTTGGCTGGCAAATGTTTGATATGTAGGGAACTTTTCGCGTTGTGGCGGCGCAGCAAACTTTGAACACATTGTGGCTCAATACCGCGCCATCACACCTATTCGGGGATCTGATTCATGCGCTTCACTCGCATTCGCGTCGCTTTTCTTGCCTCCTTTTTGGTCGCCGCCGGCACCTTTGCCGCCGGTCCCGCCTCTGCTGACAGCAATGCCTATGACGGGCTCTGGAACGTCACCGTCGTGACGAAATCCGGCTCCTGCCAGCCGACCACGAGTTCGACACTGGTCGTGACCGATGGCAAGGTATCGGCCGGTGGCGCTGCCGTTTCCGGCAAGGTCGGAAGAGAGGGACTTGTGCGAGTCTCGATCAATGGTGCATATGCGAACGGCCAACTCAACGGGAAGACCGGTTCGGGGAAGTGGAATGGCTCGTCTGCAGGCGTACCGTGCAGTGGTCGGTGGGAAGCGTCGCGGCAATAAGCCCGGTCCCACAGCGGAAATCATCGCAAACGCGCGACGGCTGATTTTCGCAGCCGTCGCGTTTTTCTTGGCCGGGACCGTAAGCCATGCGGACCCCGGGGCATTCACCGGCATGGCCGGCAACTGGTCCGGCGGAGGCACCATCACGCTGGACGACGGGTCCACCGAGCGGGTTCGGTGCCGTGCCACCTACGCGGTTCGCGCTGACGGCGATGGCCTCAACCAGACCCTGACTTGCGCCAGCGACAGTTTCAAATTCAATCTCGCCAGCAACGTCATCGCCCAGCGCGGCGCATTGTCCGGAACCTGGAGCGAAAGCATTCGCAACGCCAGCGGCAATCTGGAAGGCCGCGGCGGCGGCGGCCATTTCAATGTCGTCGCCAACGGTCCTGGATTCAGCGCGCATATTTCATTGACGACGCGCGGCAACAAGCAATCCGTCGTGATCAAGTCCGACGGCGCCTTCCGCGTCACCTCGATTTCGCTGACCCGCTCTTGACCGTCTGCCGCAGCTAACTGGTTTTGGGCTTGGCCAGGCGCTCCGCCGTCTCCGTCATGGTCTTGGCGATCAGCAGGGCCTGTTCCTTGTTGAGCGCGAAATCCTGCACGCCCTTATGCGTGGTCAGCGACAGCACCATGATATCGGGCTGGTTCTCCGGCCAGCCGGTCGCGAAGGCGGTCACAAAATCCGCGGAGGTGGATCGTTTGTTCATCGTCGGTTTCCTCAGGCGTTCGGCACGAACGCGGTGACTTCGATCTCGACCTTGGCGCGCGTATCAACCAGGCCCGAGATGTAAAGCAGCGTCGATGGCGGGAAATTGCGCCCGAGTGTCTCCTTCCAGGCGGCGCCGATGCCGGCGCCCGCGGCCTGGTATTCCTCGCGGCTGGTCAGGTACCAGGTCAGGCGAACGATATGCTCCGGGCCGGCGCCGGCTTCGCCGAGCAGCTTGATGATCCTGCGCAGCGCGGTGCCGGTTTGCGCCGCCATATCGGGCGCATAGTCGCCCTTCTCGTCGCCGCCGGGTTGGCCGGCCAGCACCACCCAGCGGCCTGGACCATCGACCGCGACGCCGTGCGAAAAGCCGCGGGGCTTTGACCATTCGGCCGGTTGCAGAATGAGCATGAAGGCGTTCTCCCGATTGTTGTTGTCGTCGTTCCCGGACGGCCCGGAAGGACAGGCCCGGAACCTAGAGATTCCGGGTTGGGTGCTGCGCACTGCCCCGGAATGACGACTACGTTTAGCACCGATCGCGCGGGCCCTCCCACCCGAATTTTGGCGCGGCGCAGCACTGCCCCTGCATATTTGCGCGTTGCAAATCGCGTCGGGGTCGCCGATACCGGCCTGCCCTTCCCGCATCTGCGCGCCGCACCCGGCGCGGCAGCCTTAAGCAATCTCCTGGCAATCACCCAACGATGGACCGAACACCTTCCATACCTAGGGCCGCGCTGTGGATGGCGGGCTGGCTCGCCCTGATGCTGATCATCACGGTGGCCGGCCGCGAGGCGACGCGCGAGGTCAACGTCTTTCAGATCATGGAGGTGCGCTCGATCCTCGGCTTCTGCATGCTGTACCCGCTGATCCACATGAATGGCGGCTTCGCTGGAATGAAGACCGCGCGGCCCCTGCAGCACATCGCGCGCAACCTTATCCACTATGGCGCGCAGCTCGGCTGGTTCTTCGCTCTGACCCTGATTCCGCTCGGCCAGGTGGTATCGATCGAATTCACCATGCCGATCTGGACCGCGATCCTGGCCGCGGCCTTTCTCGGCGAGCGCATGACGGCCTGGAAGATCGCGGCGATCGTGCTCGGGATCGTCGGCGTCATCGTTATCGTTCGTCCCTCGACCGGCGAGTTCAATCCGGGCCAGTTGATCGCGCTGGCCGCCGCGGTCGGGTTCGGCATTTCCATCGCCATGGTAAAGTCGCTGACTCGCACCGAAAACACCGTGACGATCATTTTCTGGATGCTGGTGGTGCAGTCGCTGGCCGGATTCTTCCCGGCAATCTACGTCTGGGTCTGGCCGTCGGCCTGGGCCTGGGGCTGGATCGTCGTGATCGCCTTTTGCGGCACATTTTCACACTACTGCATGGCGCGCGCGATGCTGTATGCCGACGCGACGGTGGTAATCCCGATGGACTTCCTGCGGGTTCCTCTGACCGCCGCCGCCGGCTGGCTGATCTATTCGGAGCGGCTGGACATCTTCACCGTCATGGGCGCGGCGCTGATCCTCACCGGCAATCTGCTCAACCTCAAGACAGCCGGTCCGGCTCCCGCGCGGGCTCGCACCTGACCGAAGACGCCGCCGAATCGCCGACGATTTCATCCGACCCACCTCTGCAACTGTGATCTAGATCACTCACGTCGGCCCTCCGGCCGGTTAGTGTGATCTATCGGCGACGGGGCATCTCAATTCGGACACCTGCCTGATTTTCGACACAAGGCGTGGTTTTTTCGTATAGTCTGTCGCAATTCGTTGCTCCCTATCCGCGCGATTCCACCGGGGGATTTTTATAATGCGCTATCTCACCGTAATTCTTTCCCTGATTTGCATGGCCTTTACCGCCCAGTCGGCCAACGCCGAACGGCGTGTTGCCTTTGTCGTCGGCAACGGCACCTACAAAAACGTTCAGCCGCTGCCCAATCCCGAGATCGATGCCAAGTCGATGGCGAGCGTGCTTCGTAACGTCGGCTTCGAGGTGGTGGAAGGCACCAACCTCACCCGCGACAAGATGACGGAGCGGCTGCTCGAATTCGGCAAGAAGGCGCAGGGCGCCGACGTCGCGGTGTTCTTCTACGCCGGCCACGGCATCGCCATCGGCGGCACCAACTATCTGTTGCCGATCGACGCCGACATCAAATCGGAAATGGACGTCAAGCTCGGCTCGGCCATCAATATCGACCTGACGCTCGACCAGACCATGAGCGATGCCAAGGTCAAGCTGGTGTTCCTCGATGCCTGCCGGGACAACCCCTTCGCCGCGAAGATCAAGGCGAATGCCGGGGCCACCCGCAGCGTGTCGGTGCAGACCGGCCTTGCCGAAATGAAATCCGGCGAAGGCACCCTGATCGCCTTCGCCACCGGTCCCGGACAGACTGCGCTCGACGGCCAGCAAGGCAGCAACAGCCCGTTCACCCGCGCGCTGATCGCCAACATCGCAACGCCCGGCGTCGAGATCCAGCAGGCGATGACCAAGGTCCGCGCCCAGGTCAACGAGGAAACCCGCAAGGGCCAGCTGCCTTGGGGCCACACCAACCTGATCGGTGCGGTCTATCTCAATCCGGCTGCAGCGCCGGCGGCGAACGCCGCGGGACCGGCCTCGTCCGCGCCAGCGGTGGCTGTTGCCGCGACCGCGCCGGATTCCGACGTCGAAGTGGAGTTCTGGCGCACGGTCAGGGACTCCAACAAGCCCGAAGAACTCAACGCCTATCTGAGCAGCTATCCGAACGGCCAGTTCAAGCCGCTGGCGCTGGCCCGCATTGCCGCTCTGAAGGACGGTCCGTCGACGGCGACCCGCAATCTGACCACCGGGATCGATCCCAAGACGTTTGAAGCGGAAGCCAACCAGACCACGGAAGACCAGATCGGCCTCGCCGTAGGCCAGCGCCGTGACGTGCAGCGCCGGCTCAATGGCCTCGGATTCGATACCAAGGTGACCGGCAAGTTCGATGCACCGACCCGCGCGGTGATTACGCGCTGGCAGGCCGCTCGCGGCTATCCCAGCAGTGGCTTCCTGAACAGGTTCCAGCACAAGGCGCTGTTGACGGAAATCGTCGTCACGACGCCGACCGCCGCCTCGAGCGACGGGGAAGCGAGAAAGCCGGCGCGACGCGCGCAGCAGCAGCAACAGCCGCAGCGCAGCAGCGGCCAGCGCGGCGGCGGGGATGCCGGCGCGGCCTTTGTCGGCGGCGTGGTCGGCGGCATGATGGGCGGCATGTTCCGGCGCTGATCGGCCGCTCCGCCAGTTTCGAACCTGCAAAAAGCCCGGGTCAAACCCGGGCTTTTTCGTTGCGCGATGTGGCGGCTATTTTCCCACCGCCTTGCGTAACGCCTCGTTGATCCGGTCCTGCCAGCCCGGTCCGCCCTCCTGGAAATGTTCGAGCACGTCCTGGTCGATCCGCAGCGAAACCAGTTCCTTCACGCCGGGAATCGCAGCCGGTTTCGGCGGCGCTTCCACGACCCGGGTGGTGGTTTTCTTGAAGGCCGCCTCGGCTTCCGTCCGCGCATCGTTCAGGGTTCGCGGCCGTCTCGGTTGATCCGCCATGGCTAGATCCCCTCGAACAATACGGTCGACAGATAACGTTCCGAGAATGACGGCACGATCGCCACGATGGTCTTGCCGGCGGCCTCCGGCCGCTTGCCGATCTGCAGCGCCGCCGCGATCGCGGCGCCCGACGAAATGCCGCCGGGAATACCCTCGTTGCGGGCCAGCGCGCGCGAGGTTTCGATCGCGATCGGGCCGCTGATCCTGACGATTTCGTCGATCACCGACCGGTCGAGGATATCGGGAATGAATCCGGCGCCGATGCCCTGGATCTTGTGCGGGGTATGCTGACCGCCCGACAGCACCGGGCTTTCCTCCGGCTCCACCGCGACGATGCGCAGCGACGGCTTGCGCGGCTTCAGCACCTGCCCGACGCCGGTGATGGTGCCGCCGGTGCCGACGCCGGCGACGAAGTAGTCGATATTGCCGCCGGTATCGTTCCAGATTTCCTCCGCCGTGGTACGACGGTGAACTTCCGGGTTGGCGAGGTTCTTGAACTGCTGCGGCATCACGGCGTTCGGCGTGGTGCGCACCAGTTCTTCCGCGGTCGCGATCGAGCCCTTCATGCCTTGCGCCGCCGGCGTCAGAACGATCTCGGCGCCCAGGAATGCCAGCATCTTGCGCCGTTCGATCGACATCGATTCCGGCATCACCAACTTCAGCCGGTAGCCGCGGGAAGCGGCGACGAAGGCCAGCGCAATCCCGGTATTTCCCGACGTCGGCTCGATCAGTACGGTATCGGCATTGATCAGGCCGGCCTTTTCCATCGCGATGATCATCGCCGCCCCGATGCGGTCCTTCACGCTGGCGGCGGGGTTGAAATATTCTAGCTTTGCCAGAATCGTCGCGTACACCCCGTGCGCCTCCGGCAGCTTGCGTAGACGGACGATCGGCGTGTCGCCAACCGCATCGATAATCGAGTCGAAAACCCGGCCCCGGCCGGGACGGTGCACTGCACTCGTGGGTGACGGCGCGTCCATGAAAAACTCCTGTGGCGGCAATGTGCTGGTATCTGGAAGCTCTTCCATCATTACGGACAGGTTGTGGCAACGCGCAAGCCGGGAATCCCGGCTGCCGCAATTTCGCTGCGTTGCGAAACTGAACGCCGCCAAATAACGTCAAACGAACGCATTTATGTTGCGGCAACGTCAAACAAATCGGTGTATGCTAAAGTCTAAGTTCGAGGTTCAGATCGCCAGGAGGTCACGATGCCAGCAATCGCTGAAGTCATGTCGACCGTCGCGTCCAACCCCAGTCCCCGCGGGTGTGATCTGCCGACCTGCCCTGTTTGCTTCGACTCGATGGTCGCTGCAGAGGGCTCCGCCTATTTGTCGGAAAACGTCATCAGCTACCTGTGGACGTGCGATACCTGTGGCTATGGGTTCGTCACCAAGCATTCGGTCAAGCGGTTCGCCTGTATCTGAGGAATCCCGAATTGCTCTGGATTCGGACTTTCAGCGCGGCGCGATGTCGCCGCGCGCCCAATCGGCGCGGGTGCGCGCGCGAAAATCCTCAAACGTGCCATTCGAAACCGCATCGCGGATGCCCTGCATCAGGTGCTGGTAATACGCAACGTTGATTTCCGACAGCAGCATGGCGCCAAGCGTCTCGCCCGACTTCACGAGGTGGTGCAGATAGGCGCGCGCGCAATCGCGCGTCGACGGCCACGCGCTGGCCTCGTCCAGCGGCCGCGGATCGTCGGCGTGGCGGGCGTTCTTCAGATTGATCTGGCCGAACCGGGTGAACGCCATGCCGTGGCGCCCGTTGCGGGTCGGCATCACGCAGTCGAACATGTCGATGCCGCGCGCCACCGCCTCCAGCATGTCCTCGGGCGTGCCGACGCCCATCAGGTATCGTGGGCGGTCCGCCGGCAGGATCGGGGCCACCTCCTCGATCATGGCCAGCATCACCGCCTGCGGCTCGCCGACCGCGAGGCCGCCGATCGCGTAGCCGTGAAAGCCGATCTCGACCAGCCCCCGCGCGCTGGCGTGCCGCAATTCGGGCACGTCGCCGCCCTGGGCGATGCCGAACAGCATGGTGCCGGCGGGGGCGCTCTCGAAGGCGCGCTTGCTGCGCTCGCCCCAGCGCAGCGAGAGCTGCATCGCGCGCTCGATATCGGCGCGCTCCGCCGGCAGCCGCACGCATTCATCGAGCTGCATGGCGATATCGGAGCCGAGCAGCCGCTGCACCTCGACCGCGCGTTCCGGCGACAGTTCGATTTTCGTGCCGTCGAGGTGTGAGCGGAAGGTGACCGCGTTTTCCGTGACCTTGCGCAACTCCGACAGCGACATCACCTGGAAGCCGCCGGAGTCGGTCAGCATGGGACCGTTCCAGCCGGTAAAACGTTGCAAGCCGCCGAGGGCGGCGATGCGCTCGGCGCCCGGCCGCAGCATCAGATGATAGGTATTGCCGAGCACGATATCGGCGCCGGCATCGCGCACCTCGCGCCAATGCATCCCTTTCATGGCGCCCGCGGTGCCGACCGGCATGAAGGCCGGCGTGCGCACGATGCCATGCGGCGTGGTCAGCCGTCCGCTGCGCGCGGCGCCGTCGGTGGCCAGAAGATTGAAATGACCGGGAAGGCTCATGGATCAGCTTATCGCGCGACAAGGGCATCCGGTTCAACGGCGTCGCAGAATATTTTCGTTCCCGAACCCGTTGACGCGGTCAAAATTCTCCCGCATAAGCCCGCGCCATGATCGTCACCACCAAACGCACCGCGAAAACCGCAAAGCCCTGCCGGGCTTCGGGAGATTCGCGCGCGTAACTGGACGACCGCGTCATCTGAACCGAAGCCCCGCCTGAGAAGGTCCGGGGCTTTTTTGTTGCCTCGGACGACCCGGCCCCAACTGAGTGGAGACCAAAGTGAAGAGCGACCCCGTTGTTGCCATCGCCGGCGTGACCGGCGCCGTCGGTGCCGAATTCATCGCCACCCTGGACAGGCGCGGCTTTCGCGTCGGAAAGCTCAGGGCGCTGGCCAGCGCTCGTTCGGCAGGCAAGTCGATCGACTTCCGCGGCGTGCGCATCATGATCGAGGAACTCACGGAGCACGCCTTTGACGGTGTCGACATCGCGCTGTTTTCGGCCGGCGGCGCTATTTCCAGGCGGTTCGTACCCATCGCGGTGAAGGCCGGCGCCGTCGTGGTCGACAATTCCTCGGCCTTCCGCATGGATCCCGAAGTGCCGCTGGTGATCCCCGAAATCAACGCCGGCAGGATACGGGATCACAAGGGCATCATCGCCAATCCGAACTGTGCGGCGATCACCGCATTGGTGCCGCTGTGGCCGATCCACCGGGTCAACCGGGTCAGGCGCGTGATCATCTCGACCTATCAGGCGGCCAGCGGCGCCGGCGCCGCCGCCATGGAAGAACTGGTGGAATCCACCCGCGCCAGCCTCAACGGCGAGGCCTACCGGCAGAAGGCGCTTCCGCACCCCTGCGCATTCAACCTGTTCAGCCACAACACCGCGATCGACCCCGCGACCGGCTACAATGAGGAGGAGACCAAGGTCATCCAGGAGACCCGGAAGATCTTCGAGGACCACCGGATCGCCGTCGGCGTGACCTGTGTGCGGGTGCCGGTATTGCGCGCGCATTGCGCAGCGATCACCTTCGAATGCGAAAATCCGATCTCCGAAGTGGAGGTGCGCGATATCCTGTCGGGCGCGCCGGGCATCAAGATCGTGGACGACCGGGTGAAGAACTACTTCCCGATGCCGATCGATGCCTCGGGCCAGGACGACGTGCTGGTCGGCCGCATCCGCCGGGATCTCAGCGATCCCACCGGACATTCGATTTCGATGTTCGTGGCGGCTGACCAGTTGTTGAAGGGCGCCGCGTTGAACGCGATCCAGATCGCTGAATTGCTGCCGGAGCGCGCCATGGCGTGAGTAGCACTCCTGGCAAAAGGCGGCAGCGTTGGCACTTGGCAAAGTCCGGCACGTCAATGATGCCGACAAACAGTTGATGGAACCAATGTGGTTCATCTGGATTGGTCATTACCTAACCCAAGCCATTCGACTGGGTCGCAGACGTAGCAACACATGTTGCCGATCGTCGATAACCAGACCAGCTGCTCGAATCGATCGAAGCTCAGGCAGTCCAATCTCGCAGTTGGATCATTGATCGCCGTGTGCAGCAAAGCCATAGAGGTAAACCGAAATGCTGCATGTCGATATTCCAACCCGGGCTGACCTCCTGGCGCTCTCGACCCACCGCGATCCAATGAGCATCTCGATCTATCTGCCGACTTCCGCCGTTACGCAAAACACCGCCGGCGAGCGTATCGAACTGAAGAATCTGGCGAAAGACGCCATGCAACAGCTGGACCTGAAATCCGGCGACAAGGGTCGCCTGGCAGAGTTGTCCGAACATCTCGACGATCTCGTGGATGACGATGAGTTCTGGCGGTTTCAGGCGCGCAGCCTCGCGATTCTCGCAACGCCGGACAACATCCGTACATTTCGGCTTCCCAACACGCTTTTGTCGTCGGTGGCCGTTTCGGATCGATTTGATTTGATGCCATTGTTGCGAGCGGTCACCTTCCCGCAGGTTGCCATCGTATTGGCTCTCGCAGAGGGTTCGGTCAGGGTGATCGAGGTCTCCGCGGACCTGCCGGCGAAGGCCATCAAGGTCGACGGCTTGCCAAGGGATGCCGGCAGCGCCGTAGGCCGCGCCAGCGTCAACGATCGCTCGCCCAGCGGCCGGATACAAGGCTCGGAAGGTCAAAAGGTCCTGCTTCGGCAGTTCGCTCGCAAGGTGGATGGCGCGTTGCGGCCGTTCTTGTCCGGGAGCGACGTGCCGCTCGTCCTGGCTGCGGCGCAGCCGCTCGCATCCATCTATCGCTCGGTGAACAGCTACGCTCATCTCGCCGAAAAGGGTATCGACGGCAGCCCCGAGACCTTGTCCGATGCGGCGCTTGCCGAGCAATCCCGCGTGGTTCTTGATGATCTTCATCGAGAGGAAATCGACGCGTGGGGCCGGCTTTTTCAGACCCGCGCCAGTCAGGAACGTGCGACCACCGACGTAACAACCATCGCCCGCGCCGCGACGTTTGGAGCGGTCGAATCGCTGCTCGTGAATATCGACGAGACGATCCATGGCACGGTTGACGACGAAACCGGGGCTATCACGTTTGCCGATCACGCCGGCGCGGACAGCTACAGCGTCGTCGCAGAAATCGCCAGTCGGGCGATGCGCTCGCAAGGACGGGTGTTTGCCGTTCGCAAGGACGATATACCGGAAGGGAAACCACTGGCAGCCGTTCTTCGCTATGCGGTTTGAGCGCGATCAAGACCAGCTGATGCAGCCTTAGCGTCAGCTCTCCGCCTGGCGGAACATCAGGCACGCGTCGCCATACGAATAAAACCGGTAGCCGCTGCCGATGGCGTGCGCGTAGGCACGCTGCATCGTTTCGAGCCCGGAAAATGCCGCTACCAGCATAAACAGCGTCGAGCGCGGCAGGTGAAAATTGGTCAGCAAGACATCCACCGCGCGAAAACGATAACCCGGCGTAATGAAGATCGCGGTGTCGGCGTCGAATGGCTGGATGGTGCCGTCTTCCGCCGCGGCGCTTTCCAGGAGGCGCAGCGAGGTGGTGCCGACCGCAACGATGCGGCCTCCTTTGGCCCGGGCCGCGTTCAAGGCGGCGGCGGTCTCCCGGGAAATGGCGCCCCATTCGGCATGCATCCTGTGCCCCGAGGTGTCGTCGACCTTGACCGGCAGGAAGGTCCCTGCCCCGACATGGAGCGTGACGCGGTGAATCGCGATACCGCGTTCGCGCAACGCCTTTTCCAGTGGGGCCGTAAAATGCAGCCCTGCCGTCGGGGCCGCCACCGCGCCCTCATTGGCCGCAAACATGGTCTGATAGTCGGTAGCGTCGCGCTCGTCGGGGGCGCGCTTGGAGGCGATGTAGGGCGGCAGCGGCGGGCTGCCGAGATCTGAAATCGCCTGGTCCAGCGCCGGCCCGTGGAACGAAAACGACAGCGTCACCTCGCCGTCCTCGCCCTTGCGCTCGACCTCGGCATCGAGATGACCGAGCAGGCACACCCTGCCCTCATGGCCGAAGCGGACCACATCGCCCGCCGCCAGTTTCTTCGCCGGCTTGACCAGCGCCTGCCAGCGCGAGCCGTCGAGCCGCTTGATCAAGGTCGCCTCGATCTTCGGCTCGGTGTCGCGGCCGATGCGGCGGCCTTTCAACTGGGCCGGGATCACCTTGGTGTCGTTGACCACCAGCTGGTCGCCGGGTTCAAGCCATTGCGGCAGTTCCCCGACGACGCGGTCGAGCAGGCCCCCGTCGGAACGCACCACCAGCATCCGCGCGGAATCGCGCGGGCTCGCCGGCCGAAGCGCGATGTTCGCGGCGGGAAGTTCGAAGTCGAACAGATCGGTGCGCATGGCGCGATGCGCTCCAGCGTGTCTCGGACCGTCATTCCGGAGGCCGCGCGAAGCGTGGCCATCCGGAATCTCGAACTTCCGGGTTCATGCTTCGCATGCCCCGGAATGACGTTGCGTTTTCGCTTAAGCCGCGTCCAGCGCCATGCGGGCCTTGACGATCTTGTCCGGGTTTTGCACCGGCTCGCCGCGCTTGATCTTGTCGACGTTGTCCATGCCCTCGGTGACCTTGCCCCACACGGTGTACTGGTTGTTGAGGAACGAGGCGTCGTCGAAGCAGATGAAGAACTGGCTGTCGCCGGAATCCGGGCTGGCGGCGCGCGCCATCGAGGTGGTGCCGCGCACATGCGGCTCCTTGTTGAATTCCGCCTTCAGCTTCTTGCCGGAACCGCCGGTGCCGGTGCCTTGCGGACATCCGGTCTGCGCCATGAAGCCCTCGATCACGCGATGGAACACGATGCCGTCGTAAAAGCCTTCGCGCACCAGTTCCTGGATCCGGGCGACGTGGCCGGGGGCGAGGTCGGGACGCATCTCGATTTTGACGGGGCCCTGGGTGGTTTCGAGGATCAAGGTATTTTCGGTGTCAGCCATCTCGGTGCTCTCCGGGTTTGGGTGGGAATTTTTTGCAATATCTAAACGTTACGAGCGGACGACCGGCGATGGTGCCGTCCAGTGCATCGGCGAACGGCAACGGCGCAGTGCCGCAACGCCCCGATCACCGGAGGGCGGTCGATAGTGACAGCCCGGCGCCGCGGCAAACCGGGGAAGCGGTTTGCGGTGCGGCGCCACCGCGGTTCACTTGATGTCGGATGCGACCTGCACCTTCACCATCTTGTCGGGATCCTTCACCTCGCCGCCCCGCGATCCCGGCGGCGCCTTCTTCAGCTTGTCGACCACGTCCATGCCGGACACCACTTCGCCGATCACGGTGTACTGGCCGTTGAGGCTGGAACCCTCGGCGAACATGAAGAAGAACTGCGAGTTGGCGGTATCGACGCTGTCGCCGCGCCGCGCCATGCCGACCACGCCGCGGGTGAACGGCACCTTGGAGAACTCCTGTTTCAGGTTCGGATATTTCGAACCGCCGGTACCGTTGAAATTCTGGCCGTCGCCGGTCTGCGCCATGAAGCCGTCCATCACCCGGTGAAACGGCACGTTGTTGTAGAAACCCTCGCGCGCCAGCGTCTTGATCCGCTCGGCATGCTGGGGCGCCACGTCGGTGCGCAGCTTGAACACGATGCGGCCCTTGGTGCTGTCGATGACGATCGCATTCGCCTTGTCGAGACCCGCGGGCAGCGGTTGCGCGAGCGCGGGGGCCGCGCAGATCAGCGCGGCGATAAGGCCAAGAATTCGGATCATGAAAACTCCGGGGATCAGGGATGAGGGCTCAGGTGGCGAATTTGGTCTTCAGCGAAGCGGCAACCGCCGGCGGCACGAACGCCGAGACATCGCCGCCCATGGCAGCGATCTGCCGCACCAGTGTGGCGGTGATCGGGCGGACCGCCACCGATGCCGGCAGGAACACGGTGTGCACGCCGGGCGCCATGGTCTCGTTCATGCCCGATATCTGCATCTCGTAATCGAGGTCGGTACCGTCCCGCAGGCCCCGAATCATGATGGTCGCCCCCGCCTTGCGGGCCGCGGTGACGGTCAGTCCGTCATAGGTGGTGCAATCGAACGCGCAGTGGGCCGCGGCGGCGACCGGGGCGAATACCCGCTCGACCATTTCCAGCCGCTCCTCGGTCGAAAACAGCGGTTTCTTGCCGGGATGGACCCCAATGGCGACGATCAGCCGGTCGCACAGCCCGACGGCGTGCCGGACCACATCCAGATGTCCATTGGTAACGGGGTCGAATGAGCCGGGGTACAGCGCGATACGGGGCATAAAACCATCTACCCCGCCGCGCGCAACCCCGCAAGCCGGGGTTGGTTCCAGGCCGTCGGTCCAAAACCCCCGCTTTTATATTCGGTTAGCCAATGAACCACTTGCGGGGTCACTGCGTCATCTAGGCAGCCGAACAATGTTTCGTCCCCGCTGCGACGACGAAACAAAACTCCGGCAGGACGAAACCATTTCGCGGGCGCGCGAAGACATCCGGAAACCGGCTCGGGCTATCAGTTAACCAACGAAACGGCGGGCCAAAAAGGCCCAATGACAGGGGACCGTCATGATCAAGACTTTTTCAGCCATCGCCATCGCCGCGTTCATTGCAGGCGCCCTCACCGTTCTGCCCGGCTTTGCCCCCCAGGTCGAAGCCAGCGTGCCGGTAGCCCTCGCCAAGGGCGACCGCCTGGATATCAAACAGATTGGCCCCAATTGCTCGCAGCAAGCCTGGCCGAATTTTGAAGCCGCCTGCCTGCGCATCGCCGGCAAGAAGACCATGATCCGGGAAGCCCGCCTGGTCACCGCCGACCGCACTCCGTAGAAATTAGCTGCCAGGTTGCTCTGGTTCGAGGTCCCCGGGATGCCCCCCGGGGGCCTCTTTGATTCCGGGGTCACCCGTGAAGTGAAGCCCGAGGCAAATGACTTTAAGCTACCTCGCCAACCCCTTGGACATGATCGCAATTTTCAGGTCGTGGTGGTGCGAATATTCGATCAGTTCCCAGCCGAGGCCGGCGTAGAGTTTTTCGCTGCTGGGCGTGAACAGATAGATCCGGTCGAGGCTCATCCCGGCGGCGGCGCGCTCGACCCGTCCGACCAGTGCCGAGGCGATGCCCCTGCCGCGATGCGGCGGATCGACATAGACGCTCGACAACCACGGCGACAAATGCGGATGGGTAATGGTCCGGCGCACAAGCGAGGCGGAACCGAGCAATGAGTCACCGTCCAGCGCGATGAACGTGGTCGGCAAGTCGGACTTTTGCAGCGCCGCCGTCAATCGCTCGACATAGCGATCGAGCGTGTTGGCCGGATTCAAATAGCCAAACTCGGCGAAATGCCATTGCGCCAGGCGCGGCAGGTGAGAAACGTGATCCGCGAGATACTCAATCCGCAAACGACACCCCTCATCCGGCTTGCTGGGCAACGACGGCGCGCGCGGGCGGGCGAATGCTGATTGCTATTCGCCGTTCGCGCCGCCATTGCCATTCTCGGTGTCCTCGCCGATGTGCTCGACCGACACCACATGCTCGTCCTCGGCGGTGTCGAACACGATGACGCCCTGGGTGGAACGGCCGGCGACCCGGATGCCCTCGACCGGGCATCGGATCAGCTGACCCTTGTCGGTCACCAGCATGATCTGGTCGCTGTCCTCGACCGGGAACGACGCCACCAGCTTGCCGTTGCGGTTGTTGACCGACATCGCGACGATGCCTTTGCCGCCGCGGCCGGTGGTACGGTATTCGAACGACGAGGTGCGCTTGCCGTAGCCGTTGACCGAGACCGTGAGCACGACCTGCTCCTGCGCCGACATCTCGATATATCGCTCCGAGCTGAGCTGGATGGCGCCGGCGGTCTCCTCGCCCTCGGTTTCCGCGGTGTCCGCGCCCTCTTCCGCCGCGGCCTCGCCAGCCACCGCGCGGCGCATTTTCAGATAGGCCGTTCGCTCGTCCGAGGTCGCCTCGACATGCCGCAGGATCGACAGCGAGATCAACTTGTCGCCCTTGGGCAAAGCGATGCCGCGAACGCCCATCGAGGTACGGCCGGAAAACACCCGGACGTCGGTGACGGGGAAGCGGATGCACTGGCCGCCGGCGGCGGTCAGCAGCACGTCGTCGTGCTCGGTGCAGATCTGCACGTCGACGATCGCCTCGTCCTCGTCGAGCTTCATGGCGATGATGCCGGAACGCCTGACATCGACGAAATCCGACAGCTTGTTGCGCCGGACGTTGCCGCCCGTGGTGGCGAACATGACGTCGAGATTGCCCCAGGAGGCTTCGTCCTCGGGCAACGGCATGATGGTGGTGATGCGCTCGCCCTGCTCCAGCGGCAGGATGTTGATCAGGGCCTTGCCGCGGCCGTTCGGCGCCGCCACCGGCAGGCGCCAGACCTTTTCCTTGTAGACCTGGCCGCGCGACGAGAAGAACAATACCGGCGTGTGCGTCGAGGCGACGAACAGGCGGCTGACGAAATCCTCGTCGCGGGTCTGCATGCCGGAACGGCCCTTGCCGCCGCGGCGCTGCGCCCGGTAGGCCGACAGCGGCACGCGCTTGACGTAGCCGGCATGCGAGACCGTGACCACCATGTCCTCGCGCTGGATCAGGTCCTCGTCCTCGACCTCATCCTCGTGCTCGATGATTTCGGTTCTGCGCGGGGTGGCGAATTCCGACTTCACCGCGGCCAGTTCGTCCTTGATGATGGACTGGACCCGGGCACGCGAACGCAGGATTTCGAGGTAATCGGCGATTTCCACCGCGAGCTTGTCGAGTTCCTCGCCGATCTCCTCGCGGCCGAGCGCGGTCAGGCGCGCCAGCCGCAGTTCCAGAATGGCCTTCGCCTGCTCGAACGACAGCCGCGCGGTGCCGTCGTCGGCCAGACGATGGCGCGGATCGTCGATCAGCGTGATCATCGCCGCGACGTCCTTCGCGGGCCAGTCCCGCGACATCAGGGTATCGCGCGCGGTGTTGGGATCCGGCGAAGTCCGGATCACACGAATGATCTCGTCGATATTGGCCACCGCGATCGCCAGGCCGACCAGGATATGGGCGCGGTCGCGGGCCTTGTTGAGCAGGAACTTGGTACGGCGGGTGATGACCTGCTCGCGGAACGCGATGAACAGCGTCAGGAAATCCTTCAGGTTCATCACCTGCGGCCGTCCCGAATCGAGCGCCAGCATGTTGGCGGCGAAATTCGTTTGCAGCGGCGTGAAGCGATAGAGCTGGTTCAGCACCACTTCCGCCATGGTGTCGCGCTTCACCTCGACCACGACGCGGTAGCCGTCGCGGTCGGATTCGTCCCGCAGGGCGGCGATGCCCTCGATGGTTTTCTCGCGGTGCAGGTCCCCGATCCGCGCGACCATGGTGGCCTTGTTCACCTGATAGGGAATTTCCGTGATGATGATGGCTTCGCGGTCCTTGCCGAACGGTTCGATCCGCACCTTGCCGCGCATCACGATCGAGCCGCGGCCGAGGTGATAGGCCGAGCGGATACCCTGGCGCCCGAGAATGATGCCGCCGGTCGGAAAATCCGGCCCCGGGATGATGTTGATCAGTTCGTCGATCGACAGTGCCGGATTTTCGATCAGCGCCACGCAGGCATCGATCACTTCGCCGAGATTGTGCGGCGGGATGTTGGTAGCCATGCCGACGGCGATGCCGCCGGCGCCATTGACCAGCAGATTGGGGAATTTGGCCGGAAGAACCCGGGGCTCGGTCTCGGAATTATCGTAGTTCGGCTGGAAATCGACGGTGTCCTTGTCGATATCGCCAAGCACCGCCAGCGCCGATTTGGTCAGGCGCGCTTCGGTATATCGATAGGCCGCCGGCGGATCGCCATCGACCGAACCGAAATTGCCCTGGCCGTCGATCAGCGGCAGGCGCATGGAGAAATCCTGCGCCATGCGGACCATCGCATCGTAGATCGACTGGTCGCCGTGCGGATGGTATTTACCGATCACGTCGCCGACGACGCGCGCGGACTTCACGTACTTCTTGTCGGGCGTGTGCCCCTGTTCGTACATCGAATACAGGATCCGGCGATGCACTGGCTTCAATCCGTCGCGCGCATCCGGCAGCGCCCGCGCCACGATCACGCTCATGGCGTAATCGAGGTAGCTGCGCTTCATCTCGTCGAGGATGGATACGGGGCGAATATCCGAGGGTGCCGGCGGTTCGCCGGGCTTCTCATTTTCGGGGTCAGACAAAGGGAAATCCGGTCAGTTTTGGCTCAGAATCATATAGCGTATCGAGGCCTTTCTAACCACCCCTAACCGCTCCGCGCCAGCGGTTTTTCCCTTCGTTTTTTCATGGACTTAAGGGCGGGTTGATGCAGCCCGCCGAACCGGCGAATCCAGCCCTCCGATGCGGCGAAAAACGCATCCCGGCACCACGCGCTCCTGCGGCCCTCAGGAGCCGAACAGAACATCGTGCATGAGCCGGCCGGGCACCAGCGTGAACAGCCCCGCCAGCAGCAGCGCGCCGGCATAGATCGACATCATCGTGATCCTGTGGGTGCGCACGCGTTGCGCGCGGGCCGCCACCACCGCCAACACCAGCATGATCGGCGTGAATACCGAGATCAGGTGAATCGGGCTCCACGGCCCCCACAATCTGATGCCATGGATCAGGAACGAGGATGCGCTGATCACCAGCATCAACACGATCCAGACCCATCCCAGCGTCCGATGCGGCAGCGTGCCCTTGGGTGCTGCGAGCTGAACCGCGCCGAGCAGAAAGGCTGCCAGGGCGGCGAAGGCATGCACCTGGATTTCCGGAGCGGCGGCGAGCAGCGGAGCGAGCGACATTTGATACCTGCGAGGCCTGGGCCGGACGACGATGTAATGAGTATTTACATCAATCTTTCCATTGTCAAGTTTTCAGGCGCTCCGGAACGCATCATGGCCGGACTGCTGGAGTCCGGCCATGCCAGGAATTGCCTACCTTAATGGTTGCTCGCCTCGCGAGCTGCGATCAGAATGGAATGTCGTCGTCCATGTCGCTGTTGCGGGCGCCGGCACCGGCCGCCACCGCGCGGCGCGGCGCCGCGCTGGAGGGACCGCTGGAGCCGAAATCGCCACCGGACTCATCCGGTCCGAAATTGCCGCCGCCGCCACCCGCGCCGCTGCGGCCGTCGAGCATGGTCAGCGTCGAGTTGAAGCCCTGCAGCACCACTTCGGTCGAGTATTTCTCGACGCCGGCCTGGTCGGTCCATTTGCGGGTCTGCAGCGCGCCCTCGATGTACACCTTGGCGCCCTTCTTGAGATACTGCTCGACGATCTTGCAGAGCGGCTCGGAGAAGATCACCACGCGGTGCCACTCGGTCTTTTCCTTGCGCTCGCCGGTCGCCTTGTCGCGCCAGGTCTCGGAGGTTGCCACGCTCAGATTGGCGATCGGCCGCCCGTCCTGGGTCCGCCGGATCTCCGGATCCTTGCCGAGATTTCCGACCAGAATCACCTTGTTTACACTTCCCGCCATCGTCGCTCTCCACTCATGGAATGTACTGAATTGTCCGGAACGGTGGGCCGCCCGCCGATTCCGGGATTGCCATCCATTGCTGTCGGACCATCTTTGAACCGGACCCTATACGCTCGCCGCAGCCGCCAACCTCGCGATCCCCGGTGATGACAAGGTTATCCACATATAGCATTTCCGCGGACCACGTTCCAGTTTTGTTCTGAAATTCGCGGGCACGCAGTGAGCGCACGGTATCCAAGCACTGCGCCGCCACATTGGGGCGGTCAGAGTTCCATCGGGTTCCCTCCGGGTTCCCGATTCTCTAAACAAATCATTAAGATCCAGCGATTCACTTCGCCGCCGAGTGTTGCATTTCGGAGACGGCATTTTCCCTGGAATCGATTATGGTCATTTTCGAAACTGATTGGGCGTTCGCATCGAATTCAAACCGCTCGGGACAACGAAGCGGATCAACTGGAGAAAAAGAGATGAAGAAGTTCTTGCTGGGTACTGTTGGTTTGGTTGCGCTGGGCATGGCTGCTCCCGCGTCTGCCGCGGATATGGCTGCGCGTCCCTACACCAAGGCCCCCCCCCCCGTGATGGCCTCGATCTATAACTGGAGCGGCTTCTACGTCGGCGTCAACGGCGGCTGGGGTTCGAGCCAGAAGAGCTGGGACTTCGTGACCCCGGCAGGCGCCTTCGTCGCAGCCGAAGGCAGCCACGATGCAACCGGCGGCACCGTCGGCGGTCAGATCGGCTATCGCTGGCAGGCTTCGCAGTGGGTGTTCGGTTTGGAAGCACAGGGCAACTGGGCTGATTTCCAGGGCTCGAATGTGAGCCTTGCTTTCCCGGCATTCACCAACGACACCCGCGTCGATGCATTTGGCCTCTTCACCGGCCAGGTCGGTATCGCCTTCAACAACGCCCTGCTCTACGTCAAGGGCGGCGCTGCGGTCACCTCCGATCGCTACCGCGCTTTGGCGACCGGCACCGGCATCCAGGTTGCCAACACCGTCGACGACACCCGCTGGGGTGCCGTGGTCGGCGTCGGTCTGGAATACGGCTTCGCCCCGAACTGGTCGTTCGCAGTCGAGTACGATCACATGTTCATGGAAGACAGGACCTACACCTTCATCAACAACGGCAATGCCGGCGCCGCCGGGACCCTGTTCGGCACCGACCGCATCAGCCAGGACGTCGATATCATCACCGCCCGCATCAACTACCGCTGGGGTGGCCCGGTCGTCGCGCGCTACTGATCGTTTCGATCCGACCGCAATCGAACTACGAAAGGCCGGCCTTGCGCCGGCCTTTCTGTTTGTCGGCACGCTGCCACCTGCTGCCATCGAAACCGCACTCAAAACAAACGGTTGATGATTCGAATCGGGACTGGAAATCCCCGCGGTTCTTCCTATGTTCCATGCTTCACCCCATCGGCGTCCGGTCCCGGTCAATCCGGCGAACCGCGCCTGAACGCTAGCGGCGCCGAACACGCGCCCCGGGAATGCCGACATGGATGAAGTGCTGAGGGCGAAGCGCCAACCGAACGCCGGCTCCGGCATGCGCGCGATTACAATTCGCGGCGCGCGCGAGCATAACCTGAAAAACGTGGACCTCGAAATACCCAGGGACAAGCTCGTGGTGTTCACGGGGTTGTCGGGCTCCGGCAAATCCTCGCTCGCCTTCGACACCATCTATGCCGAGGGCCAGCGGCGTTACGTCGAATCGCTGTCGGCCTATGCGCGCCAGTTCCTGGAGATGATGCAGAAGCCCGATGTCGACCAGATCGACGGGCTGTCGCCGGCGATCTCGATCGAACAGAAGACCACGTCGAAAAATCCGCGCTCCACCGTCGGCACCGTCACCGAGATCTACGACTACATGCGGCTGTTGTGGGCCCGGGTCGGGGTGCCCTACTCGCCCGCCACGGGTCTTCCGATCGAGAGCCAGATCGTCTCGCAGATGGTCGACCGCGTGCTGGCGCTGCCGGAGGGCACCCGGCTGTATCTGCTGGCGCCCGTGGTGCGCGGCCGCAAGGGCGAATACCGCAAGGAACTCGCCGAATACCTGAAAAAGGGCTTTCAGCGGGTCAAGATCGACGGCACCTTCCACGACCTGTCGGAAGCGCCGGTGCTCGACAAGAAATTCCCGCACGACATCGACGTGGTGGTCGACCGCATCGTGGTGCGCCCCGACATCGGCCAGCGGCTGGCGGAAAGCTTCGAGACGGCGCTGAAGCTCGCCGAGGGCCTTGCGGTGATCGAATATGCCGACGCGCCGCCCGCCGCCGCCGCCGAGAAAAAATCCGACAAGAAGACCGCCAAGATCCACGACAAGACCGGCGCGGAGCGGATCCTGTTCTCGGAAAAATTCGCCTGCCCGGTCTCCGGCTTCACCATTCCGGAAATCGAGCCCCGGCTGTTTTCGTTCAACAATCCCTATGGCGCCTGCCCGGCCTGCGGCGGCCTCGGCGTCGAGCAGCATATCGACGAGGAACTGGTCATTCCCGACAAGGAACTGACCCTGCGCAGGGGCGCGATCGCGCCCTGGGCGAAATCGTCGTCGCCCTATTACATCCAGACCCTGACCGCGCTCGGCAAATTCTACAAGTTCACGCTCGACACCAAATGGAAGGACCTGCCGAAGAAGGTGCAGCAGGCGCTGCTGCACGGCTCCGGCGACGACGAGATCAAGTTCTCCTACGAAGACGGCGTGCGCTCCTACGATACGAAAAAGCCGTTTGAGGGCGTGGTCACCAATATCGACCGCCGTTTTCGCGAGACCGAGAGCGAATGGGCGCGCGAGGAACTGGGAAAATACTTTTCCGACATCCCCTGCGAAGCCTGCCACGGCCATCGGCTGAAGCCGGAAGCGCTGTGCGTCAAGATCGGCGGCAAGCATATCGGCGAGATCTCGGAACTGTCGGTGCGCCGCGCCGGCGAGTGGTTCGAGACCGTACCGAAGGCGCTCAACGCGCAGCAGAACGAGATCGCCGCGCGGGTGCTGAAGGAGATCCGCGAGCGGCTCTCCTTCCTGCTCGACGTCGGCCTCAATTACCTGACGCTGGCGCGCGCCTCCGGCACATTGAGCGGCGGCGAAAGCCAGCGCATCCGGCTCGCCTCGCAGATCGGCTCGGGACTGACCGGCGTGCTCTATGTACTGGACGAGCCCTCGATCGGCCTGCACCAGCGCGACAATGCGCGGCTGCTGGAAACCCTGAAGCGGCTGCGCGACCTCGGCAATACCGTGATCGTGGTCGAGCATGACGAGGATGCCATTCGCCTCGCCGACTACGTCGTCGACGTCGGCCCCGGCGCCGGCGTCCATGGCGGCAACATCGTGGCGCAAGGCACCCCCGCCGACGTCATGAACAATCCGAAATCGCTGACCGGGAAATATCTCACCGGCGAATTGTCAGTCGAGATCCCCGAGCGCAAGCCGCCGAACCACCGCCGCACCATCAAGGTGATCAACGCCCGCGGCAACAACCTGAAAAACGTCTCGGCGGAGATCCCGCTGGGGCTGTTCACCTGCGTCACCGGCGTCTCCGGCGGCGGCAAGTCGACGCTGCTGATCGACACCCTCTACAAGGCGATCGCGCGAAAACTCAACAATGCCAGCGAAGGCGCCGCGCCGCACGACCGCATCGAGGGCCTCGAGCATATCGACAAGATCATCGACATCGACCAGTCGCCGATCGGCCGCACCCCGCGCTCCAATCCCGCCACCTATACCGGCGCCTTCACGCCGATCCGCGAATGGTTCGCAGGTCTCCCGGAGGCCAAGGCGCGCGGCTACGAGCCCGGCCGCTTCTCCTTCAACGTCAAGGGCGGCCGCTGCGAGGCCTGCCAGGGCGACGGCGTCATCAAGATCGAGATGCACTTCCTGCCCGACGTCTACGTCACCTGCGACGTCTGCAAGGGCAAGCGCTACAACCGGGAAACCCTGGAAGTGCTTTTCAAGGGCAAGAGCATCGCCGACGTGCTCGACATGACCGTCGAGGAAGCCGCCGAGTTCTTCAAGGCCGTCCCCCGCGTCCGCGAAACTTTCAAAACGCTGCACCGCGTCGGCCTCGACTACATCCATGTCGGCCAGCAGGCCACCACCCTGTCCGGCGGCGAAGCCCAGCGCGTCAAGCTGGCAAAGGAACTGTCGAAGCGCGCCACCGGCCGAACGCTCTACATCCTGGACGAGCCGACCACCGGCCTGCATTTCCACGACGTCAAGAAGCTGCTGGAAGTGCTGCACGAGCTGGTGTCGCAGGGTAACACGGTGGTGGTGATCGAGCACAATCTCGAAGTCATCAAGACCGCCGACTGGGTCATCGACCTCGGCCCCGAAGGCGGCGACGGCGGCGGCGAAATCGTCGCCTGGGGTCCCCCGGAGGATATCGTCAAGGCGCCGCGAAGCTACACGGGGAAATTTCTCGGGCCGGTGCTGGCGAAGGCGGATGGCGGGAAGCGGAAGCGCGGAACGAGCGAGGCGGCGGAGTAGCGGCAGGAAAAATGCGATGATCCGAAAAACCGTCAAGCTCATCCATGAAGGCCGGTACGCTGCGGAGGTTCCTGTCGAACTGATCGAGGATGACACGGGCTGGTCGCCCTACCTCTCCTTGGAAGACTCAAAGAAACTTGATGCGGTCCGGGCGGCATTGCGCAAAGGCGAGTTCGCCGTGGCAGCCAGGCACGGGCGGGTATTTGAGTTGATGCCGACCGCGATCTGACGGCGCCAGCGCTTGGCTTGAGCCAGTCGTGAACGCTCCATTCGGCGTCATCCCGTTCCGACCACGATTGCCTTACGGCAGTCAGGTCGCCGACGGCGCGTCGACCGCAGGCGGCTTTACCGGAAACAGGCGAGTGCGCGTCCGCCGGAATAAGCGGAAACACGATCTCATGAGAGCCGCCGTCGGCCTTTCCAGCAGCCAGTGGACGGCTATCGCAGAGACGATGACGACCGCGAGATAGACCGCGGTTATGAGCAACGGCGGATATGGCAGCCGTTCCAGGAGCTTGAAATCCATCAGCTTGACCATCACCACGATGTGCAGCAGGTAAACCGGATAGGAGAGATCCCCCAGCGCGTTCCACCGGGCAGAATCCTTTGTGGATGAAAAAATGCCCGGCAGGGCCGCCGCGAAGCAGATGACGGCGGCCCAGAAACGAAACCCGTCCCAGGTCGCGGTGCCGTCGCGAAGCCACAACCAGGAGCATGCCAGAAACAGCAACCCGATCCTGCCGCTCCTGATCCAGAGCCAGCGCAACGACAGCAGTTGCACGAAATGACCGATCAGGAAAAACACAAGCGTCGATGGCAGGAACAGGTACATCATCCTGCCGTCAAAAGGCGTTGTCGAGACGATGGCCAGCCGGATCGCTGCGGACAGCAGCAATAGACTCATCGCGACCTTCCAGGAGCGGAGAATGAAGGGAGCCAGAAGATAGAAAACGAGTTCTGCGCCCAGGGTCCACGCCTGATGAAGATACTGCGGAGAAGCATCCCAATGCCAACCCGGGTAATCCGCGAACAGGATGCGCCAGTCCACCCCGATGATGAAAACGTTGGTGAACTTGTCGATCGACGACAAGGCGCCAAACCAGGACCAGAGATTGTGCACGGCGAACGTCAGCAGCAGAACCGGCCAATACAGCGAGAAAATGCGAACCAGCCGGCCCTCATAGAAGCGAAGCGCCCCGGCCGGCGTCGAAGGATACTTTTCCGTCAATCCTGTGCTGATCAGGAATCCACTGATCATATAAAAAAACATCACGGCAAAACCGGCATTAATTCCGAGTTCGATGTTCGGGAGAGTATTGATGCCTGCGGGCGTGAGCATCAACATGCGCAGGTGGCCAACAGCGACCACAAGCGCCAGGAAGAGGCGGATGGCCCCCATGTTGATTTACCCCCTCGCGATCTTCATCGTCGTCGCGATAGCGGCAACCTAGCATCGCCACCGGACCACGGGAAGCAGAGTCCAGCGTGTAGGTTGAGTTGAGCCCTTTCGAAACCCAACGGGCTCAGGTCGCTAACTTCGCGACATTCAACGCCATTAGCAGATCGATAGAGGCTTCAAAATCCAGTCCGCGAAACTGGTTCGGTTGCTCGCCGTCCCAAATCTTTTGGGTCGCGGAATTTCGCCACGAACGATCATGGCATAAATATACTACACGAAACGGTGAACGGCGAGGCATTGCATGCGGTGCCCTTTCGCTCTGCGCCCGCCGCCTTTTCACTCCTCCACCACCGCCTCGACAAACCCCTTCGGGTCCTCGCAGAACTCGCGCATGACCTTGTAGCTCGTAGGATGGGTAGCCCGTAGGATGGGTTGAGCCGTTCGCGAAACCCATCATCTTCATCCTCGCAAAACTGCGACTGATGGGTATCGCTATCGAGGCGGGTAAACCCCGCCTCTTCGCTCCACCCATCCAACATACCGTCCTACGCGGCATCCGCCGGCCTGACGCGCTTTGCAATCTCCGCGCCCTTCTCCCGCTCGACCACGCCGATGTCATATTGGCCCTGCAAGTCGAGCCAGAACAGCGCACCGTTGCCGAAGTAGCGGCCAAGGCGCACCGCCGTGTCAGCCGTGATCGAACGGCGACCGTTGAGAATGTCGGTGACGCGGCCGGAGGGTACGCCGATGTCCAGCGACAACCGGTTGGCGCTGAGCCTGCGTGCGGTCAGTTCGCGCTTCAACAGACGGCCGGGGTGTACAACGGGAGCCATGACGATCAACCTCTGTGGTAGTCGACGATCTCAACTTCGTGGGCATCGCCCTTGTGAAATTCGAAACAGATACGCCAGCGTTCGTTGACCGTCATCGCCCACTGCCCCCTGCGATCACCCTTGAGCTTGTGCAAACCGACGCTTTTCAACGGGCTCAGATCGTTGAGTGACTTGGCGACATTCAACGCCACTAACAGATCGATAGCGGCTTCGAAATCCAGTCCGCGAAACTGATTTGGCTGCTCGCCGTCCCAAACCTTTCGGGTCGCGGAATTTCGCCACGAAGGTATCATGGCATAAACATACTACGCGAAACGGTGAACGGCAAGTCCATTACACGTGATGCCCCTTCGCTCCGCCTGCCGCCTTTTCACTCCTCCACCACCGCCTCGACAAACCCCTTCGGGTCCTCGCAGAACTCGCGCATGACCTTGTAGTGATCCGTGTCCTTCACGCTCACCGGCTCCAGCCCGTATTTCGACAGCCGTAGCAGCCGCGCGCCAGGATAGGCCATCAGGACAGGCGAATGCGTGGCCATGATGATCTGGCAGTGGCCTGAGTTTTCCATCCGTCGCATCAGTTTCAGAAATTCCATCTGGCGCGACGGCGACAGCGCGGATTCCGGTTCGTCGAAGATGTAGATGCCCTGGCGCTGGCAGCGCTCCTCGAAGAAGCGCATGAAGCCCTCGCCGTGCGAATGGGACAGGAAATCCGCATAGGGGCTCCTGACCTGGTCGAGATACCTGGCGACGGAAAAGAAGCTCTCGGCCCGGAAGAACCAGCCGTTGGTGACCTTCGGCAGCCAGCTGGCGCGAAACGCGCTGGAAAGCTGGCCGCCCATCGCCTCCGCCGCTTCGGAATGATCGACCGGCCGATAGCCCTTGCCGCCGCCGGCTTCGTCGTAACCCGCCAGCACGGCGATGCCTTCGAGCAAGGTGGATTTGCCGGTACCGTTCTCGCCGACGATGATGGTGAAGGCGCGATCGAAGCCCAGCTCGAAATCATCACTGAGGAACGGCAGGCAGAACGGATAGGCGGCGCGGTCGGCGATGCGCGACGGCTCGAGCCAGACGCGCCTGAGGTACGGCGCGGGCAGATTGACGGTTCGATTTCGTCGGGAGGCCATGCTATCCGCTCCAAAGGCACGTCTGGAACATAAAGGGAACACGTGCGCTTTGGAAGCCAGATTCGTGACTTGCCTCTCGCTTCGGTACACTAAGCCATGGTATTAAGATACCTCAACCCGGCCTCACCTTGGCATTGCATGGGGTTGTTTTCAATATTTCTGCACAGGGTGGCAAAGGCGCTTGCGCCGTGGCCGTCATCTTCCTGCCGCACCACGATCGATGGTGGGCACGTAAGCGCTTTTCCCAACCTACGAAACGGCCACCACCTCCAGCACCAGCTCCATCGTCATCAGCACCGGATTGTCGCAACGCTCCAGCCGGCCCTCGGCGAGTCCGCCGGTGTAGTCGACGACGGCAATGTCCAGGTCGGCTTCGAGCGCGCCGCCCGGCCCCGCCGCGATGACTCCCGAACGGATCGCGAGTTCGGTTGCGAACGGCTCGACGATACGGCCGTCGGCGAAGCGCACCCCGATGGTGCTGCCGACGCCGCCGCGGAGTTTTGCGCGCGAGATTCCGCGATCCCGGCAGAACGCCTCCAGCGCGCCGGCAACATCCTGGTTCGGCCGCAGCCGCAGCGCGAAGGCGCGGCTGGTTGTCCCGGCGGCGGAGGCCGCACGAGCGACCGGTCCGAACAGCCTGAAATTGGTCTCGGGGTCCGGCTCCGCCACGAACATCGCGCCGTCAATGCCGAAAGCCTCGACTGCGAAGCACTCTGCGACAACCGTTTCCTCCGGCAGGATATGGCCGCCGCCGGCACGGCCATCGGCTTCCGTCCACAACGCGTGGCAATGGAAGAACGGCGCACCGTCGCGCTGCCCCAGCGTCATCGCGCCGACCGTGAGCCGCGTGATGCCGGCCGGCCGGAAGGTGTCGCTGTAGAACGCGGCATTGGCGCCGGTCTTCGACAGCGCCGGCATCACATAGGCGAACGGGCCGAGCGCCCCGCCCCTCATGTTCAAGGTGCCCCCCGCGAAGCCTTGCGCCGCAAAGCCGCGGCGCGCGGCCTCCAGCAGCGGCAGGCCGGCTTCGAGCGTGAGGGCGAAAGCGCGTCCTCTGGCCTCCACCCACTGGATGCGCTCGGGCGCCGGCGGGCCGGGCTGCGTGACGCTTCGCATCGCTCAGCGACCGCCATCGGCCGGCTGCCTGGCGTCGAGCAGGCCGCGCGCCTCCAGCTCGTCGCGCACCAGCCGCTTCGGAATCTTGCCGTAGCCGGATTTCGGCAGCGCCTCCCAGAAAAAGAAACGCTTCGGCATCTTGTAGCGCGGCACCTTGGCGGCCAGGAAGGTGGCGAGTTCGAGTTCGCTCACCGCGGCCGAACCCACGCGCGCCACGCAGACCGCGATGCCGACCTCGCCCCAGACCGGGTCCGGAACGCCGACGATCGCCACCTCGCCGATACCGGGATGAGTCAAAATCTTCTCCTCCACCTCGCGCGGATAGATGTTGGATCCGCCGGAGATATACATGTCGGAGGCGCGGCCGGTGATGTAGACAAAGCCTTCATCGTCCAGATGGCCGAGGTCGCCGGTGCGAAACCAGCCGTCGCGAAACGCCTTGGCGTTGGCTTCCGGATTATCGTAATAGCCGGCGAACACCGCGGGCCCGATCACGCAGATTTCGCCGGTCTCGAACGCCTTGAGTTCGCGCCCGTCTTCGCCCTGGATCGAGACCTGCATGCCGGTGCGTTCATAGCCGCAGGAGCCGATCCGCGCCCGCGGTCGGTCCTCGGCATCGTGCAACTCCGGCGGCAGCACCGTGATGTTGCCGGTGACCTCGCCGAGCCCGAAATACTGCACCAGCACCTTGCCGAGCTTTTTCAGCGCCGCCTTCTGGTCCTCGCGGTACATCGGCGCGCCGGCATAGATGATGTAGCGCAGCGAGGAATGATCGTAGCGGTCGACGGCAGGGTGCTCGACCATCATCTTCAGGATGGTCGGCACGGTAAAGATATTTGTCACCCGCCGGGTCTCGATCAGACGGAACGCCTCGTCGATGTCGAACCGCTCCGACGGCAGCAGGATGGTCGGCACGCCGCGCGCGACCTGCACCAGCTGGTGCACGCCGGCGCCGTGCGACAGCGGCGCCACCACCAGCGAGGCATCCTGCTCCGTGGTGCCGGGCATCAAATCGGCCAGGTGATTGGTCACCACGAACGCCATCTGGCCATGGGTCAGCACCGCCGCCTTGGATCGCCCCGTGGTGCCCGAGGTGAAGAAGAACCAGCAGGGATCGTTGTAGTCGACGGCGGTGTTTTCGAACTTCGCGCCGGCATGCGCGGCGATGGCCTCGCCCACCGATGTCCCGGCGAAAGCACCCTCCCCGATCCACCAGGTGAAGGCGAGCGCCGGGCTCGCGGCGGCGACCGCGGAGGCATGGTCAGGAAAGTCGCCGTGACAGAGAAACGCCCTGGCACCGGAGGCGGTCGCGAGATAGGCGACCTCGTCCGGCATCAGCCTAAAATTGGTGGGAACCCAGACCGCACCGAGCCGAAAGGCCGCCAGCATCGACCAGAACATCTCGTCGCAATTCTTCGAATGAACCAGGATGCGGTCGCCCTTGACGATGCCTTGCGCGGCGAGTGCCGCCGCCAGCGCCGAGACGTGGCCATCGATCTCGCGCCAGTTCCAGGACCGGTCGCCCCAGACGAAGCCGATGCAGTCGCCGTGGCGGCGGGCGTTTTGCGTCAGCATATGGGCGAGATTCATGACCCGGGAAGACATGCGCAGGATGCCGCCGGGAGGCGCGGACGCGGGGACGGTATCGATCACGTGGGGCTCCGGAACTGAGGTGTGGTTCGCCGATCAATGATTGCAATAATACGCCTAAACGGATGTAGATGTCGCCATGACCCTGGCCGCCCTGAAAACCGATATCCGAAGGCTCTACGAGGGCGCAACGCCGGGCGGCATCCGCTTCCGCTACACGCTTCTCGCGTTCGATATCGTCACGGTGCTGTTCATCATCGCGACCTCGTTCCTGCCGACCAGCGAAGTCATCGAAGCGCTCGACGTGGTTTTTGGAATCGGAATTCTGGCCGACTTCTCGGCGCGCCTGCTCGTCAGCCGGCATCGCTTGCGCGAATTCACCCGATTTTCGACATGGACCGACCTGATTGCGATCGTTTCGTTCCTCGCGCCGCTGGCCGGGGAAGGCGGCGGCTTTCTGCGTATCCTGCGAACCCTGCGGCTGCTGCGCGACTACCAGATGCTGGTGCGGCTACGCGCCGACAGCTCGTTCTTCCGGCGCAACGAAGAGGTCATCTTCGCCGTCACCAACCTCGCGGTGTTCATCTTCGTGATGACCGCGATCGTCTACGAGACCCAGAAATTCCGCAACGACCAGATCACGAACTATGCCGACGCGCTGTATTTCACGGTCACCGCGCTGACCACCACCGGCTTTGGCGACATCACCCTGCCCGGCACGCTCGGCCGCCTGATCTCGGTGGTCATCATGATTTTCGGCGTGACCCTGTTCTTCAATCTCGCCCGCGCGCTGCTGAACCCGGACAAGGTACGGTTTCCCTGCCCGACCTGCGGCCTGCAGCGCCACGACCGCGATGCCGTGCACTGCAAGGCGTGCGGCGTGGTTCTGAATATTCCCGACGAGGGCTCCTAGCGCCGGCCCGGCATGCTCAGCGCAAGCCCGTCCCGCCGCAGCGCTGGCATTTCACCACCTTGTCGCCCTTCTTCAGCAGGCCCTTGCCCTCGCAGTTCTTGCATTTCTGCTTCTTCTTGATGTTGGGGCCCTTTTGGCTCGTCATGACGTTCTCCAGACCGGAAATGCGGCGTTCGCCGGCAAGGCGCCCGGTTCGCGGTCCAAGTGATAGCATAAAGGCAAGGGAACTCTGCGGCCTATCGACGGGTTTGCATTGGCGGGTTCACGCGCCTAAATCAGCGCAGTCGTTTTCGGAGAGATGAACGCATGGACAAGGCTTCCGTCCGCAACAACAAGGCGCAGAGCCGGTTCGAACTCGATGTCGAGGGCGCCGTGGCCTTCGCGAATTATCGCCTGACGCCCTCGGCCGTCGTCATCACCCACACCGAGACGCCGAGCGCGTTGCGCGGCCGTGGCATCGCGTCCGAACTGGTGCATGGCGCGCTGCAGCTGATCCGCGCCGACGGGATGAAGGTGATCGCCGGCTGCGGCTTTGTGGTGGATTACCTGCACAAGCATCCGGAATTTGCAGATCTGGCCGGCTGACCGACTGGACGCATCTGAAGCGACAATCATGTCCGGCGCAATTCTCTCTCGTTCAACCGCCCGCGCAGGCTTCAACCGCTGCGGTCGGCCGGCGTCGAAGAAAGGCCCGCCATTCGGCGGGCCTTTCGGGTCTCGTGCGGTTGGCGGGCCGTCCGTTACTTGAGATCCTCCGGCAGCTTGCCACCGTTGGCGGCGAGCTTCGTCATTACCTGCTTGTGCAGCCAGATGTTCATGCTGGCGGAATCGTTGCTGTCGCCGGTGTAGCCGAGTTCCTTCGCCAATTCCTTGCGCGCGGTGAAGCTGGAATCGATATCGAGCGCCTTCATCAGGTCGACGATCGAGGTGCGCCAGGCGAGCTTTTCGCCCTTGGCCTTTACCGCAGCGTCCAGGATCGGTGCGACGTCGACGGTGGCTGCAGTGGACGAACCGCCCGATCCGGCAGCTGTGCCCTCGCCCGCAGGAGCCGCATCGGCCTTGGTGCCAAAGATCGCGCTCATGATTTTTCCGAAAATGCTCATGGTTTTCTCCTGAAAGACGTTACGGACAGCCCGGCCGGACCTTAACGCCCCCGCCGGGGCTTGCCAATGCAGCATTCACCGAAGCGTGAGCGACGGTGCCGGTGATTGGGAGTACGCTCAAGGGCTCAGTTCGCGACATGGCCCGCTTCGGTTTCCTGTATTCGCGTCTGGCCCTGATCGTGATCGTTTTCGCAGTCGGCCTGTTTTGGCGCCCGCAAGGGCGTGACATCCGGCCGTCACATAAAGGGAGACGACGACCATGGCCACGCCATACCCGGGCAATGCTCCCGGCAATACCGCTCCGCTGCCTGCGCAGGATATCGCAGCCGCACCCGTTATCCGAAGCATCGGCCTTTCCGACCTGCATCGGGCGCTGCGGCTTGGCTGGGAAGATTTCAAGGCGGTGCCCAGCCACGCCATCGTTCTTTGCGTGATATATCCGGTGCTCGGACTGGTGCTGGCACGCACCGTGCTCGGCTATTCCGTTCTGCCCCTGCTGTTTCCGCTGGCGGCGGGCTTTGCCCTGCTCGGCCCGTTCGCAGCCCTCGGCCTCTATGAACTCAGCCGCCGCAGGGAGCGCGGCGAACAAGCCTCAGCATGGGACGCGGTCGGGGTACTGCGCTCACCGTCATTCGGCGCCATGCTCGGGCTCGGCACGCTGCTGCTGGCGCTGTTCGTGGTCTGGGTCGCCACGGCGCAGGCGATTTACGTCGCGGCCTTCGGCTACGAAGCCGCGGCCGGGATCCCGGATTTCGCACGGCGCGTGCTGACGACGTCGCAAGGATGGTGGCTGATCATCGTCGGTTGCGGCGTCGGCTTCGTGTTCGCTGTGGTGGCGCTGTGCGTCAGCGTGGTTTCATTCCCGCTGATGCTCGAGCGTCGCACCGGAGTCGGCGAAGCCATGGTAACCTCGTTGCGCGCAGTGGCGCGAAATCCGGCGCCGATGGCGGCGTGGGGATTGATCGTCGCAGGGTTGCTGGTTGCGGGATCGCTGCCGTTCTTTATCGGCCTCGCCATTGTCATCCCGCTGCTCGGCCATGCCACCTGGCATCTCTACCGCGAGGTCGTCGCGCCAGAACTCAATCCGCAACCGCTACCACCCCGCCAGCATCGCGAGCGGCGGCCGGCAGCGGATTTCCCGGCCAACCTGTTCCCGTGGAAGCGCAACAACGACGCGTAGCGGCGCGAAACCCGTCGGCCGCGCGATTACCATCGGGGCCGCCGGTGATTGGCGGCGGGCGTGGCGCAGTGGGAAACCTTATTCGATCCGCCCGATAAAGAACTGATTATTAATTCATATTTCTTTGCGACGGTGCATGCGAATCGCGCATGCGTGTTCGGCTGTGATCAAGCTTTATGCACCCCTGATTTGGCGCTTACTGGCACGACGACGATGCCGAGCCCCCGCCGGAGAGCTCCCCCACAACGTCCCATAGCACCAATCCCCGTGAAAAAACGGAGTATCGGACGTCTTTACCCTAGTCGACCGACCGTTTGGCGCACCCCGGAAAGGGTTAACCGATCCTTATC
>NZ_JAUYQU010000273.1 GCF_030697065.1 Bradyrhizobium sp.
TCGGTCGGCGTGACGACGTCGTTGGCGGTGTGAAACAGCAATAGCGGGCGCGGCGCGATATTGGCGACCACGTCCTCGGCGCGAAAATGGTACATGCTGATGGCGGTCTCGACCGGTACCTCCATCAGCGCCTTCGGCGAGAGGTTTTTGCGCAGGTTTTCCGGAATCGGAACGACGTCGAAGCGCGACACCCACATGCTTTCGCCGGTGGCCGCCTTGTGCCTGCGCCCCTGCTCCAGAATCCCGGTGAATTTCGCCCAGGCATCAGGCGTCGGATGCTGGCCGCGGAATTTGCGTTCACCGTCACCCCAGCCGCAGGAGGAGATCACGCAGGCGACGCGTTCGTCGATTCCGGCCGTATAGACCGCGACGGCCGCGCCAAAACTGTGCCCGATCACGCCTATCCGCGCCGGATCGATCTCTTCGCGCTCAGCGATGAAACTGAGCGCGTTCTTGGTGTCGGCAACCTGGTCGAAGCAGCGCACCTGCCCGCGCGCGCCCCCGCTTTCGCCGCAGCCGCGAAAATCGATGCGGAAGGCGCAGTAGCCGAGGCCTTCCAGCATGCGCGCCTGCAGCTCGGCATGCGATTCATCCTTGGTGCCGACGAAGCCGTGCAGCACGATGAAGCACGGCAGCCGCTCGCCGGGACGTCGCGCCTCCGGCACATGCAGCACGCCGGACAGTTTCAATCCGTCCGAGCTGAACGACAGCTTCTTCAGCATCTTCTACTCCGTCGATCTCGTTGCCCAGGCTATGAACGCCGCGATCAGGCCTGCGGGGCCGGCGCGTAGGGGAAATGGTGTGCCAGCCATGGCTGCGGCGCAGGCGTTCCCCAGACATTGAGGGCGCGCACATTCTCCGGCCGCTTCAGCTGGGTGATGATGTTGGGCTGATAATTGTCGTCGTCCGCAATCAACGCCATGCCGCTTGAGCACTCCACCATTACACCGGCGGCGTCGACGTAATAGGCGTAGACGTTGTCGCCGGGCCGATGTCGTCCGGGGCCCCATGCCAGTTCCTTGCCGTACTGGTCGAGCAGATCGCCGAGCCGGCAGTATTCGCCGAAATTCTCCAGTTCGAAGGAATAATGGTGGAGGCCGGGCTGGCCGCGGACGATGCCCATGATGTGATGCTGGCGGTTTGCACCGCGCATCCAGATGAGGCCGTCATCGACCAGCTTCTCCGACAGCTTCAGGCCCATGATCTGCTCGACCTGGCGCTGCGTCTCGGCGGGTTCGGGCGAAGTGATGTTGACGTGATCCATCCGGACCGGATTAAGTCCCGCGCCGAAGTGACGGCGGTCGTAGATGCTGTCCGGGATCGGCGCGTGTACTTCGAAGGTGTGGCCCTGCGGCGTGGCGAACACCACGCCGGCGGCGCAGCAATCGAGCGAGGGCTTTTCCGACAGCACCCGGCACCCGGCCTGCGGCACGCGAGCGGCGGCCTCTTCCACCGCCTGGACCGACACCGCCTCGAAGCCGACGCAGCGGACGGCATTGGCCTTGGCGCTTCGCAGCACGAGTTCCGTGGTCCGGCCGTTGGAGGCGAGCCAGATTTGGCCGGCGTCGCGGCGCGTCACATGCAGGCCCAGAATTCCGGTCGCCTCGCGCGTCACCGCGTCCATGTCGGTGACATCGATCTCAACGTGACCGATCGAATTCACGAGATAGGTCAATTGGCCCTCCCAGCGTCCTCTTGCTTGTTGCATCGCTGGTTAGCATCAATTTTCAACACTTGCAATAAGTTTCGAAACTCTTAGGATATTCGAATAGTCTGCCTTGAAGAATCCGGTTCGGTTGCATGCACGAATCGGAAACGCTACATGCGCACAGAGCGCAATCGACATCGGTGGGAGCGGATCCCTGAATATTCACCTGAAGAAATCGCCGAAGAACGTCGAGCCCCGCGACGACGATGCGTCGTTGTCGAGCGGGCAGGATCTGCTGACGCGGCTACGGGCCGATATCGTCAAGCATACCTTCGCGCCGGAAACCAAGCTCAAATTCTCCGACCTGACCGAGCGCTATGGCCTTGGCATCGGCACGCTGCGAGAGGCGCTTTCGCAGCTGGTGTCGGAAGGATTCGTGACGCTGGAGGCCGGCAAGGGTTTCCGCGTGGCTCCGGTCTCGCGGCGCGACCTTGCCGAGGTCACCGATCACTACATCGCCTTCGAGAAGCGCGCGCTGGCGCAATCGATCGCCGCCGGCGACGACGAGTGGGAAACGCGGATCGTCGCCGCTTTTCACAGCCTCGGCATCATCGAGGACCTTTCCTGGGCCGAACGCATGCGGCGCCACGGCGACTGGGTCGAGCGCCACCGCCTGTTCCATGAAGCCCTGGTGGCGGCCTGCCCCGATCGCTGGCTGCTGCGGCTTCGTTCGCTGATGTTTTACCAACTCGAGCGCTACCGGTTTCTCTCGAAGATGAACCGCGAGAACAGCCCGTCGCGAAAGGGCACCGAACATCGCGCCATCATGGAAGCGACGGTGGCGCGCGACGCGAAGGCGACGGCGCTGCTGGAGCAGCATATCCGCGAGACATCGGATTCGATTTCCGGGATGCTGTCCAAGACTTGATGCTGTGCAAGACTTTATCCCATCCAAGACTTGACCCTAGCTGCCGCGCGTTTCCTCTCCCCCGCCAAGCGGCGGGGAGGTGAGCAGCAGGCAATTGCGAGTTGTTACGCCGCGTCGCGCCCGCGCGCCGCGCTGAGCAGGCCGGCCTCGATCAGCGCATCTCTGATCCCTGCAATCTCCGCGTCCGATAGCTTGACCAGCGGCGGACGCACCACCGCGCGCGGCAGTTTTCCGAGCAACACCAGCGCTTCCTTCATGCGGTTGTGCATGTCGATGAAGGGATCGGCGTAGAACACCCGCGCCGTCGGATAGATCCGTTCGTTGAGCCGGCGGGCTTCCGCGAGATCGTTGGCCTTGACCGCGCGATAAAGTCTCGCCTGAAGATCGGCGATGACGCTGCCCGAGCCGGACAGCAGGCCGTTGCAGCCCAGCACCAGCGAACTCAGCAGCCATGCGCTGTTGGTCGTGAGCACGTTGATCGGACGCGCGCGGCCCTGGAGCTTGCGAATCTGGCTCTCGTGCTGCGGCACCAGCGGGGTCCAGTCCTTGATGGCGCGAATGGTCGGCACTTCGTCGAACAGCCGTTCCAGCGTCGCCGCCGGATAGCCCTGCCCTGACGCCAGCGGGTATTGAAAGACGATGATCGGCAGATCGCTGGCATCGGCGATGGCCCTGAAATGGGCCAGCGCCATCTCCGCGGACTGGCCGAGCGTGAAGGGCGCCGGCGGAAACACCAGCAGCGCCGAAGCCCCGCCGCTCTGAGCCTGTCGTGCGATCCGCGCCGCCTCCAGGCTGCCGTCCGCCCAGACACCGTGGATGACCGGCAGCGTGCCGCCGACTTCCTCGCCGGCGATCTCCATGACGCGGCGTTGCTCGTCCGCGGTGCAGGAGGCGACCTCGGTGGAGTGGGCATTGATCGTGATAGCCGACAGTCCCTGCACCGAGCCGACGTCGCGCAAATGTGCCCGGAAGCTCGACTCGTCGATCGAAAGGTCGTTGTGGAACGGCAGCAGCACCGCCGGAATCACTCCGTGAGGCACGAAATCGGGATGGCGGCTCATTGTCTCGTCTCCTTGTTTCTGGTGCTCACGCAAATTTCGGCTGCGCCGCCTGGGCCAGCAGCCGCGCGCGCTCGGAGTTGGGCCACAGCAGCAGCAGGCCGAGCAACCCGGATACGACCATGATGACCGCGTTGATGGTGAAGCCGGTCATGTAGCCTTCGAGCGGGGTCGCCGCATGCTTGATCACGGTGCCCATCACCCAGGGCGCCATGATCCCGGCGAACGTATAGATCGCGCTGTAGATTCCGATCACCGCACCGCGCTGTTGCACCGGGGTGAATTCTCCCAGCATCGGCGGACAGACCACGAAGATCGCGCCGCACAGCCCCGGTCCGAGCACCAGCAGCACGACCTGCAGGCCGGCCCCGTCGACATGCGGCATCGCCAGCAGAATCAGGCCGCCGATGATCAGCGGAATCGAACCGAGCACGCCGCGCGCGCCGCGGGTGGTGTAGCCGCGCGTCAGCATCACCTGCGATATCCACCCGGCCAGCAGCACGGTGGCGGCGCCGAACACCCAGGGCAGCACCGTAATCCACCCTGCATCCTTCTGCGTGAAGCCCAGTCCCTCGATGATGAAGGAGGTGAACCAGGTCAGGCCGAGCGATAGCGCCCAATAGGCGCCGAAGGCCGCAGCACAGCAGCCGATGAAGGTGCGCGACGTCAGCAGCCGGAAATAGGGCACGCGGGGATCCGCCGCCGCCATCGCGACGGTCTGCACCAGTGGTCCTTCCCGGCCCAGCACCAGCCACGCCACCACCCACATCAGGCCGACGACACCCAGCGCGCCGAAGGCATAATGCCAGCTGTGATTGACGATGATCCAGTTCAGCGCCGGCACCGCGAGGATGACCCCGAACGCCGAGCCTTGCGCCAGGATCGCGGTGGGCAGCGTGCGTTTCTCGTCGGGAAACCATTTGTAGAGCGCATGCACCGCCACCGCGAAGGCCGGTCCCTCGCCGGCGCCGAGGATGATTCGACAGATCACCAGCGTGGTAAAACTGACGGTGCCGACCATCGGGAACTGGGCCAGCGCCCAGATCACCGCCATCGCCAGCAGCACCCAGCGGGTGTCGATGCGGTTGACGATGAAACCGACCGCCAGGGCCGAGATCGAGAACAGGAAGAAGAACGAAGATCCCAGGAATCCGAATTGCTCCGGATCGAGCTGCAGCTCCGCCTTGATCGGCACGCCCGCGAGGTTGACCACGATCTTGTCGGCGAAATTGATCAGCATGAACAAGAACAGGAGAAACGTGATCGTCCAGGCACCTTTAACTGTCGGTTGCGTGGTCATGGGGTTCCTCGAGTCATGGTCATCTGGCCTGTTGGTCGGCCTCGCCGGATGCTACAAGCGGGGCAAGCGGCAACGCAACCGGGCATTTTTG
>NZ_JAUYQU010000046.1 GCF_030697065.1 Bradyrhizobium sp.
AAGGGAACGGTGTTCGCGCTGATGAAGATCAATCCCGAAGCCCTGGTCTTTACCTTGCCGCCGGCCGATGGCGTCATCCTGACCACGCGCTTCCGGCAATCCGTGCTCGGCGATGAGGCGCTCTACAACTGAGCCGGGATACAGATAAGCGCGGCGCTCAGCCCGCCAGCTTGATGTTCCAGAGGCCTTCCTTGGCCAGTTGTGCGATCTCGGCAAGAACCAGCGCCGAGATGGTGCTGGTGGCGATCGATGACGGGCGCGCGATCGGCGACGCCAGCAGGAGTTCGCGGGAGACCGACGGGTTCACCAGCGCTGCCATCTCCAGGCGTTTGGCCGCCAGTTCGGCGCGGATCGCGGACGCCGGCAACAGCGTGTAGCCCAGGCCCTCTTCCATCAGCGCGATCTGGGCGCGGTAGGAATCGGCCTCCATCATGGTGTTGAGCGTCAATTTCTTGCGCGCGACGGCCTTTTCCAGCAGCGCCCGCAGGCCATGCGAGATGCTGGGCAGGATCAGCCTTTGCTCGACCAGCCATTCCAGTTCGACCTGCTTTTTCTTTCCGAGGCCCGACCCCGGCGGACCGACCACCGCGAGATCCTCGTGGCCGATCGAATGCACCGACAGATGCAGGTCATCGGCGGGGCCGTAGGTGATGGCGAGGTCCATTTCGCCGCGGTGCAGCCATTCGACCAGATGGCCGCCATAGCTTTCGACGATCCGCAGCGAGATGTCGGGCAGATCCGTGATGATGCGGCGGGCCAGCCGTCCCGACAGCACGGCGCTGACGGTCGGCACCAGGCCGAGGATGACCCGTCCGGACGGTTTGCCGCTGGCCGACTGGATATCGTCGCGCACCTGTTCGATCTGACGCACCAGGCCGGTGGTGCGGTCGAGCAAAATCTGGCCGGCGCTGGTCAGCAGCATGCCGCGGCCGTTGCGGATGAAGAGCTCGACCCGAAGCTCGTGCTCCAGCAGTTTGATGTGCCGGCTCAGTGCCGGCTGCGCGGCCCGCAGCCGGTCGGCCGCCTTGCTCAGGCTTCCGAGCTCCGCGACCGCCCGGAAGGTACGCAGTTGCTTGAGATCCATCCGCTACCCAGGTTCTGTTCTCAGGCCTTGGCCTTCCTGGCGGCCTTCTTGACCGGTTTCGCGGCCGGCTTCTTGGCCGGCGGCGGGGTCTCGGCCGCATGGCGCATCGAGCGGGCGTAGCTGTCGGCGGCGTTGTCGGCGGAAATCTGCAGCCGCCTCGCGGCGGCGGCGGCCTGCTCCATGGTGCTTTTCGCCATCAGCTTCAGCTGGGCCTTGGCCTCGCTGTTTTTCGCCTTGGCGGCCAGACCGGCGTAGCGATCCCGCCGCTTTTTGGCGGCCGCCATCAGGCCCTTGTATTGCTGCTTCGCAAGCTGCCGGATTACGACATCCAGATCGGCGTCCGCCATTTCTTATTCCTCAGTTGCCATCGAGGCATTCCGTTCGATCGACTATGCAATTGCCGAGAGTGCATTGCAAATAGGCGTCGCGCGGCATCCGCCTCAGTTCCCCGGCCCGTAGCGCCGCAGCGCCTCCAGGGTCAGGCCTTTGCCGACCGCACCAAAGGTGTCGCCTTCGACGATCCGGGCCGACGGCAGCGCCCTGATGATGGCCTTGCGGACATGGGCGAGCCGCACCGAGCCGCCGGTCAGGAACACGGCGTCGATAGCGCCGGCGGACAAGCGCGCCTGGGCCAGACAGATCTTGATGCGGGCCGCGATGCGCTCGGCCAGTTGCCTAGTATGGCTGACCAGATCGGGCCGGCCGATCTCGGCGGCGAGCCCGGGCGCGACCCATTGCAGGGGGATATCGGCCCGGCGCGCGTCGGACAGCGCGATCTTGGCGTCCTCGACCTCCATCGCCAGCGTATGCCCGCGCTGTTCGTCGACCACCCGCACCAGCCGGTCGAGCAGTTCGGGCTCGCGGGCCTCCTGACGGACCTGGCGAATGTCCGCGATCACGCGCGGCTCGTACATGCGGTTGATGTTCGACCAGGTCGCGAGGTCGTGGAAATAGCTCGAGGGCACGTCGAGGCCGGGCCGCTTCATGGCGCTGCCGAAGCCGAACAGCGGCATGACGACGCCGAGGCTGAGCTGGCGGTCGAAATCGGTGCCGCCGATCCGCACGCCGTCATTGGCGAGGATATCGGAGGAGCGGTCGACCTTGCCGTGGCGCTGCGGCCCCAGCCGCACGATCGAGAAATCCGAGGTGCCGCCGCCGATATCGGCGATCAGGGCGATTTCCTCCGCCGTGATCCCGCGCTCATAATCCAGCGACGCCGCGATCGGCTCGAACTGGAAGGTGACCTGGTCGAAGCCGATTTCGTGGGCGATGTCGCGCAGGGTCTGCTCGGCCCTGGCGTCGGCGTCGTCGGCATTGTCGACGAAGTGCACGGGACGGCCGTGCACCACGTCGCGCAGTTCGCGGCCGGTGGCCTGTTCGGCGCGCCGTTTCACCGCCCCCAGATAATAGGCGATGACGTCGCGAAAGCTGGTCCGTTCCCGCCCCAGCCACGTGGTCTCGTCGATCAGCGAGGTCCCGAGCACCGATTTGAGGCTGCGCATCAGCCGGCCCGGCGCGCCATCGACATAGCTCTCGATCGCCTTGCGGCCGATCAGCACCGCGCCGTCGGTTTCATAGAAGATCGCGCTCGGAATCGTGGTCTGCCCGGCCTCCAGCGCCACCAGCGCAGGCGCGCCGCCTTCGATCGTGCCGAGCGTGGTGTTCGACGTTCCGAAATCAAGTCCGCAGATCGACATGGGCGCTCCCTGGGGAGCGTCCGTCTACACAGTAAGGTGCCGCCAATCCACCTTTATCTTGGCGCGTGATCGAGGCGAGGCTTGAAAACAAGCCGCATCGTCCTGAAATTCGACAAGGTCCGTCCACAGATCAATTTGTTTCGTGCCGCGGGTTGATGAAACGAGCGGCGATGGTTCATAAGCGTCCTCCCGCGGCGGGCGATTCACCGATCGTGAGGGTTTCAAGAAGGATTGCGCGTGGCAAACATCTATCGGCAGATTGCGGAAGAACTCGGTGTTCGCGAACAGCAGGTCGAGGCGACGGTGACGCTGCTCGACGGCGGCGCCACGGTGCCGTTCGTGGCGCGCTATCGCAAGGAGATCACCGGCGCGCTGGACGATGCGCAGTTGCGCACCCTGGAAGAGCGCCTGAACTACCTGCGCGAACTCGAGGAGCGCCGCACCGCGATCCTCAATTCCGTCCGCGAGCAGGGCAAGCTCGATGCCGCGCTGGAAGCCGCCATCCTCGCTGCCGACAGCAAGGGCCGCCTGGAAGACATCTATCTGCCGTTCAAGCCGAAGCGCCGTACCAAAGCCGAGATCGCCAAAGAGGCGGGACTGGAGCCGCTGGCCGAATTGCTGCTGACCCAGCCGGAGAACAAGCCGTCGACCGTGGCAAAACCGTTCGTCGATGCCGAGAAGCAGGTGCCCGACACAGCGGCCGCGCTCGACGGCGCGCGCGCCATACTGGTCGAGCGCTTTGCCGAGGACGCCGATCTGATCGGCAGCTTGCGCGAACAGGTCTGGTCGAACGGCCTGCTGACGTCTACCGCGCGCCGGGGCAAGCGGACCGAGGGCGAGAAGTTCAAGGATTATTTCGAATTCAGCCAGGCGCTGACCAAGCTGCCGTCGCATCGCATCCTCGCCATGTTCCGCGGCGAGAAGGAAGAGATTCTCGACCTGCAGATGCTTCCCGAGCCGGTCGCCGCCACGCCGGCGGCCATCAGTTCGCACGAGATGAAGATCATGCAGCGCTTTGGCATCTCGGATCAGGGCCGCCCCGGCGACAAGTGGCTGGTGGAGACCGTGCGCTGGGCCTGGCGCACCAAGATCCAGGTGCATCTCAACATCGATCTGCGGATGCGGCTGTGGGACGCTGCCGAACAGGAAGCCGTGCGCGTGTTCGCGTCCAATCTGCGCGACCTGCTGCTGGCGGCGCCGGCCGGCGCGCGCGTCACCATGGGGCTCGATCCCGGCTTCCGCTCCGGCGTCAAGGTTGCGGTGGTCGATGCCACCGGCAAGGTGGTGGCGACCACGGCGGTCTATCCGCATGAGCCGCAGAAGCGCTGGGACGAGGCGCTGGCGACGCTTGGAAAGCTCGCGGTGGCGCACCGCGTCGACCTGATCGCGATCGGCAACGGCACCGCGTCGCGCGAGACCGACAAGCTCGCGACGGAGCTGGTAAAGCTGCTGCCGGATCTGAAGATGTCGAAGATCGTGGTGTCGGAGGCCGGCGCATCGGTCTATTCGGCCTCGGCCTTTGCGTCCGAGGAATTGCCGGAACTCGACGTCACCCTGCGCGGTGCGGTCTCGATCGCGCGGCGGCTGCAGGACCCCCTGGCCGAACTGGTCAAGATCGATCCCAAGGCGATCGGAGTCGGGCAGTACCAGCACGACCTCGGCGAAAGCAAGCTGGCGCGCTCGCTCGATGCCGTGGTCGAGGACTGCGTCAACGCCGTCGGGGTCGATGCCAACACCGCCTCGGCGCCGCTGCTGGCGCGGGTGTCGGGCATCGGCTCCGGGCTGGCGCAAAGCATCGTGCAGCACCGCGACGCCAACGGCCCGTTCAAGTCGCGCAAGGCGCTGAAGGAAGTGCCGCGGCTGGGCCCGAAGGCGTTCGAGCAATGCGCAGGCTTCCTGCGCATCCAGGGCGGCGAGGACCCGCTCGACGCCTCCGGCGTGCATCCGGAAGCCTATCCGGTGGTGCGCAAGATACTGACCGCGACCAAGAGCGACATCAAGGCGCTGATCGGCAATGCCGAGATCGTGCGCCAGCTGAAGCCGCAGGCCTTCGTCGACGATACGTTCGGTTTGCCGACGGTGACCGACATCCTGCGCGAACTGGAAAAGCCCGGCCGCGATCCGCGTCCGGCCTTCAAAGCCGCGGTGTTCAAGGAGGGCGTCGAGACCCTCAAGGACCTCAAGAAAGGCATGATCCTCGAAGGCACCGTCACCAACGTGGCGGCGTTCGGCGCCTTCGTCGATATCGGCGTGCACCAGGATGGGCTGGTCCACATCTCCGCGATGTCGAAAACCTTCATCAAGGATCCGCGCGAGGTGGTGAAGTCGGGCGACATCGTCAAGGTCAAGGTGCTGGAGGTCGAGGTCGCCCGCAAGCGCATCGCGCTGACGCTGCGGCTAGACGACGAGACCGGCGCCAAGGGCGAGCGCAAGCAGCAGGAACGGCCGCGCGACATCTCCGCGAAGTCGATGACGTCGTCGTCACCGGCCAAGCCGCAACAGCAGCCCGGCGGCGCGATGGCCGACGCCCTGCGTCGCGCCGCGGAGAAAAACGGCGGTCCCAAAGTCTAGTCTTCTCCCCTCCTTCCACGCGCCCTTGCGCGTGGCGGGGAGGGGTCGGGGGCGGGGGGTCTATCAGCGCATACGACGCGAGTCGTCCGCGAATATCAGTAGTGAGATTGCGCCATTCAACTGGCAGCGAGTTCGCCGAGGCGCCCCCCACCCCCGACCCCTCCCCACCACGCGGCGAAGGGCCGCGCGGGGGGAGGGGAGAAGCGCGCGACGGACATATCGCAAGCGGCGCGCTATACCTCGCCGTCGACAACTCCGCGATCCCGCAAGGAAACCCATGCCCGCCTTACCGACCTCAACCACCGTGCTCGACTCCATCCTGTTCCGCGACGCCTTCGGCACCCCCGCCATGCGCGAGGTGTTTTCGGACTTCAGCCTGATCTCCCGCTATGCCGAGGTCGAGATCGCGCTGGCGCGGGCCGAGGCGCGATGCGGCGTGATTCCGGTCGAGGCAGCGGAGGAAATCGCCAAACGTACCGACGTCGCGGCGTTCGATTTCGATCTGCTGCGCCGCGAGACCGATATCGTCGGCTATCCGATTCTGCCTCTCGTCCACCAGATGGCGAAGCAATGCGGCGAGGCCGGGCGCTACGTGCACTGGGGCGCCACCACGCAGGACATCATGGATACCGCCGTGGTGCTGCAGCTGCGCGCCGGCCTTGACATCATCGGGCGGGATATCGCGGCGCTGCGCGAAATCCTCGCCGACCTGTCGAAGCGCTATCGCGATACGCCGATGGCGGGCCGCACCCATCTGCAGCAGGCGCTGCCGGTGACGTTCGGCTACAAGACCGCGATTTATCTGGCGATGTTCGACCGCCACGCCGAGCGCCTCGAACAGTTGAAGCCGCGCCTGCTGGTCGGCCAGTTCGCCGGCGCCGCCGGCACGCTGGCCTCGCTCGGCGACAAGGGGTTCGAGGTGCAGCAGGCGCTGTGCGAGGAACTCGGCCTCGGCGTCCCCGTCTCCACCTGGCACGTCGCGCGCGACGGCTTTGCCGAAACCGTCAACTTCCTGGCGCTGGTGACCGGCTCGCTCGGCAAGATCGCGCTCGATATCATGGTCATGGCCTCGACCGAATTCGCCGAGCTCTACGAGCCCTTCGTCAAGGGCCGCGGCGCGTCCTCGACCATGCCGCAGAAGCGCAATCCGATCTCGTCCGAACTGATGCTGGCGGCCTCCAAAGCGGTGCGGCAGCATGCCGGCCTGATGCTGGACGCAATGGTGCAGGACCTCGAACGCGCCACCGGGCCATGGCATGCCGAATGGATCGCCATTCCCGAGAGTTTCGTGCTGACCGCCGGCGCGCTGCACCAGGCGAAATTCGCATTGGCCGGCCTCGTGGTCGACGAGAAGCGGATGGCCGACAATCTCGACATCAGCCGCGGCCTGATCGTCGCCGAAGCCGTGATGATGGGACTGGCGCCCGAAATCGGCCGGCAGGAGGCGCACGATGTTGTCTACGACGCCTGCCGGCGCGCCAACGAAAGCGGCCTGACGCTGGCGGACGCGCTATCGGCGGACCCGCGCGTGACCGACCGCATCGATCGCGCCACGATCGATCGGCTGACCTCACCGAAGAATTATCTTGGCCTCGCGCCTGGCATGGTGGATCGGGTGTTGGCGATGTCTCGTCGTTGAGGGCTGGATTTCGCGAGGACTGATGCCCGATGGCGGTTGGAACCGGCCTCATGGAGTTGATCGGGTCGCTTGCAACGACAAAGCCGCTCTCGTTGTGTGCATGCGCCGCCGCCCCAGACGGCCCCACCCCGGGGCGACATGAAAAGGTGGGACCGCTGGCCGGCGCAGGCGTCGGCGGGACGCCGGCGCATCGACAAAACAGATACGGCGCAAGCGGCTGAAAAATTCAGTTCAGGAGATTAAATCATCTTCATATTCCGTTTCGAGGCGAGGCCGGTGCCGGATTGTCGGCGGCTGTTGCCGTCGGGAACAGATCAACTGGAACCTCCGCTCACCTGTTGGCTTGCTGCCCCAGTATTTGGTAGCGGACGCCATATCGATTTGCGCACGTTCTGGCGGTTGTCTGTTGAGTGGCGGTCATCTGGTTCATGTAAGATGCCGGAATCTGGTAGACCCTCGATTTATCCAGGTCCGCGATCTGCATTCCTGCAAAGAATGTTGCCAACAGCGCTGCACAAGTCATGTGAATTTCAGTCCTTTGGGTGTCACGTTCAGCCACACGCCAAGCAGGGCAGTTCCATCTCAGGAGCTTGGTAATGGAACCGGCGTTCGGCGAAGCGCCGGCAGGACACCGTGCCGACACTACAGGTACGGCGTCGGTTGCCAAAAATTTCAGTTCTGAAATTAAAACATGTTCATGCAGATCGTTCGGCACCGGTTATCGGCGCGTACGGGTCGATCGCCATGAAGTTTCAGGGTCAGCGCGCGATCAGATGGACCGGCGGTGGTCCGCGGCCTCGCGAGGGGCTGAAATAAGCAGTGCGTGACCTCGCCTTGGCACTATCAAGAGGCACACCAGTGCAGTTACGATGCCTGGAGGGAGACTGCCTACCCCGGCATTCAATGATCACGAAAGCGGCCAGATTGCGTCTGTCTTCCCCCGCACGGTAGTTTCGCCGCACGTCCCGACCCAAGGAAGCTTGTAAGGAAGCATATTATGTCTCGTTTTTCCGTTACTCGATTTGCCTGCATCGCCGCTACGGTCCTTTTCAGCAGCGGTGCGATATTGACGCCCATCACCGCCGGGGCCGCGCCGGTGTCCGCGGCTGACAAGGCTGCCGTCAAGCAGGCGATCGTCGCATGCAAGGCGGAGGCCAAAGGCAAGAAGGTCAAGTGGCTCTCGCGCCGGAAATACGTCAACCAGTGCGTTGCAGAAGGACTCAAGGGCCGCCCCAACATTGACGTCAATCAAATGCTCAAGGACCATCCGGATATGAAGGATCTCCCCAAGGAGCAATTCGACGCGACTTAGGCCAACGCGCCGATGCCGGAGGCCGCCTCGCTCGGCCGCCTCCGCCGGCTCTTGCACCCCGCAAAGACAGGTTTAGATAGAGCCTCTCACCTGCAGAGGCTCCGCCATGACCGTCCACGAACGCAACATCTCGGCATCGATCGACCCTGTCAAACTCGACCGTCTCGCCGAGGTCGCCATCCGGATCGGGCTGAACCTGCAACCGGGGCAGGACCTGCTGCTGACGGCACCGAGCGTGGCTCTGCCGCTGGTGCGCAGGATTGCCGAGCATGCCTACAAGGCCGGCGCCGGCCTGGTGACACCGATCCTGTCGGACGAAGAGATCACGCTTGCGCGTTACCGCTTCGCGCAGGACCACAGTTTCGATCGCGCCGCTGGCTGGCTCTATGAGGGGATGTCGAAGGCGTTCTCCGCCAACACCGCGCGGCTCGCCATTGTCGGTGACAACCCGATGCTGCTGGCCGGGGAGGATCCTGCGAAGGTTTCGCGCGCCAGCAAGGCCAATTCGATGGCCTATCAGCCGGCGCTGGAGAAAATCGTCGGCTTCGACGTCAACTGGAATATCGTCGCCTATCCGAGCCCGGCATGGGCGAAGCAGATGTTTCCGGGCGACGAGGAGGATGTCGCGGTGGCGAAGCTGGCCGACGCCATCTTTGCGGCCTCGCGCGTCGACAATGACGACGCGGTCGCATCATGGAAGAAGCACAATGCCGTGCTGCGCGAGCGCACCGAATGGCTCAACGGCCAGCGCTTCAGCGCGCTGAAATATTCCGGGCCGGGCACCGATCTCACCATTGGCCTGGCCGACGGCCATGAATGGCAGGGCGGCGCTTCCACGGCGAAGAACGGCATCGTCTGCAACCCCAATATTCCGACCGAGGAAGTGTTCACCACCCCGCATGCGCGGCGAGTCAGCGGCCATGTCGTCAGTTCCAAGCCGCTGTCCTATCAGGGCAGCCTGATCGACGACATATCCGTGCGCTTCGAGGATGGCCGCATCGTCGATGCCAAGGCCTCGCGCGGCGCCGAAGTGCTGAACAAGGTGCTCGATACCGACGAAGGCGCGCGCCGGCTCGGCGAAGTGGCGCTGGTGCCGCACTCCTCGCCGATCTCGAAAAGCGGCCTGCTGTTCTTCAACACCCTGTTCGACGAGAATGCCGCCTGCCACATCGCGCTGGGCCAGTGCTATTCGAAATGTTTCGTCAATGGCGGCAGCCTGACGCCGGAGCAGATCGCCGCCCAGGGCGGCAACAAGAGCCTGATCCACATCGACTGGATGATCGGTTCTGATAAGACCGATATCGACGGCGTTCATGCCGACGGCCGGCTGGTGCCGGTGTTCCGCAGGGGCGAATGGGCCTGAGATAGTTAACGGGCGGCGCGAGCCGTCGCCAGAAGCCAAAGCGGGCACATTTGGCCCCTGATGGCGTCGATTGCGCCAGGCGCCCTGCAATGTGGCCGATCTTGCATGCAACCTTGGCCATGGCGTTTTCGCCGCTATTGGCCTAAAGCACGTCCAACTCAATCAAATCAATCATCCCACGCGGCTGTGGATCTGCCAGGCACGCGAGCTTCAACCGATCCGGTTCGAAGCCGTATTCGGCTTTTCAGCGCTGGCGCCAACCAAGGTTTTTCATTTCGTGACATTCTCAACCACCAGTCCGCCGCTCGCCCGGGCCCTGACCGAGCGCAACTACGATTCCGCCACCGCGGTGCAAACCGCCGTGCTGGCGGACGCCGCGGTCGGTCGCGACCTGCTGGTCTCGGCGCAAACCGGCTCGGGCAAGACCGTCGCCTACGGGCTGGCCATTGCAAAAGACCTGCTCGGCGATGCCGAGCGGTTCGAGCGGGCCACTGCGCCGCTCGCGCTGATCGTGGCACCGACCCGCGAACTGGCCCTGCAGGTGCATCGCGAACTCGCCTGGCTCTATCAATATGCCGATGCCCGCGTGGTTTCCTGCGTCGGCGGCATGGACCCGCGCGCCGAACAGCGCCAGCTGGCGGCGGGCGCCCATATCGTGGTCGGCACGCCCGGACGTCTTTGCGACCATTTGCGGCGCGGCCGTCTCGATGTCTCGCAGTTGAAGGCCGTCGTGCTCGACGAGGCCGACGAAATGCTCGATCTCGGCTTTCGCGAGGATATGGAATTCATCCTGAAGACAACCCCGGCCACCCGGCGCACGCTGTTATTCTCGGCGACGCTGCCGCGCGGCATCGTCGCCCTTGCCAAGGCCTATCAGCAGCAGGCGTTTCGCGTCGAGGTCGCGGGCGACGAGGGCGGTCATGCCGATATCGAGTACCGCGCCATCCGGATCGCCGCCGCCGATGTCGAGCACGCGGTGGTCAATGTGCTGCGCTACTTTGAATCGCCGGGCGCGCTGGTGTTCTGCAACACCCGCAACGCGGTGCGGCATCTGCAGGCGACGCTGTCGGAGCGCGGCTTCTCCGTGGTAGCGCTGTCGGGCGAACTGACCCAGAACGAGCGCACCACGGCGCTGCAGTCGCTGCGCGATGGACGGGCGCGTGTCTGCGTCGCCACCGACGTTGCGGCGCGCGGCATCGACCTGCCGAACCTCGACCTCGTCATTCATTCCGACCTGCCGAATGATGCCGAGGTGATGCAGCATCGCTCCGGCCGCACCGGCCGTGCCGGCCGCAAGGGCGTCAGCGTCTTGCTGGTGCCGCCGGCGCGCAAGCGGCGCGCGGAACTGCTGCTGAATCTCGGCGGCATCGACGCGGTCTGGGGCACGGCGCCAACCTCGGAAGAAATTCGCAAGCTCGACCAGGAGCGGATGCTGAAGGACACGCTGTTCGCGGAGGAGACCACGCCGGAGGATCTGGTGCTGGCGCAGGCCATGCTGGCCGAGCGGTCGCCCGAGGAGATCGCCGCCGCACTGGCGCGGCTCTACCGTGCGCGGCTGCCGTCGCCTGAAGACATTCTCGATCCCGGCCAGGGCGCCGGCCGGTCGCGCGATATCGGCAGCCGGGAACAAGGCGGCCGGCCGCAGCGCGGCGACGATCGCGAGGCCGCGCCGCGCGGAAAGCCCGGGAAATCCTCGCCGCGTCACGGCGGCATGGCGGAGGGCAGCGTGTGGTTTCGCGCCGCCATCGGCCGCAAGAAGAACGCCGAAGCGCGCTGGCTGCTGCCGATGATCTGCCGCCGCGGCGGCATCGACAAGCATGACATCGGCGCCATCCGCATCATGGATACCACCACCGAGTTCGAGATTTCGAAGGCCGCGGCGGAATCCTTCGCGGCGATGATCCGGCGTCCCGACAAGGAAGACAACATCCGCATCGAGGCGATGTCGGAGGCGCCGCAGGGCCAGCCGGCGACGGAGAAACGTTCCTATCCGCTGCGGCACGAAGCCGCAGCTCCCGAGCGCGCCGATCGACCGAACGATCGTTTCCGTGACGGGCGCGGACCGAAGCCGCGCGACAAACCATCCGGCGGAAGCGGGCCCGGCTTTGCGAGGGATCCGGGCTTCGACAAGAAAAAGAAATATGCGCACAAGCCCGCCTACGCCGGAAAGCCGCCGCATGCCGGCGCCGGCGACGCGAAACCCGCATTCGGCAAGAAGAAAAAGAAGAACCGCGCCGGCTGAGGCGGCGCGAGGTTGGACGGGATCCCCGACACGATCGACGCCGCGAGGAGATGATTCCTCGAAACCTGCCGGGTCGCGGTCAGCCGAGTTTCAACCGGTAAAAATCCGTCGCCGTGGCCGAGAACAGCGCGGTCCTCTCCGCCTCGCTGTATTGCGCTGCGATGCGCTTGAAGGCATTGAAGATCACTTGGTAGCTGCACTGGCCCTTGTCGGGCGGAAAGTTGCTCTCGAACATCGCGCGGGTGGGGCCGAAGGCCTCGATGCAGGTCTCGATATAGGGACGCCATGCCGCGGCGGCCGCTTCCGACGATGGTGGCATCGGGCGCTCGTGAAAATCGTAGCCGAGCAGCCGCATCGCCAGCCCGCCGAGTTTGACCGAGACGTTGGGGCACTTTGCGATATCCTGGATCGAGGCCTTCCACACCGCAAAGGTCTCCTCGCGCTTGCCGGCGAAGCGGCCGATGCCGACCGGGCCGCCGCAATGGTCGAGCATGATCCGCGTGTCCGGAAAGGCGCGGGCTAGATCGGTCAATTCCCCGATCTGCGGATGAAACAGCCAGGCGTCGAAACTCAGGCCGAGCGGAGCCAGACAGGCAAAACCTTGGCGGAAGGTGGCATCGAGCAGCAGGCCCTTCGGCCGCTTGGCATACATGCCGGCGACCTCGAATTCTGCATCCCATGCCGAGGAGTGGCGGATGCCGCGGAAGCGGCCGCCGCCGGCGGCGATTTCTGCTTCCAGCACCGGCCTCGCGCCGTCGCCGAGCAGCAGATTGACATGGCTGACGATGCCGGCATTGATCTGCGCAGGACCATAGCCGCCGCTGGCGCTCATCGCCGCGACGCCATTGGCGAATTCGACTTCGCCGACCGGGCGGAATGCCTCGGGTCCGCCGGCGCGGTACATCGAGCGGCAATCGACATAGACGGTCGCGACAATATTGTGGCCGGAGGCGATGTCGGCGGCCATCTCCTCGATCATGTAGCGCTGGCCGCCGCGGTCCCAGAGATGATGATGCGGATCGACGATGGGACGCTGCGGATCGATCACTTCCTCGGTGTATTGCGCCAGCCAGTCCTCGCGCGGATCGGCATAGAGCCCGCTGGTCGAGGCCGCGGCAGTACTGCTGGCCATTGCTTCACTCCCCGATTTTTGTTGCTGTTGTTGAGGTCCCGCGGCCGGTACGTCAAACCCCGTCGAGGATGATCACCGTCGGCGTCGCCGGCAGCGTCTCCCTCGATATTTTCAGGGTTCGATCGCCGCGCCGGTCGATCTCGAATTGCTGGCCGATCCTCTGCATGAAGTCCTCGAGCGGGGTCATGAAGCGATGCATCGGCAGCACCACCGAGGAGCGGAGCCGCCGCGTGATCTCGGAAATGCCGTCGAGCGACATCGTATAGGTGCCGTCGATCGGCACCATCAGGATGTCGATGCGGCCGATCTGGGCGAAATGGCTGTCGTCGAGCTTGTGGTGCAGGTGGCCGAGATGGCCGATGCAGAGGCCGGCGACCTCGAAGATGAAGATCGAATTGCCGTCCCTGACCAGCGCGTTGTGGGTGTCGTCGAACGTGTAGGGGCGGATGTCGGTGGTGACGTTGCGGATGTAGACGTCGCCGATCCGCTTGTTGACATAGGCCGGCTTGCCGTCATCGCCCCAGCCGTGCAGCACATGGGTGATGCCGCGGTCCGGAGACAGCGAGTAATGCGTGGAGTGGGCGCGGTTCATGGTGACGACGTCGGGCAGGCGGCCGATCTTGTAGGCGCCGCTGTAGTCGGTCGCGATCCGCACGCCGTCGCGGGATTCGATATAATAGGTTGAATGGCCGGCATAGCTGATCGTCACCTCCTCGGCCTTCGCAGCTGCAAGCCGCAGGCTGACCGGGGTGGCGCGCGGCGGCGCATTCGCCATCGCCAGACATTCGCTGCGCAGCGGCTGTTGTTGCTGGGCGGCCGCCGGCGCCATCAGCGCAGCCAGCATGGCAATGACGACAGGCAAGGATCGCAGCATGGCACGCCCCGTGTTCCGGTGTCCGGCGCCGCACTGTATCGCCGATTTCCGCGGCCGTCATGGCGGCTGCAGGCTGGAACAAGATGTCGCGGTTGAAATTGTCGCAGGCCGGAATTCTGGCGGGTGCCGCCACATTTTCCGCTTGGCTCCGCCGCCCCATAAGAGATTAAGCTGGGCGATGCCGCCAGGCCTGGACCGATCGATCGCAGTTCTCGATCCGGGCACGCCACACGGTAGTTGCATCGGGGGAGTCCATTTTGACGCGTGCATCCTCTTCCCATCGGCTGGAGCCGTTGCACCGCGTCGATGCCGGCGTGCTCGACGTCGCCTATTTCGAGGCGGGGCCGCCGGACGGTCCGGTGGTCATGCTGCTGCACGGCTTCCCCTACGACATCCACGCCTATGTCGACGTCGCCCCGATACTGGCGGCGAAGGGCTGCCGCGCCATTGTGCCCTATTTGCGCGGGTACGGGCCGACCCGTTTTCGCGATCCGGCGACGCCGCGCTCCGGGGAGCAGGCGGCGTTGGGCGCCGACCTGATCGCCCTGATCGATGCGCTCGGTATCCAGCGTGCGGTTTTCGCCGGCTACGACTGGGGTGGCCGCGCCGCCTGCGTCGGCGCTGCGCTATGGCCGGAGCGTTGCGCCGGCCTGGTGTCGCTCAACAGCTACAATATTCAGGATATCGCCAGAGCCATGGAGCCGGCCGGCGCCGAGCGCGAGGTCGCGTTCTGGTACCAGTATTATTTCCAGCTGGAGCGTGGCCGCGCAGGTCTCGCCGCCAACCGGCGCGAGATCGCGAAAATTCTCTGGCGGCAATGGTCGCCGAACTGGGCCTTCGACGATGCTACCTTCGAGCGTTCGGCCGCAGCCTTCGACAACCCCGACTATGTCGACGTCGTGATCCACAGTTACCGTCATCGTTACGGGCTGGCCGAGGGCGATCCGCAATATGCGGGGCTCGAACGACGGTTGGCGGCGCAGCCTGCGATTTCGGTGCCCGCCATCACGCTGGACGGCGCCGGCGACGGCGTGTTCCCCGCCAATGACGGCAGCACGACCGCGGCGAAATTCACCGGCCCGCGCAGCCATCGGGTGATCCCGCGCGCCGGGCACAACCTGCCGCAGGAGGAACCCGAAGCGTTTGCGGCGGCGGTGATGGAGTTGATCAGGGCGTAGGTGGAGTTTGATTGCTTTGCCACGGTCGAGCGAAGCGCCAGCGATCCGGTCCGCGGACGCTCTGGCTACGCCTGCCGCACCCCCCTTCAAGGGCGCCGTCCAGTGGTTCGACTTCAATCCCGTCGTGGGCTGATCTTCCACGTCACCGCGACGATCGCCGCGGTCATCACGCCGCTGATCAGCCCGGCGACCGGCAGCGCCATCGCCAGTACCGCGGTGGCGGCCCAGCCGATCGAGGAGAAGGCTTCGGCGAAGGTCGCGAACCGCGAGGAAGTCTGGCGGCTGCGGAACTGGCTGCGCCTGGCCTGCACACGGAACCAGTGCTGGATCGCGGTGGCGGATGCCGCCGCGACGATGATGCCTGATGCGGTGACCGCCGCCTGCAGCGGCGCGGCATAGGCCAGCGCCGCCAGCAGCGGCGCGAAGATCACGGCGATCGCGATCATCACCACCTCGATCTTGGCGCGGGTGACGCGTGACGCCGGCAACGGCGCGGTCGCCACCAAATCGGGGGCGTCTTCGCCCGAAATCGTCAGCCAGGCGAGGCCGCCCGCGAGCTGGCCCGCGGCCATCACGATGACGGGCGTGATCAGCATGAGCGCGGCGTCGCTGTCGGCGAAGCTCTTCCACAGTAGCAGCGCCGGGGGCACCAGATACAGCAACTGCATCAGGCTCTGCGACAGCAGCCAGGGATCGCGCTTCAACAGCACGAATTCCTTCCAGCGCAGCGCCTGCTGCCGCGACCCGGCGCGAAACGCCTTTTTGTCTAAGCCCTGATGGGCGGTGGCGGGGTTGGCCGAAGCGCTGACGACGGTATCGGCAAAGCGCGGCGAGAAGATCGCCATCACGGCGCCGAGCAGCACCAGACCGCCGGCCAGCAGGCACAACAGCGCCTCGCCGTCGCCGAGCGCCGCGCGCGCCGGCCACCAGACGAGGCTGTCGAGCGCCGGCGCAAAGGCCGCCGCGGCATCCGACGTCAGCACCGCGAAGCGCGACAGCGTGCCGTAGGACAGGATCGCGGCAACCTGCAGCGCGATGACGAAACCGGCGCCGATCACGGCGGCGAGGATTTGAGCCACCAGCCGGGTGCGGCTCGGGCCGATCAGGCGGAACAGCACCACCGTGACGGCGATCGCGACTGCTGCCGAGGTAAGACCAATGGCGACCACCACGCCGAACGCGGCCAGCCAGCGCCACCCGCCGCCGAACACAAGGACATCGACGAACGGCGTCGACAGCAGCAGCGCCATCGCGATCACCTGCAGCGCGATCGCCGCGATGCGCACCGAAAACACGTTGGCCAGCGCGACCGGCGACGACATGATCAGGTCGAGATCGGCGCGGGCGTAAAACACCCGCGTCACCGATTCGATGGCCTGCGACAGCATCAACGCCCATGCCAGCAGGATGGTCGCGGTGATGACGATCAACGCGGGTTTATCCAGCGGCTCCTGCAGGTCGGCAAACCGGCCGATCACGGCGTAGGCCGGCAGGTGCATAATCGCGGCGAAAACGAGCAGCCCGATGATCGCGGTACGCTTGCGTCCCTTGCGGCCGGCGGCGAGCATCGCCAGCCCCTCGCGCCATGCCAGCCGGATTTCGTGCCGGGCAAACCAGGTCAGATCCGCTGCCGAGCTCATGCCGCGGCGGCCTCGGTGTCGACCAGCGCGATGAACATGTCCTCGAGGCTGGTGTCGTTGCGGCCGTTCTGCTGGCGCAGTTCGGTCAGCGTGCCCTCGGCGATCAGCCGTCCCGATGCGATGACACCGATCCTGTCCGCCATCCGTTCGGCCACTTCCAGAATGTGCGTGGTCATGATCACGGTGCAGCCTGATCGCACCCGGTCGCCGAGCAGGCCCTTGACGTGACGCGCCGACACCGCGTCGAGGCCGGTGAGCGGTTCGTCGAGGATGATCAGGCGCGGGTCGTGCACCAGGGCTCCTGCCAGCGCAACCTTCTGCCGCATGCCCTTGGAAAACCCTCCGCAACGCTCGTGCAGATGCGGTTGGAGGCCGAGCGAGACCAGCAGTTCGCGCGCCGATGGTTCGGAAACTGCGGGATCGATGCCCCAGAGTCCGGCGACGAAGGCGAGATATTCCAGCGGGGTCAGTTTGTCGTAGACCATCGGCTCGTCCGACACCCATGCCGTGATCTGCTTGGCGGCGACGGGATCGGCCAGCGCATCGATGCCGAGCACGGACACCGAGCCGGCATCGGGCCGCAGCAGGCCGGCCACCATGCGCAGCGTCGTGGTCTTGCCGGCGCCGTTGGGCCCGAGCAGCGCATAGAACTCGCCGGTTCGGACGGTGAGGTCGAGCGCGTCGACTGCGAGGCGGTCAAAACGCTTCGTTAACCCTCGTAGCGCCAGCGCGGATTCATCGGGCTTCATGTCGGGGCGATCCAGCCATTGCACGGGATCCGCACCATGGACCGAAGAACTTTCGGCACGGTGAATCGAGGGCGGCAAATCCCGCCGATACACGGGTCCGCCCGGAACGGATCGAGACGTTGCACAAGACTGCGGCATTTGTCCGCAACCGGCCGCGGGGGCGGCAACCAGCGTCAAGTTGACAGGGATCAATGCTTTGGGCTGTATACGGCCGGCTGTTCGCAAGCGCCTCGAAACAAGCGATGCGGGCAGCGACTGGACACAAGATGCGGCAAAGGCGGTCAATAGAATCGCCGCGCATCAGGGGGAGGGAATTCGGCAATGCTGGACTTTGTTCAGCAGTTGGTGAGCGGTATTGCGCTCGGCTGCGTCTACGGCCTAATCGCGCTCGGCTTCGTCCTGGTATACAAGGCGACCGAAGTCGTGAACTTCGCGCAGGGCGACCTGATGATGCTGGGCGGATTCTTCGCCTTCACTTTCATCGGCATTCTCGGCCTCAATTACTGGATCGGTTTCGCCGGCGCCGTGGTGGCGATGGCGCTGTTCGGCATGGCCGCGGAGCGGGTGGTGGTACGCCCGATCCTCGGCTATCCGCAATTCTCCATCATCATGGCGACGATCGGGCTGGGATTCTTCCTGCGCTCCGTCGCCGGCATGATCTGGGGCACCGACGACCTTAAGATCGAGACGCCGTTCAGCCAGGGCGTGCTGCGGATCGGCAGCCTCGTGCTCGCCTATGACAAGCTCTCCGTGATCGCGGCGACCATTATCCTCTGCGCGATGCTCTATCTGTTCTTCAACCGGACCACGCTGGGCACCGCGATGCGGGCGAGTTCGGAGAACATGCTGGCGGCCTATTACATGGGCATTCCGGTCAAGCGCGTGGTGTCGATCGTGTGGGCGATCTCGGCGGCAGTGGCGACCGCGGCCGGCGTGCTGCTGGCACCGATCACCTTCATCCATTCCAATGTCGGCCTGGTGCTGGGGCTGAAGGCGTTTCCGGCAGCGGTGCTAGGCGGCTTCGGCTCGATCCCCGGCGCGGTGGTTGGCGGCATACTGATCGGGGTAATCGAAAGCATGGCCGGCTTCTATCTGCCGCAGGGATGGAAGGACGTCGCGCCCTACATCGTGTTGTTGCTGGTGCTGCTGCTCAAACCCGAGGGCCTGTTCGGCCATCACGCGCGCAAGAAGGTTTGAGGGGCCAGCCATGCGTTTCATGTTCAAGACCGATTATGAAGACGACATCAAGCTGTTTCCGCACGGCGGCTATATCGTCACCTACGGCGTTCTGCTGGCGTTTCTGGCGGTAGCACCCTTCGTTCTCTCCAGCTATCTCGTCAGCCAGATGGTCTTCGTCTTCATCTACGCCACCGTCGGCGTCGGGCTGATGATCCTGACCGGATTCACCGGGCAGGCGTCGCTCGGGCATGCCGCCTTCCTCGCCATCGGCGCCTATACCGCGGGGTATCTGCAGCAATACGACGTGCCGTTCCCGGTGTATTTCCTCGTCGCCGGCGTGCTGACCGGCGTGGTCGGGGCGATGGTCGGTTTCCCGGCACTGCGGCTGCAGGGCATCTATCTGGTGATCGCGACGATTTCCTTCGCCTTCATCATCGAGGAAATCCTGGCGCGCTGGGAAAGCGTCACCCATGGCAACGAGGGCATGCGGGTCAAGGCCGTGCAATTCTTCGGCTCCACGGTGTCGCGCGACAGCCCCTCGTTCTACTTCCTCTGTCTCGCGGTGCTGGCGCTGGCCATTCTCGCCACCCTCAATTTGCTGCGCTCGCCGACCGGACGCGCCTTCGTCGCGATCCGCGACAGCGAGACCGCGGCCCGCAGCATGGGCGTCAACGTATCGCTCTACAAGGTCAAGTCGTTTGCCATCTCGGCGGCGATCACCGGATTCGCAGGTGTGCTGTTCGCCCACAAGATGTCCTTTATCAGCCCGGAAATGTTCACGCTGCAGCTCTCGATCGAGTTCATCATCGTGATCCTGATCGGCGGTGCCTTCAGTCCGCACGGCGCCGTGCTGGGAGCGATCTTCATCGTGATGATCGATCCGTTCCTGACCTATCTCAAGGACGACGTGCCGGGAATGATTGCCGCCGTCGCCGCCACCTTTGGCGCCGGCGCCGAGACCGCCGCTGCGGTCAAGAGCAACGTCGCCGCGTTCGCTTCCGCCAATGGCCTGAAGGGTGCGATCTACGGCGTGATCATCGTGCTGTTCGTGCTGTTCGAACCGCTCGGCCTTTACGGCCGCTGGTTGAAGATCAAGCTCTTCTTCCAGCTTTTCCCGCTCTACAAGCGCGCCACCTTCAAGCGGCAGAAGATCTACGTCAAATCGGAGCGTAACCGATGAGCTATTTCCGCGCCGAGAACCTGTCGCTGCATTTCGGCGGCCTGAAAGCGGTTGACGCGGTTTCCTTCGCCGTGGAGAAGGGCGAGATCCTGTCGATCATCGGTCCCAACGGGGCCGGCAAGAGCTCGATCTTCAACCTGGTGTCGCGGATCTACAACCCGACATCGGGCCGGATTTTCTTCGAGGATCAGGACATCACCGAGGAACCCGCCTTCGGCATCGCCAGGCTCGGCATCGCCCGCACCTTCCAGAACATCGAGCTGTTCGAGAATGCCACC
>NZ_JAUYQU010000078.1 GCF_030697065.1 Bradyrhizobium sp.
GCCCCTTGATCGCCGTCAAACTCAATATCCTGACCCGAAAGACGCTGGGCGGCTTTGAAACCGACCTCGACTCCCGCGTGTTCGGCAGCGAAGGCGCGATCATGCCCGGGCTTTATGCCGCAGGCGAAGCCGCCGGCTTCGGCGGCGGCGGCATGCATGGCTATCGTTCGCTGGAAGGCACGTTTCTGGGCGGCTGTCTGTTTTCCGGGAGGAATGCGGGACGGGCGGCGGCGAAAGCGGTGGGGTGAAGCGCGGGCGCAACGCGCTTTGCCAATGCCGCGCCCGCGCGCTAAGTAATCGCCGCACAAAAAGGGAGAGAACCTATGACCATCCAGCGTTTCGATACCGGCCCCCGCATGAGCCAGGTCGTCGTCCACGGCGACACCGTCTATCTCGCCGGCGTCGTCGCCAGCAATGCGGCCGGCGAGAGCGTCACCAAACAGACCCAGGACGTGCTCGCCACCATCGACAGCCATCTCAAGAAGGCCGGAAGCGACAAGTCGAAGCTGCTGTCGGCGACGATCTATATCACCGACATGAACACCTTCGCCGAGATGAACGCGGTGTGGGACGGCTGGGTCTCGGCCGGCAATACCCCAGCGCGCGCCACGGTCGAAGCCAAGCTGGCGTCGCCGAAATACAACGTCGAGATCATGGTGGTTGCGGCCAAGTAGTGCGGCGCGGCTATCCCGTCCCCAAAATAAAGCCGCGCCAGCCCGAGGGCTGACGCGGCGATGGCCGTTCTGTTGCCAGGTGGACCAACCCCGAACAGGTTACGCCGCGAGGCGCACTTCGTTCAATGCAACGTTATCGTTTGCATTTAGGTTTTTGACCCGATAACGGCGGTATCATGCCGAGCACAATTCAGAGCTTCTTCGCAGCCATCGATCCTGTTTCGCCCCCGCCGTAGCAGCCTGCACGTTGCCTCACCGGCAAAATCAGGCTGCTAGGGTGGAGGCGCCGGGTACTGCCCCCGGGTCTGCCTGCAGTCCGCTCAGAGTTTCAGCGCCATCGTCTTGCGACAGCCTGAATATAGGCGCGATCAGGGGCGAATGCTAGGCCGCCTTCGGCGACCTCGCCCCCGGGAACCGTGCTTACCAGAAGGCCCAGCTGGCGGTCACATAGGGGCCGTGGTTGGTGTAGTTGCTCAGCAGGTGCTGTTGCGTCGCGAGATAAATCCCGACCGGCGGCAGCGTCAGGCCGGTCGGCACCTGCGTCACCGCATAGGCATTGACGGCATCGAAATAGACCGCCGCCTTATAGCCGGCCTCGACCTTGAACAGGCCGAGGCTGTTCGGCGCAAACGTATAGGCGGTGGCCAGCCGGGCATCGATGCTGGGAACCACCCGCGTCGCGTCCGGCGATGCCAGATATTGGTTGGAGAGCCCGAACGCCGGCGACAGCGTCGTGTAATCGATGCGGCTCTGCGATGTCCCGACCAGGGCTGCGGCCGCGACCTCGCCGATGAACTGGAAGTCGCCGATGCCGTACTGGCCCTTGAGGCCGAGACGAGGGCCGGCGCCGGTGAACAGCGAATTGTTGGTGTAACCCGAGGAGGCCGCGCCACCGGGGCTTTCGAACAGCCCCGACAGGGTCTGACCGATCCGCGCCGCCGTCACGCCGCCGAAGGCGCGCATCTGGAACGCGCAATCGGCGCAGAATGTGTGCCCGACGTCGAGATTGACGGCGTCGAACCGGGTTTTCACCGTGCCTGAGCCGTTCTTGTACAGGGCGGATTCGGGTCCGATCAGGTAGGGCGGTCCCACCATTTCCGTCGGCGAAGCGAAAAAGGAGTCATTGGCGGTGCTGTTCAGATGCGTCCAGTTCAACTGGATGTCGTTGGCCTCGCTCGGCATGTAGCGGGCGCCGAGCGTGAACGACGGCGCGAAGTTCGGCTTCAGCGACTGGTTGTTCCAGTGCGGTGTCACCAGTGGCAAAGGATTGGTCAGCGTGCCGTATTCGAGGTTGCCGGCGCCGGGCTGCAGGAACGACAGCGACCCCGAGAGTTCGAAGCGCGGCGCAACCGGCCTCGGCTCGCCGGCGTGGCGGTAGGCGGCGGCCATGCTGTCGGCGGCGGGCGCGCGCGGCACGGCGGGCGGAGCGGCGGAGTTCAAGTGCGCCGGGTGCAACTGCGGTCTCGCTGCCTTCGACGTTTCGAGCCGGATGAGCCGCGCCCGCAGCGCGGCATTCTCCCGCTCCAGCGCGTCGAGGCGTGCGGAGACCGCATCGGCGACGGCAGCGCGCGGCGCGATGGTGACAGCCAGTCCAAGGCACGCAAGCAACGCCAGTTTCGTGAAGCCGTTCATGGTCCGCACTCCCAGGAATCATCGGGTCAGCGGACTCCACGAATGGGCTTCAGCGGCAGGCCTCGAATGAGGTTCCGACGAAACGCCCGAATCAGTGTCGTCCTGCCCGATGCAACGCTAGGGCGGCTGGTCAGGGCAATGTGATCTATATTGAACAGCGGCAGCGAATGCCGCGATGTGTGCTTTTGCGGTACGCGGTAAAGCTACGGGCATTCGCCGCTAACCGCGGGACCGGATAGGAGCGAAATTTATGCTCGGGCTGGAGCGGGCGAAGGGAATCGAACCCTCGTCGTGAGCTTGGGAAGCTCCTGCTCTGCCATTGAGCTACGCCCGCGGCCGGATGGCTCGCCCAAATTAGCCGAGCCCGCGTGATCCGCCAAGCGCCTTGCCGCCCCAGCCCTCGCTACCCTTAACCGAACCCGAAGATTCCAGGTGCGGCCGTTCATGACAGTGATATGATGCCTCCGGGTGGGTAGCGTAATGTCGGGGCGTGGGTACACCATTTTCGACACGATGATCGGCCGGTGCGGCATCGCATGGGGTCAGGCCGGCATTGTCGGCGTGCAGCTGCCCGAGGCGCGCGAGATCGAGACCAGGCGCCGGCTGTACCAGCTCTATCCCGACGCCCGCGAACAGCGTCCGCCGCCGGACATCGAAGTCGCGATCGAGGGTATCGGTGCGCTGCTGCGCGGCCAGCCAGGCGACCTTTCCGACGTCATCCTCGATGTCACGGGCATCCACGCCTTCAACCAGCGGGTCTACCGGTTGGCGCAGGCGATCCCGCGCGGCGAGACCCGCACCTACGGTGAAATCGCCACACGGCTCGGCGCCTCCGGCGCCGTGCATTCGGTGGCGCAGGCGCTGGCCAAAAATCCCTTCGTGATCATCGTGCCCTGCCATCGCGTTCTCGAAGCCGGCAGCTATGCCGACAGGATGTCGCCGCATGGCGGCAGTATCTCCAAGCGCAGGCTGCTTTCGATCGAGGGCGCGCGCAGCGCCGTCAGCAGCAAGACGCTGTTCGACGTGCTGCTGCCCGTTGCCCCGCCGCGCCTGCAGGGCTAAAATCACTACATGACGGCAACACCGCTCTTGCAGCGCGATTCCATTTCGGTATTCGACTTCCGCTGCTCCGCTGGTCCGGCGGACACGCCGTTCGTGGAGCAGCATCGAGGCCACTCGGTTTCCTTCGTCCGCAAGGGCAGTTTCGGCTGCCGCAGCCGCGGCCGCAGCTTCGAGCTGGTGGCGGGATCGGTGCTGGTCGGCCATCCCGGTGACGAATACATGTGCACCCACGACCATGTCTGTGGTGACGAGTGCCTGTCGTTCTTTCCCGGCCCCGAGCTGGTGGACGCGATCGGCGACCGTGCCGAGATCTGGCAGATCGGCGCAGCACCTCCGCTGCCCGAATTGATGGTGCTGGGCGAACTGGCGCAGGCTGCCGCCGACGGCCGCAGCGATATCGGCCTCGACGAGGCCGGGACGCTGTTCGCCAGCCGGTTCGTCGCGGTGGTTTCCGGGCGGCCGCAGGAGGCCGCGGCAACCGGAGCCAGGGATCGACGCCGCGCGGTGGAAACCGCGCTGTGGATCGACGCGCATTCGCATGAAAATATCGACCTTGAGCAGGCTGCGGCGCAGGCCGGGACCAGCCCGTTCCACTTCCTGCGGCTGTTCTCGGCCGTGCTCGGGGTTACGCCACACCAGTATCTGGTGCGCTCCCGGCTGCGCCATGCCGCGCGGCTGTTGGCCGATAACGAAATCTCCGTCACGGATGTCGCCTACGATGTCGGGTTCGGCGATCTCTCCAATTTCGTCCGTACCTTCCACCGCGGCGCCGGGGTTTCGCCGCGCCGGTTTCGTGCAGCATCGCGGGGCGACCGCAAGATTTTCCAAGAACGCCTCGCTTTGCACTGATTAGGGTCGTCTCCGAACGCGCGCATGCCAGCGCGCACCTTGCATCGGAGATACCATGTACGACCACATCGGATTAAGGGTTGGAAGTCTCGACGCCAGCGTACGTTTCTATACCGCAGCCCTGGCGCCGCTCGGCTTCGTGTTGTGCTCGCGCGACGACAGCGGCGCCGGCTTCGGCCCCAGCGGCGAGCCGGCGCTCTGGCTTCATCTGAACAAGGGACCGGCCAATGGCGGCGCCCATGTCGCGTTCCGCGCGCCCGACCACGCCGCCATCCGGAAATTTCACAGCGAGGGCCTGAAGGCCGGCGGTCGCGACAATGGCGGCGCCGGCCCGCGCGCCGACTACAGCCCGACCTACTATGCGGCGTTCCTGATCGATCCCGACGGCAACAATGTCGAGGCGGTGTGCACGTAAGGGATTCGCGCCACATTCCGTCATCCTGAGGCATCGTGGCCCTTGCGACGGCCTCGAAGGATGGCCGCAAGCACGCCAATCCATCATCCTTCGAGGCTCGCTCGGAACGCGATGCGAAACGCATCGCGTCGCTCGCACCTCAAGATGACGCCTCAATATTGTTGCTGCTCCGCGCGAACGTGATCTTTTTCACAGAAGCGCACCCCTGCCCGCTCCTAGCGTCGCCACGTGCGTCCGGTTTGCGCCGCTTCCCGCGGAGCTGCGCACAGGGAGCGGAATCATGACTGGAGCTGACAAGGTGGTGTGCCAGGCGGCGACGCTGCTGCTGCTGTTCACGCTGACGACGATGCAGGCAAAGGCCCAGTTCGGCGGCTTCGGCGGCGGTGGAGGCGGCGGCGACATGATGACCCAGATGGCGCCGATGCTGGAAATGATGAAGGCCAGGATGGGCAAGCGCCGGTTCGGCATGATGATGCAGACCATGGGGCCGATGATGAGCCAGATGATGGAGGGCGGCGGCCTTGGTGGCATGATGGGCGGCGGCTTCGGCGGAATCCCCGGCGGATTCGGTGGCCATGCGCCCGACGGTTACGGCATCGGCACGGGCGGCAACATCATGGGCATGCTTGGCGGCGCCGGCGGCGGCGAGGTGATGAGCATGATCCCGCAACTAATGCGCATGACCAATGTCGGCGGCGGCCACCGGCGTCACCGCCGACGGCATTAGCCACGCACGTATTGGTCAGGACAATGCAGGACGGCTGTCCGGCGCCGGCCCGCCCTTCGGTCCCCAGCGCGTGAAGGCGACACTGGCGGCGGACAGCACGCCGAGCACGACCATGGACGCTGCGGCCAGCGCAAAATAGTTCGCCGCGGACGCATCGAACGTCGCCAGCCACCAGCCGCCGGCGGCGACGAACACCAGCCGCGCGGTTTGCGCCAGCACCGGTCCCAGCACCTTCGCAGCGCCCTGCGAGGAAAAATACATCGAGATCGACAGCCCGATGAAGGCGTACATCGGTGCCGCGATCGACAGGTATTGCCGGCTGGCCGCGCGCACGCCCGGATCGTCGGTGAAGATGTTGACCCACAGATCGGGAAATATCGCGATCACGGTGGCGAAGGCGCCGACCGACACGAAGGCGACGCAGCCGGCGATCCATGCGATCCGCCGTGCCCTCGCCACCCTCCGCGCACCGATCGCCATCCCGACCATCGGCACCGAGGCGATGCCGACCGCGAACGCGATCGAGGTCAGCATGAATTCGAGCCGGGCGCCGACGCCGTAGCCGGCCAGGATTTCGGTGCCGAACTGCGCCAGCATGTGGGTGAAGATGGCGACAGTCAGCACCGACTGCAGCGGCGAGAAACAGGAGACGGCGCCGACCTTCAGGATATCGAAGAACATCGCCCGTTGAATCCGCAGGCCCCTGATCCTGGGAACCACGCGCGCGCGCCCGGAAAAGATGTACCAGGCCATCACTGAGACGCTGATCACATAGGCGACCAGCGAGCCTGCGGCGACGCCCTGCATGCCGAAGGACGGGATCGGCCCGAGGCCGAGGCCGAGCGCGCCGCCGAGGACGATCTGGCAAGCGGCGGACGACAGCATCAGAAGCGACGGCAGCTTCATGTTGCCGGTGCCGCGCAAAATCCCCGCGAAGGTGTTCATCAGCCACGGCACCACCGCGCCGCCGAAGAAAATCTGCACGTAGCCGATGGCCTGCGCCAGCACATTGCCGCGACCGCCGAGCAGTTCCAGCAGCGTGGGGCCGTAGATCAGCATGCCCAGCATGAACACGAGGCCAAGGCCGACGCCGATCAGCAGCGCATGCGCCGCCAGCGTCGAGGCGCGGTCGATATCGCCGGCGCCGATCGCGCGCGCGATCGCCGAGGCCACGCCGCCGCCCATCGCGCCGCCCGACATGGTCATGGTCAGGATCACGAACGGAAAAACCAGCGCCATCGCCGCCAGCGACTCGACGCCGAGCCGGCCGATATAGGAGGTCTCCGCGATCACCACGCAGGTGCCGGCCGACAGCGCGATCACGTTCGGCCATGCCAGCCACAGCAGCGTGCGCAGGATCGGCCCCTCGACGAGCACGTTCGTCACCGGCGCTTCCGGCGGCGGAAGCGGGCGTTCGTCGTCGTCGACGGGGATCTCGGCGACACCGATATCGGACATTTCATCTCCCGCGCGCCAGGCGCGCCGCAGCCCGATCTACCTGCCGTGCCGGCCGCTTCCTAGCACCGATCCCGGGCGATTCCATGCGCGCCCGGCGCATGGGCCGCCTGCGTGCAGGGGGCTTTCTTGCTTACTTTTCCCCCGCACGCGGGAGAGCGCAGTGGCGCAAGGTGCGGGTATCAGCCGATCGACCAGACGAAGGGCGGCTTGCCGCCGGCCGACGGTTTCAAGTGAACCGGAATGTGGCGACCGCAGCCGGCTGCCAGGCCCTGGAACAATCCTTCGAGCACCCTGGCGCAGGCCGGGTGACAATCGCCCACATCGGCCATCAGCTTCCAGCTCTGCTGCCGCATTTCGAAAGCGCCTTCGGACTCGCTGATTTCGGCGACCTCGTCCTGCGCACCGAACAGCGTTTGCAGGAACGCCGTGAATTCCTTTGCGGAACCCCGGCTGCCGGATAGACCACGCGCGATCTCGTCGAAATACTGCATGCCGATCAGCTTTCCGGTGAGATGCAGCAGGTAGCCGGCATCTTCCGGGCCGAACACCTGCACCATCACGGGTGCTGCGGTCCGCACATATTCCATCGCGTAGTTGCGGTAGGCCTTTTCCAGCCGCGGCTTCGGCCAGCTTGCGACCGGCAAGGCTGGTGCCGCGGCGGGATCGAACAACGGCGCCTCGAGATGGCGCGCGAACACCATGCGCTGGTCGATCTCGAGCGGATGGTCGTATTCGCAGTAATAGCCTTCCAGCCCGTCCTGGCCATCGACGCTCTGCTTGGTGCAGACGAAACCGAGCCGGAGATCGCCCAGCGCTGCGCCGTTGTTGGCGTGCCAGCCGCGCAGCATCGCGCGCGACACTTCGCCGGGCACGCCGCAGATGGCGGTGCCCTTCCAGATCCAGCGCGGCGGCGGATAGCGGATCCAGGCCTTGCGGTCGTTCTCGTACATGTATTCGACATGGACGCCGCCGATCCAGTTCGAGAGATAATGATACTGCGCCGCCGCCACCGCCGGCGGCAGATGGCTGAGGCCGAGCTTTTCGAGGCCGGGCAGAAAGCGCTCCTGCTGCTGGCGGCGAAACACCCGGAACACGAATTCCGCGGCATCGGCGGTACCGCGCCGCGTCACCACGGTCAGGATCAGCCCGGTGAAATAGGCATGATAGAGCTCGGCGACGCTGCGCCATTTCAGCCATTGCGCCTCGCGCGCGCCGTCGGTCGTCCCGTTCATGGCGATCTCCCCCAAAACCCTTTTTGCCCAGACTTACCGAGCCCCAAGTCCCACCCGAGGCGACAGGGCGCGGTCTTCAATCCAAAATATCGAAAACAACCCCATGCACAGATAGCAAGCTGTTGGTTTGGCACGGCTTTCCATCACGCGAAATTCATGGCGGGAAGCCTTGAACATCGGCAGGTCTGCGGCATTGTACAGGGCAATTTCCCGGGAGCCATCATGCGCAACGCAATCCTGCTCGGCATCTGTTTCGGCACGTTGGCGCTTCCGCTCGCCGCCTGCAGCGAGCCCCCGGAAACCGCCGTCGCAGAGCAGACCTTCGGCCCCTCCCCGACCTTGCCGGCCCCGGAAAAATCCTGGCTGCCGACGGTCAACATCGCGACCGCCACCGGCTGGCCTGACGGAGCCAAGCCCAGGGCCGCCAGCGGCCTGGCGGTGAATGCCTTCGCGACCGGGCTCGATCATCCGCGCACCGTCCATGTGCTGCCCAATGGCGACGTGCTGGTGGCGGAAAGCAATGCGCCGCCCAAGGCTGATTCCGGCGGCATCATGGGCTGGATCACGACAATGGTTATGAAGCGCGCCGGCGCCGGCGTGCCCAGCGCCAATCGCATCACGCTGCTGCGCGATGCCGACGGCGACGGCATCGCCGAGACGAGGAGCGTCTTCCTCGAAAACCTGTTCTCGCCGTTCGGCATGGCGCTGGTCGGCGAAGACTTCTACGTCGCGAATGCCGACGCCATCGTGAAATTTACCTACCGTGCCGGCGACACCAAAATCACCGCGCCGGGGGCGAAGCTGACGGACCTGCCGGCGGGCCGCAACCATCACTGGACCAAGGACCTGATCGCCAGTCCCGACGGCACAAAGCTTTACGTCACCGTCGGCTCCAACAGCAATATCGGCGAAAACGGCATGGCGGAGGAGGCCAATCGCGCCGCCGTGCTCGAAGTCGATCGCGCCTCCGGCAAGTGGCGCGTGTTCGCTTCCGGCCTGCGCAATCCGAACGGGCCGGCCTGGGAGCCGAACACGGGAGCGCTGTGGGTGGTCGTCAACGAGCGCGACGAACTGGGCAACGATCTGGTGCCGGACTACATGACCTCGGTGAAGGACGGCGCGTTCTACGGCTGGCCCTACAGCTATTACGGCCAGAAGGTCGACACGAGGGTCGCACCGCATCGGCCCGATCAGGTGGCGAAGGCGATCGCCCCCGACTACGCGCTCGGCGCGCACACCGCGGCGCTCGGACTTGCCTTCAACACCGGCAATCTGTTTCCGCAGGCGATGGCCGGCGGCGCCTTTGTCGGCCAGCATGGCTCATGGAATCGGAAGCCGCGCTCCGGTTACAAGGTGATCTTCGTGCCATTCACCGATGGCAAGCCGTCAGGCAAGCCGCAGGACGTGCTGACCGGCTACCTAAATGACAACGGCGAAGCGCAGGGCCGGCCGGTCGGCGTGCAACTCGACAAACAGGGCGCGCTACTGGTGGCCGACGACGTCGGCAACGCGATCTGGCGCGTGACGCCGGCGCCGAAGTCGGCGGCGCGGTAGCATCCCACAACCTGCGTTCAGACCACCTTGCCGAATATGGCGCCGATCCCCGCTGTCAACGCCATCGCGAACGCGCCCCAGAAGGTCACGCGGATGGTCGGCTTCAGGAGTCCGGCGCCGCCGGCCTTCGCGCCGATCGCGCCGAGCAGGGCGAGAAAGATCAACGATCCCGCCGATACCACCGGAATCAGCATATTGGAGGGCGGGACCAGCACCAGCGCGAGCGGCGCCGCCGCCCCGACGGAGAAGGTCGCGGCCGAGGCCAGCGCCGCCTGCACCGGGCGCGCGGCCGTGACCTCGGAGATCCCGAGTTCGTCGCGGGCATGCGCGCCCAGGGCATCCTTGGCCATCAATTGCCTTGCGACCTCGCGGGCGAGTTCAGCCTCGACGCCGCGTGCGACATAGACCTGGGCCAGTTCTTCGCGCTCGAAGACGGGGTCGTCGGCCAATTCCCGCTTCTCGCGCGCGAGGTCGGCGTGCTCGGTATCGGACTGCGAACTGACCGACACATATTCGCCTGCCGCCATCGACATCGCGCCGGCGACCAGCCCGGCAACGCCGGTCAGCAACACATCGCTCTGCGAGGCAGAGGCCGACGCCACGCCGAGGATCAGGCTCGCGGTCGAGATAATCCCGTCATTGGCGCCGAGCACGGCCGCCCGCAGCCATCCGATGCGCTCGACAAGGTGGTTCTCCTTGTGCAGACGACCCATGCGTCGATCCCGATGTCACGCGAACCGTCTCGGCGCGAACGAGACAGCTTCCCAAGAGACCGCGCAGTCGGCCATGATCTGCATCAACGTCGCGCGATGGCGGCGGGATGACATCGGAACATCCCGCTCTCGACATTAGACAATGAAGCGCCGAGCCGCTGCGACCTGCCTTACGCGATCCCCTCTTCCATCGTCTGCCGGTCTCGAAAAACCAGCAGCGGTACGGTAATCGCACCACTGACCAGCAGAAGCCAGTCTTGTGGGACTTGCAGAAGAATGGCGGCGCTGCCGCCGATCAACGACCAGATAAAGGGAACGACAAGAAGCCAGCGCGGCACAGGGCGTACGGTCAATAGAAGAAGCCCGAACGTAAGAATGACCACCGGGCACGGCGTAACGCCAAACATCGGCATTGCGGGATAGGCATGGCCGGCGGCCACGCCAATCATCGGATAGAAAATCGCCGCATAGACCACGAACGCCCCGCCGATAACGGCCGGCAGGCCTGGTCGCAGGCCGAACCCGATCAGACCGCGATACACGCCGGCGTAAAGAAGATAGCAGCCATGGAGAATGAACAGCACCGCAAACGCGTAGGCGGCCTTGTTGATCGAGGAGAACCAAAGCGCGTGATAGCCGACGCCCGTCCACAACCACATCATCGCCAGGATGCCGGCAATGATCCGGTCCCCGTGCGGCGTCTTGCGGTAGAGCAATGCAACCGCGATCCCGCCGAGCAGATATGCCGCAATCTGGGCCGGCCAGATGGAGTTGTTGTAGTCCACAAAGACCGAACGGAACTGCTCGGATGTAAAGGGCAGCATGGTTGGCCTCCTGTGCTCCAGATTACTAGGCTGCTTGCGATCGCGTGCTTTGATCTGGGGCAAGCATCCCGTCGCCAAGGAGGCGGCTTCCCAAACCGCCGCTCATCCGGCAATGATCATCGAGCGAAGCGACGAGGGTGGGCGAACGGTTAAACCGCGCCGGGATGATCCGGCGAACAGGAGCAAAATGATCGAACTGCCTCCCCTGCTTCTTAATCTCGCGGTCGCGCTGGGCATCGGGCTTTTGATCGGCGCCGAGCGGGAGCGCCGCAAGGGGCAAGGCCCTGCCCGCGCG
>NZ_JAUYQU010000177.1 GCF_030697065.1 Bradyrhizobium sp.
GTGAGGTCGCCGAGGAAGCAGAAGGATTTGCCCTTCGACGTCACCATGAACATGCTGTGGCCGACGGTATGGCCGGGCGCGGAGATCACGGTGATGCCGGGCAGGATTTCCTGGTTGTCCTTGAAGAACACCAGCCGGTCCTTCACCGGCAGCAGGTTCTTGCGGGCATGGATCACGAAGTCCTTCAGGGGGCCGCCGAGCTTGCCCTCGTCGGTCCAGAAATCGTAGTCGCTCTGGGCGATGTAGACCTGTGCATTCGGAAACAGCGGCTTGCCGTCGGCGTCGACGATGCCGCCGATATGGTCGATATGCGCATGCGAGCAGACGATGGCGTCGATATCGGCCGGCTTGATGCCGGCCTCCGCCATGCTCTTCTGCTGCCGTCCCGTGGTCGGGCCGAACGCCTTCGAGGTGCCCATGCCGGTGTCGAACAGCACCAGCTTGTCGCCGGTGTTGACGATCGGCGAGTTCTGTTCGAGCACGACATTGTCCGGCGACAGGAAATTGTCGGTCAGCATCTTCTTGACCTCCTCCTTCGGCACCCCGATGAAGGCGCCGCCGGGATCGCCGAGCGGCAGCGGGCCGTCGGAAACGACGGTGACTTCGGCATCGCCGAAATTGAAACGATAGAAATAGGGCACCTGGGTGCCGAGCTTCGGCGCCTTGGCCAGGGCGCTGCCGCCGAGCAGGGTCGAGGCACCGAGGCCGGCGCCGAGCGCCAGCAAAGAGCGTCGCGAAACATCCGATGTCATGCGTTTTCCTCCGTTAGTTTTTATGGAAATTGTGCGTTGCAGCCCCGGACTTGACCGTCCGCCCAAGTCGAGCGGGCATTCGCTCAGGTTGCACCCGCCTGCAAAAGCTGACAAGCGAAATGGGCCATTGGAAGGCGCAACAATCCTTCGAGACGGCGCTTCGCGCCTCCTCAGGATGAGGGTCCCTCATGGTGAGGAGCGCGGCAACGCCGCGCGTCTCGAACCATCAATTCATCCGGGAGGCCGCCACCGGATCGGGTTGCGGCAGCGGCTGCTCCAGCATCTTCAGCGCGGCATCGAGCGCATTGCGCAGATTGGCGGCGGCGGTCGGACTGCAGCGCAGCCGCCCGGACGACAGGAATTTCACGTCGGTGAGGCCGCTTTGCGCGGGAACGAGAATGCGGGTCGCGAGCTCGATCTCGACGGTGCCGTGCATGATGCCATAGGCTCCGACGATGTCGAAATAAACCAGCGCGGCGGCGGCGCCGGTGTCCTCGTAAACGAGAGCGGCCGGCGGTTGCGGATTCTGGTCAGCCATGCGGTCTCTCCTCGCGTGATTCGATTAACGCAAGGTAGGCCTATCGGCCGGCGCGCAACAGCGCTGGTTAGCCCCGCTTCTTCTCGATCACGTCCCAGATCTTTGCCGCGACATCAGGCCCGCCCAGCCGCGCGATGGCGCGGATGCCGGTGGGCGAGGTGACGTTGATCTCGGTCAGAAAGCCGTCGATGACGTCGATGCCGACGAACAGCAGGCCGCGCTCGCGCAATTTCGGACCCAGCGTCGCGCAGATTTCGCGCTCGCGGGGGGTGAGGTCGGTGGCCTGGGCGGCGCCGCCGCGCACCATGTTGGAGCGCAGATCGTCGGCCGCCGGCACGCGGTTGACGGCGCCGGCGAATTCGCCGTCGACCAGGATGATGCGCTTGTCGCCGTGCCGGACCTCGGGCAGGAAGCGCTGGATCACCCAAGGCTCCCGGAAGGTCACCGAGAACATGTCGAACAGCGAGCCGAAATTCATGTCCTGCGGCATGACGCGGAACACCGCGGCGCCGCCATGGCCGTGCAGCGGCTTCATCACCACGGCGCCGTGCTGGTCGCGGAAGGCGTTGATCTCGTCGAGGTCGCGCGAGATCAGCGTCGGCGGCATCAATTCGGGGAAATCCATCACGAAGACTTTCTCCGGCGCGTTGCGCACGCTGGCGGGATCGTTCACGACCAGCGTTCTCGGATGGATACGCTCCAGCAGATGCGTCGAGGTGATGTAGGCGAGGTCGAACGGCGGGTCTTGCCGCAGCAGCACGACGTCGAACGAGGTGAGCAGCGTCCGCTTCGGCTCGCCGAGGGTGCAATGATCGCCGACCTCGTCGCGCACGGTGAGTGTCTGCACCGGCACTGCCACCTCCTCGCCGCGCAGCGAGAGCTTTTCGGGCGTGTAATAGGACAGCGCGTGGCCGCGCTTCTGCGCCTCCAGCAGCAGCGCAAAGGTCGAATCGCCACGGATGTTGATGCGCGCGATGGGGTCCATCTGGACGGCGACGTTCAATTTCATTTCAGGGGTCCGCGAGTTGGGGTGATGCAAGAGAATCGGAGGCGTCAGGTGCTGGCGTCGAAGGCCGCTAACAGATGGCGCGGCAGCCGCCGCGGCGCAATCAGCACGGCGTCGAAACGCAGCTCGAATTCCGCATGCTCGGGATGCGCCATCAGCCAGGCCTGGGCGGCGGCGATGATGCGGGCCTGCTGGCGTGGCGTCACCGCATAGGCGGCCTCATCCAGGCTGGCACGCGCCTTGACCTCGATGAACGCCACCAGATCGCGTTTGCGCGCCACCAGATCGATCTCGCCATGGGGCGTGCGAAACCGCTTGGCCAGAATGCGATAACCCTTCGCCGTCAGCCAGGCGGCGGCGCGCGCTTCCGCCGACAGGCCGGTGCGAAATGCCGCGACCCGTTCCGGCGCGGCGATTTTTGCGAGCTTGCCGGGCGGCGCTGCGCCGTCAGTCTTCGCCATCGTCGTCCGTCGCTTGCTGGTGGGTGCCTTTGGCGAGTTCGAGCGCGCGGGCATAGATCTCGCGGCGCGGCCGGCCGGACAGTTCGACCGCATGCGCCACCGCGTCCTTGACGCTGTCGCGCTGCAGCCGGTTGCGCAGGAGATCGTCCAGTTCATCCCCGGTCATGGCCTGGGCGCGGGCAGCCGGCGGGCCGATCACCAGCACGAATTCGCCGCGGGTCTCCAGCGTGGCGGCGGCGGTGGCGAGTTCGGCGATGGGCGCGCGCAGAATCTCCTCGTGCAGCTTGGTCATTTCGCGGCAGATCGCAGCATCGCGCGTGCCCATGATGTCGGCGAGATCGGCCAGCGTGTCCTGCACCCGGTTGCCGGATTCGAACATCACCAGCGTGGCGTCGATCCGCGACAGTTCGGTGAGCCGCGCGCGGCGCGCGGTCGATCTCGACGGCAGAAATCCCTCGAAGAAAAACCGGTCGGTCGGCAAGGCCGCCACGCACAGCGCCGCCAGCACCGAGGACGGGCCGGGCAGCGCGATCACCTGGTGGCCGGCGGCGCAGACCTCGCGCACCAGCTTGAAACCGGGATCGGAAATCAGCGGCGTGCCGGCATCCGAGACCAGCGCGATCGAGGCGCCCTGCGCCAGCTTCTGCAGGATGACGGGGCGGGCCTGCGCGGCATTGTGCTCGTGATAGGGTTTCAGCAAGGCCGAGATGCCGTAGCGCTCGGTCAGCCGCCGGGTCATGCGGGTGTCTTCGCAGGCGATGATATCGACGCCCGCCAGGGTTTCCAGCGCGCGGATGGTGATATCGCCGAGATTGCCGATCGGGGTGGCCACCAGATGCAGGCCGGGAACCGCTTTCGGCGCGTTCATAACGTGGCCGCCCAACGAAAATATCCGTGCCGGCGCAACAAGCGGGCTGTCAGACGTATTTGTGGACGCGGGTTTTGGGCGCATAATGCCAATCTAGATGGGACGGGCCGCCGACGCCACCGGGCCGCAGCGTGGCGGCTGCCGAAGGGTAGGTCGCGGCGCGCGGGATGGAACCAGGAGCGTGCAACCGGCGGCCAAGGCGGCGCTGCCACAATCCTTTTGATTTGGTTAACTATTCGCCGACAATATGCCTGATTCCACCCCCCTTGATCATGGGGAGGTAGAAGTGCCGGCGATGTCGGCCGGTCAAGAAAAGAGATGCGATGGTAGGGCCACTCGAACCCAAATCCGGGCCTTCCAGGTCTTTGCCTTGCAAGACGCCGTCGGGGGCCACCCGGCGGACGGCGGTCGGCCTGATTCTGGGCGCGCCCCTGCTCGGGGCCTGCGCCGGCATGGGTTCGAATCCGTTCGGTTCGGCGGAGACCGCGGGGCCGCCGCAGCAGCCGCAGGCCGTCGGCACCGGCGGGGTCAAGGTCGGGCTGGTGCTGCCGCTGTCGGCATCGGGCAATGCCGGCGTCGCGGCGCAGTCGATGAGGAACGCCGCCGAGATGGCGCTGGCCGAGTTCCAGAATCCCAATATCCAGCTCCTGATCAAGGACGACGGCGGCAGCCCGCAGGGCGCGAGCCTGGGAACCCAGCAGGCGCTCGACGAGGGCGCCGAGATCATTCTCGGTCCGCTGTTTGCAGGTTCGGTGCCATCGACCGCGGCGCTGACGCGCACCCGCGGCGTCTCCGTGATCGCGTTCTCGACCGATTCGAGCGTCGCCGGCCGCGGCGTTTATCTGCTCAGTTTCCTGCCCGAATCCGACGTCAACCGGATCGTCGAATACGCCGCCAGCACCGGCAAGCGTTCGTTCGCGGCCATGGTGCCCGACAATGCCTATGGCAATGTGGTGGAGGCCGCGTTCAAGCAGGCGGTCGGCCGCAGGAACGGGCGCCTCGTCGCGTTCGAAAAATACGGCGCCGACCGCGCCACGCCGGCACGCACCGTGGCGCAGGCGCTGGGTTCGGCCGACGCGCTGTTCATCGCCGACGACGGCGACTCTGTGGTGCAGGTCGCCGACGCGCTGACCGCGGCGGGGGCGAATCTGCGCAACATCCAGCTGCTCGGCACCGGCCTGTGGGACAATCCGCGGGTGTTCGCGAGCCCGGCGCTTCAGGGTGGGCTGTATGCCGCGCCGGATCCGTCCGGCTTCCGCGCCTTCTCCGGCCGCTACCGCGCCAAATTTGGCGCCGATCCGGTGCGCACCGCGACACTGGCCTATGACGCGGTGGCGCTGGTCGCCGCCCTGGCGCGAACCCAGGGACCGCAGAGGTTCGCGACCGAGGTGCTGACCAGTCCGTCGGGCTTTGCCGGCATCGATGGCCTGTTCCGCTTCCGCGCCGACGGCACCAACGAGCGCGGCCTCGCCGTGATGAGGGTGGGATCGGGCGGCAGCACGCCGGTCGCCAGCTCGCCGAAGAGCTTTGGGGCGTAGCTTGTGTCGCCGCTGCGAACGCAGTGGCTCATTTGTCCGGGACGACGAGAAATATTCTACGCCGCGAGATCCGCCACCACGGCGTCGAGCACCGGAAAGCCCGCCTGCGTCACCCGCAGCCGGCCATTGGCATCGACGGTGATGGCGCCTTCCTCGCGCAGGATCGCGATGCGGCCGGGATCCAGCGTGCGGCCGGACAGCGCGGCATAGCGTTCGGGATCGATGCCTTCCGCCAGCCGCAGGCCCATCAGCAGGAATTCATCGGCGCGTTCTTCGCTGTTGAGGAGATCGTCGACCACGACGCCGTGGCCGTTGGCCTCGACGCGCATCAGCCATGCCTCGGGGCGTTTTTCGGTGGCGATGGCGTGCCTCGTGCCGTCGACATCGAGGCGGCCATGGGCGCCGGGACCGATGCCGGCATATTCCTCGCCGCGCCAGTAGACCAGATTATGTTTGCACTCCGCGCCCGGGCGCGCGTGGTTGGAGATCTCGTAGGACGGCAGGCCATGTTGCGCGCAGACGTCCTGGGTGACGTCGTAGAGCGCACGGGCGACGGCCTCGTCCGGCGTCTTCAATTTGCCGGCGGCGTGCAGGCCGAAGAACGGCGTGCCCTCTTCGATGGTGAGCTGATAGAGCGACAGATGCTCGGCGGCTTCCGAGATCGCCAGCTTCAGCTCGTCCGCCCACATCCGCGGGGTCTGGTCGGGACGGGCGTAGATCAGATCGAACGAGTAACGATCGAACGCGGTGCGCGCGATCGCGACGGCGTCGAGCGCCTCGCGCGAGGTGTGCAGACGTCCCAGCGCCTTCAGCGAGGCATCGTCGAGTGCCTGCACGCCGAGCGAAACCCGGTTGACGCCGGCGGCGCGATAACCGCGAAACCGCGTCGCCTCGACGCTGGTCGGGTTGGCCTCCAGCGAAACCTCGGCATCGGGCGCGACGCGCCAGTGTCTTGCAATGGCATCGAGAATGGCGCCGACGGTCTTCGGCTGCATCAGCGACGGCGTGCCGCCGCCGAGAAAGATCGAGGAGACCTCGCGGCCCGGCGCCCGCGCCGCTGACGTTTCGATCTCGCGGGCAAAGGCCTTTGCGAAGCGTTCCTCGTCAACAGGCGCGTGCCGGACATGGCTGTTGAAATCGCAATACGGGCACTTCGACAGGCAGAACGGCCAGTGCACGTAAACGCCAAAAGCCTTTGCGTTTCCTTTTCCCTCCCCCGCTTGCGGGGGAGGGTTAGGGTGGGGGCTAGTCAAGGCAGATCTCCGCGAGTTTGACGAAGGCGCGGGCGCGATGCGACAGGCCCAGGCCCAGCGGCGGCAGGCCGTGCTTTTCGAGGCTGGTCATCTCGCCGAAGGTCCTGGCGTGTCCATCGGGCAGGAACGCCGGATCGTAGCCGAACCCGGCGCTGCCGCGCGGCGGCCACACCAGCGTGCCGTCGGCGCGCGCCTCGACCTCTTCGAGGTGACCGTCGGGCCAGGCCACGCACAGCGCGGAAACGAAATGCGCCTTGCGCTGCTCCGGCGCGGTGGCGCCGCGCTCCTGCAGCAGACGCTCGATCCGCGCCATCGCCGCGGCAAAATCCTTGTCCGGTCCGGCCCAGCGCGCCGAGAGAATGCCGGGGGCGCCGTCGAGCGCATCGACCACGAGGCCGGAATCGTCGGCGAAGGCCGGCAGCTGCGCGGCTTTTGCCGCCGCCACCGCCTTGATGGCGGCATTGGCGCGAAACGTATCGCCGGTTTCGTCGGGTTCGCCGAGGCCGAGTTCGCCGGCCGAGATCGCCTCGACGCCGTGCGGCGCCAGCAGTTCGCGCATCTCGGCGAGCTTGCCGGGATTATGGGTCGCGATCACGAGCTTGCCGGTGATTCGACGGTGTTGAGTCATTGGTACTTATATTCCGTCATGGCCGCGCTCGTCCCGGCCATCCACGTTTTTTGTACGAGGAAGTCGTGGATGCCCGGGTCAAGCCCGGGCATGACGACCTTTTGCAAATCACGCCACGGCCATTTTCTGCAGATCCACCAGCCGCGCCACGCCCTTGCGCGCCAGCGCCATCAGCGCCAGGAACTCGTCCTGCGAGAACGGGGTCTTTTCCGCGGTGCCCTGCACCTCGATGATACGGCCATCGCCGGTCATGACGAAATTGGCGTCGGTATCGGCCTCGGAATCCTCGGCGTAATCGAGATCGAGCACCGGGATGCCGTTGTAGATGCCGCAGGAGATCGCCGCCACATTATCGCGCAGAGGACTGGTCTTGATCATGTTGCGGGTCTTCATCCAGGCGATGCAGTCGGCCAACGCCACCCAGGCGCCGGTGATCGAGGCGGTGCGGGTGCCGCCATCGGCCTGGATGACGTCGCAATCGACCGTGATCTGGCGCTCGCCGAGCGCTTCGAGATCGACAGCCGCACGCAAACTGCGGCCGATCAGGCGCTGGATTTCGACGGTGCGTCCGCCCTGCTTGCCGGCGGCGGCCTCGCGGCGGGTGCGTTCCAGCGTGGCGCGCGGCAGCATGCCGTATTCGGCGGTGACCCATCCGCGGCCCTGGCCCTTGAGCCATGGCGGCAGCCGTTCTTCCAGGGTGGCCGTGACGAGCACATGGGTGTCGCCGAATTTGACCATGCAGGAACCCTCGGCGTATTTGACCACGCCCCGTTCCAGCGACACGGCGCGCAATTCGTCTGGCGCACGGCGGCTTGGCCGCATGAGAAATCCTTTCAAAAATCCAGCAAAGACAGGCTCGCGGTGCTTGTAGGAGGGGGAAGCGGCAGCGGCAAGGCCCTAGAGCCCCTCCGGCCGGTTCTCTGCCGGTCCATGGGGACTAATACCTGCTTGTCCTCAGCCGCTGTGATAGACAGATTAGGCTGAGTTAACGGGAGTATTCTGTGGCCCACCACGATCCGATCGGCCTGATCGCTCCGCATGCCGGGCTTGCCCAGCTCAACGAGCGCTCGCGGGACATTTTTCGTCAAATCGTCGAGAGCTATCTCGCCACCGGTGAACCCGTCGGTTCCCGCAACATTTCGCGCCTGATCGCGATGCCGCTGTCGCCGGCCTCGGTGCGCAACGTGATGTCCGATCTCGAGCAACTCGGCCTGATCTATGCGCCGCACACCTCGGCCGGCCGGCTGCCGACCGAACTCGGCCTGCGGTTTTTCGTCGACGCCCTGATGCAGGTCGGCGACCTCACCGAGCCGGAGCGCGAGTCGATCCAGAACCAGCTCGCCTCGGTCGGCAAGGCGCAATCGGTCGAGGCGGCGTTGGGCGAGGCGCTGACCCGGCTGTCCGGCCTGACCCGGGCCGCCGCCGTGGTGCTGACCGCCAAATCCAATTCGCGACTGAAACACATCGAATTCGTGCGGCTGGAGCCGGAACGGGCGCTGGTGGTGCTGGTCGGCGAGGACGGCCAGGTCGAGAACCGCGTGCTGACCCTGCCGCCGGGCGTTCCCTCCTCGGCGCTGACCGAAGCCACCAATTTTCTCAATGCGCGGATCAGGGGACGGACGCTGGCCGAGGCGCGGCTGGAGCTGGAAACCGCGCTGACGCAAAGTCGAACCGAACTCGATCAGCTGACGCACAAGGTGATTTCAGCCGGGATCGCGAGCTGGTCCGGCGGCACCAGCGACGACCGCCAGCTGATCGTGCGCGGGCACGCCAATCTGCTGGAAGACCTTCACGCGCTGGAGGATCTTGAGCGGGTGAAGTCGCTGTTCGACGATCTCGAGACCAAGCGCGGCGTGATCGACCTGCTGGGCCGCGCCGAGCGCGCCGAAGGCGTGCGGATCTTCATCGGCTCGGAGAACAAGCTGTTTTCGCTGTCCGGCTCCTCCACCATCATCGCGCCCTACAGCGATGCCGCGGGGCATATCGTCGGCGTTCTCGGCGTGATCGGGCCGACGCGGCTCAACTATGCCCGCGTGATCCCGACGGTGGACTACGCGGCGCGCATCGTCAGCCGGATGCTGGGCGGCTGATCCGGCCGAAATCGGGTTGTCGAGCTTGATTTTCCTCGCCTAAAGCACGATATCCGGGCCAGCAAATCCCCCATTGACCCGGTTCCAGCGATTTTTCGAGAAGGCATGCCATGACTGATCCCAACGGGCAGAAGGACAATCCGGCCGATCCGGCAAAGGCCGCCGAGCCCGTGATTTCCAAGCCATACATCATGCCCGACGATCCCGAGGAAGGCTCGGTCGAAGCCCTGACCAGGGAGCTCGCCGAAACCCGCGACAAGATGCTGCGCACGCTGGCGGAAATGGAAAACCTGCGCAAGCGCACCGCCAAGGAAGTGGCCGACGCGCGGGCCTATGGCATCACCGGCTTTGCCCGCGACGTGCTCGACATCGCCGACAATCTGCAGCGCGCGCTCGATGCGGTTCCGGCCGAGGCCAAGGCCAACGCCGATCCCGGGCTGAAGTCGCTGATCGAGGGCGTCGAGCTGACCGAGCGCTCGCTGCTCAACACGCTGGAGAAAAACGGCGTCAAGAAGTTCGATCCGGCGGGCGAGAAATTCGACCCGAATTTCCAGCAGGCGATGTACGAGGTCCCCGACGCGTCGGTGCCGGCGGGCACCGTGGTGCAGGTCGTGCAGGCCGGCTACACCATCGGCGAACGCGTGCTGCGCCCGGCGCTGGTCGCGGTCTCCAAGGGCGGCGCCAGGGCGGCGCCGGGCGCGGACGTCACGAGCTGAATCCTGTTCACCGGCGGTATCAAACCGCGTTCAATCTGTCAGCCAGAGCAGTGAAGCTGTCGACACAAAAGTCCAGCCAGCTCTCTGGCGCGATATCGGGTGTGGCATCAGGGCCAAACTCGAGAGGCCTTGCAACAAATGCGGTGCGCATGCCGAAAGCCCTGGCCGCTTTCAGATCATATTTATGGCAAGCAACCATCAGAATCTGGTCCGGCCGATAGCCGAGATAATCTACCGCTAACTGGTAGACGGCCGGGGCCGGTTTATAGGTCTCGACCAGCTCGGCGGTCAGTATTGCGTCGAATGGCAGGTTGGCATGCTTGACCACGGCGACCACTGCGGCCATTCCGGCATTGGACAGCGTCGAAGTGGTGAACCGACGTCGCAGGCGAGTCAGCCCCTCCACGGAGTCCGGCCAGGGGTCCAGTTTGGTCCAGACCGCGTTCAGTTCGTCACGTTCGGATGCCGTGAAGAAGCCACCAAGGCCACGTTTCTCCAGCAAGACGTCCAGGGCTTCGCGGTAGATTCGGTCAACCCGCATCCACGGCCGCCGACCGTCGATGATCGCATCCAGCGCCTCCCGGTAAAGAGTGCGCCAGTCAGCAGATAGCATCGCCCAATCGATCGATAACCCCTTGCCACGATTGATTGCGGCTCCGGCGCGGAGAATCGGCCGATAGAAATCGACGCACGTACCCTGGACGTCGAACGCGATGGCCGCCAAGCGGTCACCGTCGATGATCCCTCGGTCCTCTGCCACCAACGTTACCCTTGTCCCATACCTGTGCGCCCGAACGGGCCGTCCTGGCCCATCGACTTCGGTCCGGGGTTTGTAGATGAATGCCAGGTGAGCGAACACCCGTCATTCCGATGAACCGGGTCGTTTCCGGCCGCGCCTTGATCGGTTCGGCCGGCGCGACTACCCCGCCAGCGGCTTCTCGCTCACCTTCGGCCAGTAGGTCCCAAAACTCCAGAGATTGCCTTCCGGATCGCGGCAGGTGAAGTCGCGGCTGCCGTAGGCGGTATCGTGCAGTGCCATCTCGATCGTGACGCCGGAGGCCTTGACCCTGGCGTGCAGCGCGTCGGGGTCGTCGACGGCCAAATAAAGCGAATCGGTGCGGCGGCCGTTGATGTCGCCGACCAGTCGGCCATATTCATCGTCGCGGCTTTGGCCGAGCATCAGAATGGAAGACCCGCAGGCCAGTTCGGCATGCTGCAGGCCGCCGTCGTCGCTGCGGTAGACGACGCGTTCGGTGAAGCCAACGACGTCCTTCAGCCAGCGGATCATCGCCTCCGCATCTCTATAGCGGAGGGTCGGATAGAGGCGGGGCGCTTCGATGTTGCTGTTGTCGGTCACGGAAACTCCTGCTGAATTGGCTGTGCGCGCGATTATGCGGCAAGCCGGGCATTGTCCGCTTGAAGATTTGTTACCACTCCGCGTGATGCAGGCGTGTCAGCCGGCTGTCGGTCAATGCCAGGCGTCGCGCCCAGGCCGTTGGCGGCTCACCGGCAAGTGCGGTGAATTCGCGGATCAGATGGGCCTGATCCGAAAACCCGCTGTCCGCCGCGATGCCGGCCCAGCCGGTCGACGTTCCGGTTCTTGCCAGGCCGCAGGCGCGATGGAAGCGCATCATCCGCGCAATCGATTTGGGGCCGAGACCGAACTGACAACGAAAGCGATCGACCAGGTGCTTGCGGCTCCAGCCGATCTCCTCGGCCAACGCAGCGATCCGGATGCCGCCGCCGCGGCGCGCCAGCCGGCGCCAGGCGAATTCGAGTTCCGGGGACGGCAGGCAGGTGGCGCGATCGGCGATGAACTCCTCGACGATATCGAAGCGGCGCTGCCAGCCATTTGTCGCGCCGAGGCGCTCGCGCAGCCGTGCGCCGTCGCCCCCGAGCACGTCACCGACCTCGATCATGCGCGCGGCGAGGTCGACGACGGCGCCGCCGAAAAACCTGAAGGCACCGAGCGGGGTGAAATCCACCTGCACGCATTCGGCGCCGCCGTCGGACTCGATGTACACGGCGCCGGCATAGAGTCCCGCGGCGAAACTGCCATGCTGATCGGCCGCGTCAGGCTTGCGCCCGAGCGCGATTCCAAACGGCGTGCCGAAACTGATGATCAGCGGCACCGCCAGAGGAGCGGCCTCACGCTGGGAAAACCGGCCACGCGCCGTCTCGCGATAGCCCGAGATTGCAGAGATCAGGCCGGCGGTCCGTTGTGACGGCAGGCGCCGGACCATCTCGAACGCGACTGGAGCTGCGAGATCCGACATGCTGCATCTCCCTGCAAGCGACGCCACCAGCAAACCAACTCGCCCGCGGCGCTTAAGGCAGGGGAAGCCGCCGGCGTCCGAATCTTCGGCAGGTCGTGCCGTCCTCAGCGCGGCTCGATGCCGTCGCGCACGGCGCGGAAGCGCGGAAATGCCTTGGTCCATTCCTCGCGCGGCGAGCTGCCGATGATGCGCAACGTGCTCTGGCCGCCGAAGCGCAGCCACTGCACCACGGTGACGGGGGTATTGTCCTTGCCGCTCACCGCGTCGATGCGGGTTTCATAGCCGGGCGTGCCGTCGATCCGCTGCGGCTCCGACATCGTGATCCTGGCCTCGCGCACACCGGGAATGGTGGTCGCGGCTTGCTGGGCGAAACGACCGCGATCCTCGGACTGCGTCGGCGCGGCCCCGACGATACCGACCACCATGAAAGGGGCCGCCTCGAACCCCTTGGTCTCGTCGCCGTCGGCGATGACGATGGCCCCACCTGGCGCCAGCGTGCGGACGTTCTTGAAACCGCTCAATTCGGAGACCTTGAAGGGCATCTGGGCCAGCTGCTCCTCGACCGGGACTTCCTTGCGCACCGTCGCCGACGCGAACATCTGGCGCACGGCGTCGTCGGTATAGATTTTGGAAGCGTTTTCCGGAACCTGCACGGCGATATAGCCGGAGAAGGCGCCGCCCGGCAGGATCATCGAATAGCGACGCACATTGGTCGTGCCGTCCTTGCCGGATTCGATGGTGTAGTAGGCAAGGCCGGACGCGGTCTCGATGCTCTCCGGCTTGACGCCGCCGGCGCCCGCCGGGTTATTCTTGAAGGCATTACTGACCTCGGTATAGGCGTCGGCCGGAAGCTCCGTCATCAACACCTTGACGCCGTTATCCTCGGTCTCGAATCCGGCGAAGGTTTTTGCGCGGGAGAGGCCGACCAGCGGCGTGATGCCGACCCTGATGCCCGGCGGAAAAACCGCGTCCGCGGCGAGCGCAGGGCCTATGGCAGGGATCAGCAGGGCAATCGCGAAGATCAGTCGGATGAGCATCATGAAAGGTCTACTGGGTTTGCATTGAGGCCGTTCAATGGTCGGCCGGTGTGGCAGGGTGTACCGGGGGCCGCGCATCGCGAGCCCGGCTTTTAGCGAATTTGGCATTCCGGTAACAGGCCGGGCCCGTCACGGAGACACCGGGCCCGCGTGGAAGCGGCTGTTTTTCGCCGTAATCGGCCGGCTTTCAGGTGGTTTTCGGGCATTCCGGTTCCGTAACTGGACAATCTGTCGCGACGGGGCGTGCGTCGTTCGCAGCCCTGACGCCGGATCTGGCCGGCGCAACCAGCCATGAAACGGGGCGCGGCGAAGCCCGCGGTTTTACGCCGCCCGGGTCTTCGCCTTGAGCGGCACCAGGCGTTCGCTCGCCAGGGCGGCCTGTGCGCTCGATGCGCCCGCCTCGTGATATTCCGCGTCCTCGTTGACCTGCCAGATGTCGTAGAGCCGTTCGCCGGCCAGGATGTTCCGCGCCGTGAGCATGGCGGTCATCATGGCGTGATCCTGATTGTTGTATTTGTGCATGCCGTTCCGGCCGATCAGATGCAGGCTCGGATAGGTCTGCTCGAGGTCGCGCCGGATCATCGCCATGTGCTCGCGGTAGGCATCGTCATAGACCGGATAGGCCTTCGGCTGGCGCACCACGCAACCGTCCACCACATCGGCGGCGGCGGCCAGGCCGACTTTCACCACCTCGCGCCTGGCCAGCTCAATCAGCTCCTCGTCGGACATCGTCCACAGCCCGTCGCCCTCGAAGCAGAAATATTCGAGGCCGAGGCACGTCATGCCGGCCGGCGCCATTTCGGGGGACCACGATCCGAAATTCTGCACGCGTCCGACCTTCACCGAGGGATCATGGATATAGATCCAGTTGTCGGCAAACGCTTCCGCCTTGTCCATCATCAGCGCGACGGTGAGGAAATCGCGGTAGCGCAATGCGCGCGCATGCAGCAGCGAGATCGGCTTCGGCGACAATTTCTGCACCAGCTCGCGCACCGGCGCCGAGCTGACGACGTGGCGCGCGGTATAGTTCTCGCGTTTTCCGTCCGGCGTCGCGACACCGATGCGCCAGAGCCTGTCGACCTCGTCATAGGCGAGTTCGACCAGTTCGCGCCCCATCAGGACCTGAGCGCCGCGCTCCCGGATCCTGGCCGCGGCGGCCTCCCACATCATGCCGGGACCCTTGCGCGGATACTGGAAGGTCTCGATCAGCGACTTCACCACGTCGCTGCCGGCCGCGGCGGCCTTCTTCTTGCGCCCGAACGAGTGCTTCAGCGCGTTCACGATGGCGACGCGAAGATCCAGCCCCTTGATGCGCTGCGCCGCCCAGTCGGCGGAGATTTCGTCGCAGGACATCCCCCACACCTTCTCGGTGTAGGTCTTGAAGAAAATCTGGAACAGCCGCTCGCCGAACTGATTGCGAATCCAGTCATGAAAGCTGCGAGGCTCCGCGATCGGGAATGCCCTGGCCCAGGCATAGGACAGAACGCAGGCGGCGCTGGTGAAGATTCCGAGATTGCGCAGCGCCTGGAACGCGCTCAGCGGATAGGAATAGAATTTTCCGCCATAAAAGATTCGCGACAGCCGCGGCCGCGCGATGAAGTCGTCGGGCAGGATCTCGTGCCAGAGGTCGACGACCTCTTTGGACTTTGAGAAGAAACGGTGGCCGCCGATATCGAACAGGAAATCGCCGTGCCGCACGGTACGGCTGATGCCGCCGACATAGACCGGGTCCTTCTCGATCACGATGACCGACGACGTCTCCCTGGTCAGGCAGTAAGCCGCGGTGAGGCCGGCCGGCCCGGCGCCGATCACGAATATGTCTGCATCAGTGGTCATGCGCGGCGCGATCTCCTCGTGGTTCGGGCCGCATTTGCGCAAAACTTCGTTAAACTCCTGTCGCCGCAACGCGGCGGCGCCTCCTCGAACGTTAATGAAGCGTCAATGCGGGGGCTGGCGTTGCCGGCGCTATTATCGAGACGACCTCCGGCCGGGCTGTCCTGCCTGAGTTTCTGATTGCCGGCCCCTGATAATTCCGGCTGTCAGCCGAGCCGCTGGGGCAGGTTTTTCGGCACAGGCTTCCCGTCGGCATTCCGCGGCGTCCTGCCCGGAGCCCCAGCCTTCGAGCCTGGCAAGATCGCAGAAGGGTTGACGATCCCGGCCGCCATCGGGTGAGGGAGGCCGGCCGGAGGGTCGCCGCCCCCGGGGCCTGCGGCCGACACTATCTTTCAAGGATGAGGGTTTTCGGGGACTTAGGTTACGTCCGGGTCCTTGCAGGCCCCACCCCCCCTCCTATATGAGGCTCACCGTCGCAATATCGCGAGTAATTGATCGTTTGGGGGTTTGGATTGGTGTGCCGTCAGGGCCCAGCCAACCTGCCGCAAAAAAAGAGGATATGGAGACCATGGGAAAGGTCATTGGGATCGATCTCGGCACCACGAATTCGTGCGTCGCCGTAATGGATGGCAAGACAGCGAAAGTCATCGAGAACGCCGAGGGCATGCGGACGACCCCGTCGATCGTCGCTTTCAGCGATGATGGCGAGCGCCTTGTCGGACAGCCCGCCAAGCGCCAGGCGGTGACCAATCCCGAGCGCACCTTCTTCGCGGTCAAGCGCCTGGTAGGCCGCCGTTATGACGACCCGATGGTCGAGAAGGACAAGAAGCTCGTCCCCTACAAGATCGTCAAGGCATCCAACGGCGACGCCTGGGTCGAAGCCGACAGCAAGACCTATTCGCCCTCGCAGGTCTCGGCCTTCATCCTGCAGAAGATGAAGGAGACCGCGGAAGCCCATCTCGGCACCAAGGTCGAGCAGGCCGTCATCACCGTTCCCGCCTATTTCAACGACGCGCAGCGTCAGGCCACCAAGGACGCCGGCAAGATCGCCGGCCTTGAAGTGCTGCGCATCATCAACGAGCCGACCGCGGCAGCCCTCGCCTACGGCCTCGACAAGACCAAGTCCGGCACCATCGCGGTATACGACCTAGGCGGCGGCACATTCGACGTGTCGGTGCTCGAGATCGGCGACGGCGTGTTCGAAGTGAAGTCGACCAACGGCGATACGTTCCTCGGCGGCGAAGACTTCGACATGCGTCTGGTCAGCTATCTCGCCGACGAATTCCAGAAGGAGCAGGGCATCAACCTGCGCAACGACAAGCTTGCCCTGCAGCGGCTGAAAGAGGCCGCCGAAAAGGCCAAGATCGAACTGTCCTCGACCACCCAGACCGAAATCAACCTGCCCTTCATCACCGCCGACGCCTCCGGTCCGAAGCATCTGACGATGAAGCTGACGCGCGCCAAATTCGAGGCGCTGGTCGACGATCTCGTGCAGAAGACCATCGAGCCCTGCCGCAAGGCGCTGAAGGATGCCGGCCTCACCGCCGGTGAAATCGGCGAAGTGGTGCTGGTCGGCGGCATGACCCGCATGCCGAAGGTCCAGGAAGTGGTGAAGCAGCTGTTCGGCAAGGAGCCCCACAAGGGCGTCAACCCGGACGAGGTCGTCGCCATCGGCGCGGCGATCCAGGCCGGCGTGCTGCAGGGCGACGTCAAGGACGTGCTGCTGCTCGACGTCACCCCGCTGTCGCTCGGCATCGAGACGCTGGGCGGCGTGTTCACCCGCATCATCGATCGCAACACCACGATCCCGACCAAGAAGAGCCAGGTGTTCTCGACCGCCGAGGACAACCAGAACGCCGTCACCATCCGCGTCTTCCAGGGCGAGCGCGAAATGGCCGCCGACAACAAGGTGCTGGGCCAGTTCGACCTGATGGGGATTCCGCCGTCGCCGCGCGGCATGCCGCAGATCGAGGTCACCTTCGACATCGACGCCAACGGCATCGTCAACGTTTCGGCCAAGGACAAGGCGACCGGCAAGGAGCAGCAGATCCGGATCCAGGCATCCGGCGGCCTGTCCGAAGCCGACATCCAGAAGATGGTCAAGGACGCCGAGGCCAATGCCGCCGAGGACAAGAAGCGCCGCGCCGCGGTCGACGCCAAGAACCATGCCGACTCGATGGTGCACTCCACCGAGAAGGCCCTGGCCGAGCACGGCTCCAAGGTCGAGGAGAGCGAGCGCCGCGCCATCGAGGACGCCGTCAGCGATCTGAAGGAAGCGCTGAAGGGCGACGACGCCGAGGCGATCACCGCCAAGACCAACACGCTGGCGCAGGCTTCGATGAAGCTCGGCGAGGCCATGTACAAGCAGGCGGCCGAAAGCGATGCGGCCAAGGATGCCGCCAAGGACGACGTGGTCGACGCGGAATTTACCGAGGTCGACGACGACAAGAACAACAAGAAGTCTGCTTGATACGGCTGGTACCATGACCCTCATTCTGAAGAGCGCGCGGGTTGCGTCTCCAGGGATGGGGGTCATTTTTCTTTAAGCCGGAGGCTGCATTCTCAGAGGGAGCGTTTCTTTCTCCGGGATGCATGGCTGCGGAATAAGAACGGAATTTCGGGCGGATTTGACGGATGTCGACCACCAAGCGCTGCTATTACGAAACCCTTGAAGTCGAGCGGAGCGCGGACGAGTCCAAGCTCAAGGCGGCGTTCCGCAAGCTGGCGATGAAATGGCATCCGGACAAGAATCCGGGCGATGCCGCCAGCGAAGTCCGCTTCAAGGAAATCAACGAGGCCTATGAGGTCCTGAAGGACGGCGACAAGCGCGCGGCCTACGACCGGTTCGGCCATGCGGCGTTCGAGCAGGGCCATGGCGGCGGCGGCCCCGGCTTCGGCGCCGGCTTTGCCTCGTCCTTCTCCGACATTTTCGAAGACCTGTTCGGCATGGCCGGGCAGCGCGGGCGCGGCGGCCGCGAGCGCGGCCAGGACCTGCGCTACAACATGGAAATCACGCTGGAGGAAGCCTTCCTCGGCAAGACCGCCCAGATTGAGATTCCGGTCTCGGTGACCTGCGAATCCTGTTCGGGCATCGGCGCCAAGGCCGGCACCAAGCCGAAGACCTGCTCGATGTGCGGCGGGGCGGGGCGGGTGCGGCAGGCGCAGGGCTTCTTCACGCTGGAGCGAACCTGTCCGGGCTGCCAGGGTCGCGGCCAGATGATCGAGGACCCCTGTCCGTCCTGCACCGGCTCGGGCCGGGTGACGCGCGACCGCAACCTGTCGGTCAACATTCCGCAAGGCGTCGAAGACGGCACCCGCATCCGGCTGGCCGGCGAAGGCGAGGCCGGCGTTCGCGGCGGGCCGCCGGGCGATCTCTACATTTTCCTGTCGCTGGCCACCCATGAATTCTTCCAGCGCGACGGCGCCGATTTGCATTGCCGCGTGCCGATCTCGATGGTGGCGGCGGCGTTGGGCGGCGAGTTCGAGGTGCCAACCATCGACAAGGGCAAGACCAAGGTGAAGGTGCCCTCCGGAACCCAGTCCGGCCGGCGCTTCCGCATTGCGTCAAAAGGCATGCCGGTGCTGCGCTCGCGCCAGATGGGCGACATGTATGTCCAGGTCGTGGTCGAAACGCCCCAGAACCTCACCAAGAAGCAGCAGGAGTTGCTTGCCGAGTTCGAAAAGCTGTCTTCCGGCGCCACCCAGCCGGAGGCGGCCGGTTTCTTCACTAAGGTCAAGGACTTCTTCGGCAGCCGCGCCAACCCCTGACGACTCTTCGTCTTGACCGTACCGGCCGCTACCTATACGTCTTTATGACTATTTTCTGACACTCCCGCCCACCGTCGGGTCCCGTCCGGTAGCGACATGCCATTGCAATCGTCTGTGCGTGCGTTGAAGAAGCCTCCCCGTCTTGACGATGAGGTCCGCTTCCTCCGTTCATGGATCGAAAAGCCGCTGCGGATGGGCGCGGTGATGCCGTCGGGCAAACTTCTCGCCCGCACCATGGCGCAATATGTCGACGTCGATTCCACGGCACCGGTGATCGAATTGGGACCGGGCACCGGGGCGATTACCAACGCGCTGATCGAGCATGGCATCGATCAGAAGCGGCTGGTGCTGGTCGAATATAATCCGGGTTTCTGCGCGCTGCTGCGCGACCGCTATCCGCAGGCCAGGGTCCTGCAGGGCGACGCCTATGCGCTGCGCGACTCGCTCGGCGACGTGCTGGGCGCGCCGGCATCCGCCGTGGTTTCAGGCCTGCCGCTGGTGACGCAACCGATGCTGAAGCGGCTGAAACTGATCCGCGACGCTTTTCTGGCGTTGGCGCCGGGCGCGCCCTTCGTGCAGTTCACCTATTCGGTAGCGCCGCCGATTCCGAAATCGCTGCCGGGCGTTTCCACCGAAGCCTCCGAGCGCATCTGGATGAACCTTCCACCGGCCCGCGTCTGGGTGTATCGCAAGGGCTGACCCCTTTCCGGTGCCCTCGCGCGCCGGTTCGCCCTGTCTTGCGATTGGTTCATGGCCGCGCTGAAAATCCTCATCATCCCCGGCTCGCTGCGCACAGCCTCGCACAATGCGAAGCTGGCTTCCGCGGCTGCGCATGAATTCGCGCTGGCCGGCGCCGAAGTCACCCGGATCTCGCTGGCCGATTTTCCGCTGCCGATCTATGACGGCGACCTGCAGAGCAGATCCGGCGTGCCGAAACACGCGGTCAACCTGAAGCGGATGATGGGCGCGCATCACGGCGTGCTTCTGGTTTCGCCGGAATACAATGCGTCGGTCTCGCCGCTGCTGAAAAACGCCATCGACTGGGTGAGCCGGGTGCAGGACAGCCACGAGACCCGCGGCCAGGTGTTTCGCGAGCGGCCCTTTGCGATCGCGGCGGCCTCGGAAAACCGGCTCGGCGGAACGCGCGGCCTGGCGGCGCTGCGGCTGATCCTGGCCGCCTGCCAGGCGCCGGTCATTCCCAGCCAGCTCGCGCTGTCATTCGCCCACGAGGCCTATGATGATAGGGACAGGCTGAAGCATCCGGCCGACAGCGAGGCGCTGGGCGCGCTGGTGCGGCAGCTGATCGACATTTCCCAGCGCATGATGTGAGGTGACATGCAGGCTTCCGAGATCGCTCCCCGCGACCGCCTGATCGTGGCGCTGGATCTGCCCGGCACCGCCGCGGCGGAAGCGATGATTGCCCGGCTCGGCGACAGCGTGACGTTCTACAAGATCGGTTACCAGCTCGCCTATGCCGGCGGACTGCCGCTGGTGCGCCAGCTCGCCGACCAGGGCAAGAAGGTGTTCATCGATCTCAAGCTGCACGACATCGGCAACACGGTCGCGCGCGGCGTCGAGAGTATCGCAAAGCTGGGCGCGACGTTTCTCACGGTGCACGCCTATCCGCAGACCATGAAGGCCGCGGCCGAGGCGCGCGCCGGATCCGACCTGAAGATTCTCGCGGTCACCGTGCTGACCTCCTATGACGATGGCGACCTTCATGCCGCGGGCTTCCGGCTCGGCGTGTCCGATCTGGTCGAGGCCCGTGCCCAGCAGGCCCAGGTGCTCGGCATCGACGGCCTGGTCTGTTCGCCGGAAGAAGCTGCGCATTTGCGTAAAGTAGTCGGTCACCGGATGAACCTGGTCACCCCGGGCATCCGGCCCGCGGGAGCCGCAGCCGGCGACCAGAAGCGCATCATGACGCCGGCGCGCGCCATCGCCGCCGGCGCGGACTATCTGGTGGTCGGACGTCCGGTGATGGAAGCCGCCGATCCCAGGGAAGCGGCCGAGGCCATCCAGGCCGAGATCAAGCAGGCTCTGGGCTGAACACAAAAAGGGAGGAAACCGACAATGGCAAAGGGTTACTGGATCGCGCGCGTCGACGTTCACAATGATGAAGGCTACAAGGCCTATGCGGCCGCCAACCCCGCGATCTTCAAGAAATTCGGCGGACGCTACGTCGTGCGCGGCGGCAAGTTCGAGGGTCTGGAGGGCGCAAGCCGCTCGCGCAACGTCGTGATCGAGTTCGCCGATTACGAGACGGCGCTGGCCTGCTACCGCTCGCCGGAATACCAGGACAACATCAAGCTGCGGCAGCCGCATTCGACCGCCGAACTGATTATCATCGAAGGCTATGACGGGCCGCAGCCGTAGCCGCTATCCTCGTCCTGAGGAGCATCGCGGCGCGATGCATCTCGAAGGACGGCCGCAGGTCATGTGCCAGATGGTTCGAGACGCGCTTCGGACAGCGCAAGCGCTGTCCAACGAGCTCCTCACCATGAGGGAGTGGGGTGTGTTGCCCCGGGGCGACGCATCAATCCGTTGCCCGGAAACCCCGCGCCCGCTATAGGGGCGGAGAGGGGTAGAGCCATGGCCGACATGCGTTTGATCGTTGCGGGGGCCGGCGGCCGGATGGGCCGCGCGCTGACGCGCGTCATCTCGGAAACGCCGGGCGCCGTGCTTGCCGGCGCGCTGGAAGCGCCGGGATCGGAGCTTTTGGGCAGGGATGCCGGCGTGCTCGCCGGCCTGCCCGAAAATGGCGTGAAACTCTCGGGCGACCTGTGGTCGCTGTCGGGCCATGCCGACGGCATCGTGGATTTCACCGTGCCGGCCGCCACCATCGCCAATGTCGCGATCGCCGCCGAGCGCGGCCTGGTCCATATCATCGGCACCACGGGCCTGTCGTCGTCCGACGACGCCGTGATCAAGAGCGTCACCCGGCAGGCCATCGTCGTCAAGTCGGGCAATATGAGCCTCGGCGTCAATCTGCTGGCCGCGCTGGTCAAGCGGGTGGCGCAGTCGCTCGACCCGAGTTTCGATATCGAAATCCTCGAAATGCATCACCGCGCCAAGATCGACGCGCCCTCGGGCACAGCCCTGATGCTCGGCGAGGCCGCCGCCGCCGGCCGCGGCGTCGACCTCGGCACCCATTCGGCGCGCGGCCGCGACGGCATCACCGGCGCGCGGCGGCCGGGCGATATCGGCTTCGCGTCGCTGCGCGGCGGCACCGTCACCGGCGATCACAGCGTGATCTTCGCCGGCGCCATGGAGCGCATCACGCTGTCGCATCACGCCGAGGACCGCATGATGTTCGCGCAGGGCGCCATCAAGGCAGCACTTTGGGCGCGCCAGCAGAAGCCCGGACTGTATTCGATGGCCGACGTGCTCGGGCTCGGCGATTTCTGAAGCTCTTCTCCCCTCCCCACCGCTTCGCCCGCCTTCGCCAAGCGGCTTCGGCGGACACAGCGGGAGGAGGGGAGAAGAAAGCGTTCTGGCTCGTTGGAACGGGAAGCGCGTCAGCTCTTTCCGTTCGGCTGCCGCAACGATTTGCCGGTCATCTCGGCGGGCTGCGGCAATTCCATCAGGTCGAGCAGGGTCGGCGCCAGATCCGCCAGCCGGCCATTCGACAGCGAGACGTCGCCGCCGCCCAGCAGCAGCAGCGGCACCGGGTTGGTGGTGTGGGCGGTGTGCGGACCGCCGGTGACGGGATCGCGCATCATTTCGCAGTTGCCGTGATCGGCGGTGACCAGCAGCGCGCCGCCGGATTTTTCGATCGCATCCGCGATCTGGCCGAGCCCGCGATCCACGGTTTCCACCGCCTTGATCGCGGCCGCCAGAATGCCGGAGTGCCCCACCATGTCCGGATTGGCATAGTTCAGGATGATCAGGTCGTACTTGCCCGACTGGATCGCCTCCACTGCCTTCGCCGTCAATTCGGGCGCCGACATTTCCGGCTGCAGGTCGTAGGTCGCGACCTTGGGCGAGGGCACCATGATGCGATCCTCGCCGGCAAAAGGTTCTTCCCGTCCGCCATTGAGAAAATAGGTGACGTGGGGGTATTTCTCCGTTTCCGCCATGCGCAATTGCGTGCGGTTCGCGGCCGCCGTGACCTCCCCCAGAATGTTCGGATAGGTCTGCGGCGGGAATATCGTCTGCATCAACCGGTCGAGATCCTCGCTGTACTGCGTCATGCCGACCGCGGCGGCGAAGCGCACCGCGCGCTTGCGCGGGAAGCCGGCAAACGACGGATCGAGCATCGCGCCGAGAATCTCGCGCACGCGATCGGCGCGGAAGTTGAAGCAGAGCACGCCGTCGCCGTCCCTGACGCCGGCATAGCTGCCGATCACGGAAGGTTCGACGAATTCGTCGGTGTGGTCGTGGGCATAGGCGTCGGCGATCGCCGACTGGGCGTCGGGAAAACGCGGGCCTTCGGCCTCGACGATGGCATGGTAGGCCCTGGCGACGCGATCCCAGCGCTTGTCGCGGTCCATGGCGAAGTATCGGCCGATCACCGTGGCCACCGGCACCGACGGCGGCAGTGCGGCCTGCAGCCGCCTCAAATCCCCGGCCGCCGATTTCGGCGGCGTATCGCGTCCATCGGTGAGGGCGTGGACCACCGTGGGCACGCCGCTCTCGGCGAGAATGACGGCCAGTGCCGCCGCCTGGTCCTGATGCGAATGCACCCCGCCCGGGGAAACCAGGCCGATCAGATGGCAGGTGCCGCCGCTCTGCTTCAGCGCCCCGATCAGGCTGCGCAGCGCTGCGGCGGATTTGATGCTGCCGGAGGCAATCGCATCGTTGATCCGCGGCAGATCCTGCATCACGACGCGGCCCGCGCCGATGTTGAAGTGTCCGACCTCGGAATTGCCCATCTGACCGCCGGGCAGGCCGACATCGAGTCCCGACGTCGTCAGGAAGGCGTGCGGACCGGTGGACCACAGGCGATCGAAATTCGGCGTGCTGGCCTGAAGAACGGCATTGTCGGCCGGATCTTCGCGCCAGCCCCAGCCATCCAGGATAGCCAGCATGACAGGGCGACGTTTCTGCATGGATCCACCTTCTATCGGATTTCGAAGGTGGTTGTGGGCGATCGGTTTGAGGTCGTCAACGCCGCTCTCGGGCATTCCGGGACCGGATATGTCCCGAAAGCCGCTAATGCATCCCGACCTGTCCGGCTTCCCAGCCCAGCATCGCCTGCTTGCGGGTGATACCCCAGTGATAGCCGGTCAGCGCGCCGCTCTTGCCCAGCGCGCGGTGGCACGGCACCACGAACGAGACCGGGTTCCTGCCGACCGCGGCGCCGACGGCGCGCGAGGCCTTTGGCTTCTCGATATTGGTCGCGATGTCGGAATAGCACACCGCGCGGCCCATCGGGATTTTCAACAGCGTCTCCCAGACCCGGACCTCGAAATCGGTGCCGATCAGCACCACGCGCAGCGGCCGGTCGGCGCGCCACATGTTCCTGTCGAACACGCGCTGCGCCAGGTCGGCGGTGCCCTCGCGATCTTCCAGGTAGGTGGCGCGGGGCCAGCGCCGCTGCATGTCGGCGAGTGCTGCTTGCTCCTCGCCGGGATCGGCGAAGGCAAGGCCGGCGAGACCGCGGCCGCTGGCGATCACGATGGCGGTGCCGAACGGCGAGGGGTGGAAGCCGTAACGCAGCGTCATGCCGGCGCCGCCGTTCTTCCATTCGCCTGGCGACATCGCCTCATGGGTGACGAACAGATCGTGCAGCCGCCCCGGGCCCGACAGCCCGGAATCGAGAGCGGCGTCGAGCACGCTGGCGGAATCGCGCAGCAGGCCCTTGGCGTGGTCGAGCGTCAGCGCCTGCATGAAGGCCTTTGGCGTCAGGCCGGCCCAGCGGCGGAACAGATGGTGCAACTCATCCGGCGTCACCGAGGCTGCTTCCGCCATCGCCTCGATGGTCGGCTGCGCGCGCCACTGCTCCGAGATGAAGGCGATGGCGCGGCGCACCGAATCATAGTCGCGCAGCGCGGCGTTCTGGGGTCCCGGTTTGGTGAGGCGGTGCTCATTCATGGCGAGGTTCATCATGGCTCTGATGTAGGACGGGCGAGAGGCGCAAACCACCCGATTCCCGACCAGGCTTCATGAGACCGGATTGTAGGTCGGGCCGCGTTTGGCGGCCTGCAGGGCTGCAAGCAAAGCCTTGGCAAAGCTGGCTTTTTCGTCGGGGCCCAAAAAACTCGCGATGGCGACGCGGCGCCCGCGCGAGACCAGAAAGAGCTTTTCGATGCCGAATTCGGCGTGGGATTTCTGATCGAGCTGCACCCACAGCGGATTGAGCACCCATTCGACCACATCGCCGCGGTGGCTGACCCGGCGCACCCGCAGTTCTGACGGTGTGATGCGAATTTCCTCGGTGGCGGCGGCACGGCGGAAATTGATCCGGAACGCCCACCAGATCACCAGGATATCGAGACCGAAAAAGCCCATCACGGGCCATGCGCCCATCAGGAGAAACGCCAGCCCGGTGACAAAGCTGACCACGCCGAGAAATACCATCAGCACGACGAAGCCGGTGCGGTTCAGCGAGCGGTGCGGCGTCAGCAGCGCCGAAAACAATTCCGGCTGGGGATCATAATCATTGCCTGCGGTCATCGCCGGTCAGTATATCAGGATCATGGCGAAAATCACCCGCGGCCTCGGGGCCAAAGCCAAACTCCCGGCGGCAAAACCGATCAAAAAAGCAGCAGCCCAGCCCGGGCCCGCGCGCGCAGCCAGGCCAAAACCTTCGAAGATGAGGCCCTGGACCGCCGCCGAGGTGTACGAGGCGTTCAGCCGCTTTCGCAATGCGAATCCCGAACCGAAGGGCGAGCTCGAACATCTCAACGCCTATACATTGCTGGTCGCCGTGGTGCTGTCGGCGCAGGCGACCGACGCCGGCGTCAACAGGGCGACCCGCGCGCTGTTCGCGGTCGCCGACACGCCGGAAAAAATGCTTGCACTCGGCGAGGACCGGGTGCGCGACTACGTCAAGACCATCGGGCTCTATCGCAACAAGGCGAAAAACGTCATCGCGCTGTCGGCCAAACTGATCGCCGAATTCGGCGGCGTCGTGCCGCGCACCCGCGCGGAGATCGAATCGCTGCCCGGCGCCGGCCGCAAGACCGCCAATGTCGTGCTCAACATGGCCTATGGCGAACACACCATGGCGGTCGATACCCACGTGTTTCGCATCGGCAACCGCACGGGTCTGGCGCCCGGCAAGAATCCGCTCGAAGTCGAACTCGGCCTCGAGAAGGTGATCCCGTCGGAATTCATGCTGCACGCCCACCACTGGCTGATCCTGCACGGCCGCTACATCTGCCTCGCGCGCAAGCCGCGCTGCGACGTCTGCCTGATCAACGATCTTTGCCGGTGGCCGGAGAAGACGGTGTAGGGGAGCTGCCAACGTCGTCATTGCGAGGAGCACTTGCGACGAAGCAATCCAGTCTTGCCGCGCGAAGAAAGAAAGCTGGATTGCTTCGCTTCGCTCGCAATGACGGCTTGGACAGAAGACGCGCTCCTCACCATGAGGAATCTACACCGGCACCCTTGTCTTGCGCGCCGGCTCGATCAGCTCCGGCCGCGGGCCGCTCAGGCGCTTGTGCATGTGGACCATGAAGGCCATGCCGAACAGCGGCGTCGCCAGGTTGACGATCGGGATCGACACGAAGGCCGCGATGAACAGGCCCGCGGTGAAGACGGTCGCCGCATTCGCCTTGCGCATCGCCTTGGCTTCCGCCGGGGTGCGAAACCGCATCGCCGCCAGCTCGAAATACTCCCGGCCCAGCAGCCAGGCGGTGGCGACGAAGAACACGATGAAGCCGGCGCCGGCGATCAACACGAAGGGCAGCGCGATCAGATAAACCAGCAGCGTCAGAAGCGCGGTCTTGACGCCTTCGGTGATGGCGAGGCCGAACGGCAGCGCGGTGCCGGGGCGTTCGGCCGGATAATGCTCGAGCTCGACATGGTCGGCGACCTCGTCGACGAACACGCTCGCCACCAGCGAGGTGATCACCGGCATCAGGAACACCGCGCCAAGCACGACGCCGAGCCCGGCCATGATCGAGATGATCCAGGCCAGCACGTTGATCGAGGTCTCGTAGTCCGGCCCAAGCATGCCGTCGAGCCAGACTTCGCCCGAACCCGCGAACCAGCTCAGCAGCCGCTGCAGGCCGACCGCGAGCACGATGATCAGCACCAGTGCCAGCCCGATCGAGCGCCACAGGATCGAGCGCATCGGCGGCGACAGGATTTGCGATAGCGCCTTGACGGCGGCGTCCAGCATGGTGGTCAAGTCCTCTTTCGGGAAAAAGCCCTTGCGAGAAGTAGACATGCGGGCCCGGTTCGGCAAGAGCCGTCAGCCTGACCGCGATGGATGCGAGGTTCAGGGAGAGTGAAGGACCCGGCGCTCAGTCGTACTTGTGCGCGCCCTTGCGCGCCCGCTTCTTCTTGCCCGTCGCAGTCGGGATCATCACCACTTTCCCGTAGCGCACGCCGCGTTCGGCGATGATGTGGTCGGCGAAATGCTGCACTTCGCTGGAGGCGCCCTTCAGCGCGGTCACTTCCATGCAGCTGTCGTCGTCGAGATGGACATGCAGCGTCGCCAGCGACAGATCGTGATGGCCGTGAAAGGTCTGCACCAGGCGTTTCGACAGGTCGCGCGCGGCGTGGTCGTAGACATACACCAGCGCCGCCACGCATTGCCCAGAGGGCTCCGCCTCCTGGGCGCTCTGCTGGAGGCCGGCGCGGGCGAGGTCGCGAATGATTTCGGAGCGGTTCTGGTAGCCGCGGTCTTTCGCGGCGGCGTCGATCTCCGCCAGCAGGTCGTCCTCGATGGTGATGGTGATCCGTTGCATGGATGGTTCCGAATAGGCTGGTATGATGCTTTTATTGCAACGTCATACTGTGGCTGGTAGCGTCAGTGGCCGGGTTGGGTTGGCCTGTGCGGTCGCAAGACGACTGTAGCAGTATCATGCGGGGGCATGGGCGTTGCGTAAGGTTTGTTGGCGCCTGTTTTGGGCGGGCACGTCCATCGTTGTTTTTACCCCCTTGGTCCCCTTGGCCCCTCCGGCGCACGCCCAGACGGCGAAAACCGAATCCGGGGCAGGCCAGCTTCCCCCGGTGACGGTGATTTCCCCGCAAACCACGCGGCAACGGCGGATCAGGCAGCCGCAGCAATCGCGTCGCGAGCGAAGCGCGCAAAACCCTGCGGTGGTCCAGCCGGTTCAACCGGTCGCTGCCGCGACGGGTGTTACGTCGGGTTCGGCCGTTTCGGGGCCGCAAGGTCTGCAGCCCGCGTCCGCCAGCGAAACCACGATCAGCGGTGAGGAGTTCAACGCCCGACCGGCGTCGCGGGTCGGCGAATTGCTGGAGGCGGTGCCGGGGCTGATGGTCACCCAGCATTCCGGCGAGGGCAAAGCCAACCAGTATTTTCTGCGCGGCTTCAATCTCGACCGCGGCACCGACCTTGCCATCACGGTCGATGGCATGCCGGTCAACATGCCGACCCATGGCCACGGCCAGGGCTACGCCGACATCAACTTCCTGATTCCGGAACTGGTCGGGGCGGTCAATGTCCGCAAGGGGCCTTACTTCGCCGACAAGGGTGATTTCGCCTCCGCCGGTTCCGTCGACATCGACTATCTGACCAGGCTGCCGAAGAACCTCGCGGAGATCAGCTTCGGCAGTTTTGGGTATCTGCGCGGGGTCGCCGCCGGCTCGACCGCGGTCGGCGCCGGCACGCTGCTCGCCGCGGTCGAGGGTACCAAATATAACGGCCCCTGGGACGTGCCCGACGATGTGCGCAAGCTGAACGGCGTGCTGCGTTACAGCCAGGGCACCGCTACCGACGGCTTTACGCTGTCGGCGATGGCGTATTCGAACGGCTGGAACTCGACCGACCAGGTGGCGCAGCGCGCCATCGACCAAAACCTCATCGGCCGCTTCGGCACGCTGGATGCGACCGACGGCGGAACCTCGAGCCGATTCAGTTTCTCCAGCAACTGGGCGCATTCGAGCGCCTACGGCCAGAGCAAGGCCAGCGCCTATGTGGTGCGCTCCTCGATGCAGCTGTTCAACAATTTTACCTATCTGCTCGACGATCCCGTCAATGGCGACCAGTTCAGCCAGCTCGACCGCCGCACGCTGTACGGCTTCAACGCCAGCCACAGTTTCGATGTGCGCTTTGCCGGAATCGAGACCCAGACCCGTGTCGGGCTGAACACGCGCGGCGACGATATTCGTGTCGGGCTGTTGCGCACCATGCAGCGCGCGACGCTGTCGACCGTTCGCGAGGACCAGGTCAGGGAAGGCAATATTGGGCTTTGGGCCGATACCACGGCGCGCTGGACCGACTGGCTGCGCACGACGGTCGGCTTGCGGCAGGACTATTTCGCCGGCCGGGTTTCCAGCGACACGCCGGAAAACTCCGGCAATGCCTCGGCGACCATGACCAGCCCGAAGGCCGGCATCGTGCTGGGTCCGTGGTACCGGACCGAATTCTACGGCAATGCCGGCTACGGCCTGCACTCCAACGACATCAGGGGCGCCACCATCACCGTCGACCCCAACGACAAGGTGACGCCGCAGGACCGCGTCCCGCTGCTGGTGCGCTCGAAGGGCGCCGAGATCGGCATCCGCACCAAAGCGATACCCGATCTCACCAGCTCGGTAGCGCTGTTCGTGCTGGATTTCGATTCCGAGCTGCTGTTCGTCGGCGACGCCGGCACCACCGAGGCGAGCCGTCCCAGCCGCCGCGTCGGCATCGAATGGACCAGCACGTACAAGGTCCGGCCGTGGCTGTCGCTCGATCTCGACGTCGCCTATACGCGGGCGCGCTTCACCGACTTCGATCCGGCCGGCGACCGCATCCCCGGCGCGCCGGCCTGGATCGCCAGCGGCGGCGTCACCTTCGGCGCCGACACCGGCTGGTTCGGCGCCTTGCGCGGACGCTATTTCGGCCCGCGTCCGCTGATCGAGGACGACAGCGTGCGCTCGCAGGATTCGCTGATCTTCAACGCCCGCGCCGGCTACCGTTTCGACAACGGCATCCGGCTGCAGCTCGACGCGCTCAATCTGTTCAACGCGAAAACCAGCCAGATCGAATATTACTACGCCTCGCGCTTGCCGGGCGAGCTGGCCGACGGCCTTGCCGACCGGCATGTCCACCCGGCCGAGCCGCTGGCGGTCCGCCTGACCTTGGCCGGGCGGTTCTGATCGCGACGGGGCAAGGCAATCGCGATTACGAGAATGCGTTGCCGCCGTGCAGGCCGAGCTTCTTGAAGATCATCGCCGCGGGACAGAATCCCGTGAACGCTGCCTGCAGCATGTTCAGCCCGGCGAAAGCGGTCAGCAGGAACCAGTAGGGCGAGACCAGCCAGCCCAGCGCAAGGCTGAGAAGCACCACACATCCGGCGAAAGCGAGCACTGCCTTATCGATATTCATAACGTATTCCTTTTTTGGTTGGGTGAAGTCTGTCAGGGCCGGGCAAGCCCGGCCGTCGTCCATGCCACGATGGCTTTGGTGTCCATCGCGCCCGAGGTCCGTGCGATCTCCCGGCCGTTGCGCATCAGCAGGAGCGTCGGGATGCCGCTGATGCCGAGGCGGGAAGAGACCGTGGGCGCCTTGTCCGAGTTCAGCTTCAACAGCCGGACGCCAGGTTCGAGCTGCTGCGCCGCGCGTTCGAACATCGGCGCCATGGACCGGCAGGGACCGCACCAGGGCGCCCAGACATCGACCAGCACGGGAATGTCGTTGTGCGCGAGGTGGCGGTCGAACGCCGGCTCGTCCACTTCGATGGGATGGCCGCTGAAGATCGGCTGATGACAGGATCCGCAGCGGGCCTTCGTTGCGGTGCTTCCGGCGGGCAGCCGGTTGATCTTGCCGCAATGCCCGCAGACGATCTGGTGACTTGCGCTCATGTTCCGGTCTTGACCTCCTTGATCTTGGCGATGTTGAGCTTGTCGAGCAGAAAGCGCTCGTAGAACGGCTCGCTCTCGCCGCGCCTGATCTTGCGCAGGAAGTATTTCTCGAAGGCGACCTTGGCGAGATGGACCCATTCGCCCTTCGCGGACCAGTTGACGTTGCGCGGCGGAATTTGCGGCTGCGCCAGGAAGGCGACGCCGGTGTCGCCGAAATCGGCGAGGCAGATCGCATTCCAGGTCGGCTGCGCCACCGGGATCCGGCCCTTCAGCAGCGCGCCGATATTCATCGCCGTCGCCGTCACCATCGATTCGATCATGAAGCCGGTCTTGGGCACGCCGACGGGGACCGGGGTCGCGCCGACCGGCGCGATCGCCACGCAGACGCCGATCGCGAAGATGTTGGGATATTCGGGATTGCGCTGGTGCTTGTCGACGATGACGAATCCGCGGGGGTTGGTCAGCTTCTCGATGCCCCTGACGGCGCCGACGCCGCGAAACGCCGGCAGCATCATCGAATAGGCGAACGGCAATTCGTGGGTCTTGCGGATCGACCCGTCGTCGGCGACTTCCTCGACCGTCATCCTGCCTTGCTCGACGCCCTTCACCCGTGCGTTGGTGATCCATTTGACGTGCTTCTCGCGCATTTCGCTCTCGAGCAGGCCCTTGGTATCGCCGACCCCGTCGAGACCGAGATGGCCGACATAGGGTTCCGAGGTGACGAAGGTCATCGGCACGCGGTCGCGCAGCTTGCGGCGGCGCAGCTCGGTTTCCAGAATGAACAGGAATTCGTAGGCGGGCCCGAAGCAGGAGGCGCCTTGCACAGCGCCGATCACCACCGGTCCCGGGTTGGCCGCGAGCTTCTCGAAGGCGTCCCTGGCATGTGTCGCGTGGTCGACGTGGCAGACCGATTGGGTGTGGCCGTCCGGCCCCAGCCCGGGGATCTCGTCGAATGCGAGCTCCGGCCCGGTGGCGACCACCAGGTAATCGTAATCGATCGAGACGCCGTCGGTGAGTTCGACGCGGTTTTCCGCGGGATGCACGCGCTGCGCGCCCTGCGTCAGCAGCCGCACGCCCTTGCGTTTCATGATCTCGACGAGGTCGATCTCGATGTCGCCGCGCTTGCGCCAGCCGATCGCGACCCAGGGATTGGAGGGGACGAAGTGATAGACCGGCCCCTGGGAAACCACGGTCAGGCGGTCGCCCTTGCTCAATTGCGGCAACAGTTCATAGGCCATCAGCGTTCCGCTGAGACCGGCTCCGATAACGACGACTTCCGACATGATCGACTCCGTTGGCTGCATTCCCCTGTGGACGGCTGCGCCGGTTTTCTCCGGTCCGTTGGCCGCGTCGCTTGACTATATATTCGAACTCTCGTATATACGCAAGTATGAAAATAGATAGTGCGATCATGGAATCCGCGGCCGACCGGGCCAGCGACCTGCTGAAGGCGCTGTCCAACCGGCACCGGCTGCTGATCATTTGCCAGCTGATCGACGGCGAGCGCTCGGTGGGCGATCTCGCCGGGTTCCTGAGCCTGCGCGATTCCACGGTGTCCCAGCATCTCGCGCTGCTCCGCAAGGATGGCCTCGTGGCGGCGCGGCGCGAGGCCCAGACGATCTACTATTCGATCGCCAGCGATCCCGCGCGCGAGATCCTGAAGACGCTGTATCAGGTCTATTGCGCGCCGCCGAAAGCCCGGAAGGCGAAGACAAGATTATAGCCGCACAGCGGCGGCGCCTTGAGGCAGGTCAACGTCGGCGCCGTGAATTTCAATGAGATGCACGACAACCGCCAATGGGGCGGAAAGGCGATGACAATGCGCAGCAGATTGATAGTAATGGGCATGCTGGCCGCGACGGCGTTCGGCGCCAATGCCGCCGCGGCCCAGACCCTGACCGTTGCGCTCCGGCCGGTCGCCGACGAGAAGGCGGTCTTCGCGACCGTCGAAAGCATCAGCGTGGTTCCGGCCCGCAGCCGCATCGGCGGCACCGTCGTCCAGCTCGGCGTCCGCGAAGGCGATCCGGTGACCAGCGGCCAGGCCATCGCCACGATCGGCGACGACAAGCTCGCGCTGCAGATGAAATCGCTGGACGCGCAGATCGACGCGCTGCAGGCGCAGGCGAGCCAGGCGCAGATCGATTTTACCCGGATCGAGGGCCTGGTCGAGCGCGGCACGCTCCCGCGGGTCAGGCTCGACGAGGCGCGCACCGCGCTCAACGTGGCGGATAACGGCCTGCGGGCGAAGACCGCGGAGCGCGCGGTGGTGCAGCAGCAGTTCAACGAAGGCCAGGTGCTGGCGCCGGCTGGCGGGCGGGTGCTGAAAAAGCTGGTCGCCGTCGGCTCCGTCGTGCTGGCCGGCGACCCCGTGGCGATGATTGCGCAGCAGAATTTCAAACTGAGGCTGCGGGTGCCGGAGCGGCATGCCCGCTCGCTGAAGACCGGCGACAGGATCAGGGTCGACGGCGCCGAATTCGGCGACCAGAGTCCGAAATCGGGCGTGATCGATCTGGTCTATCCGCAGATCGAGGACGGCCGCGTGATCGCGGACGCCACCGTTGAAAATCTCGGAGAGTATTTCGTCGGCGACCGCCTCCGGGTCTGGATCTCCGGCGGAGAGCGCAAGGCGTTCGTGGTTCCCTCGAACTACGTCACCACGCGTTTCGGCATCGACTATGTCCAGATCCGCAAGGGCGAGCGCACCATCAGCGCGCCGGTGCAGCGCGGGCGCCCGCTCGCCAGCCCCGAGCTTCCCGACGGTCTCGAAATCCTGTCCGGCATTCGCCCCGGCGACCTCCTGGTGCAGCCGTGAATCTCGGACTTTCGGGCCACCTGACCCGGGCGACCATCGGGTCCCCGCTGACACCGCTGTTCCTGCTCGCCTCGCTGGTCGTCGGCTTGATCGCCGTGGTCGCCATTCCGCGCGAGGAGGAGCCGCAGATCAGCGTCCCCATGGTCGACATCCGCGTCAATGCCGACGGATTGCGCGGCCCGGATGCGGTCGAGCTGGTCACCAAGCCGCTCGAATCCATCGTCAAGGGTATCGACGGCGTGGAGCACGTCTACAGCCAGACCGAGGACGACCGCGTCCTGGTCACCGCGCGCTTCCTGGTCGGGACCAAGTCCGAGGACGCCATCCTCCGCGTACATGAGAAGATCCGCGCCAATCTCGATCGCATCCCGGTCGGGATTCCCGAGCCCCTGATCGTCGGGCGCGGCATCAACGACGTTGCCGTGACCGTGCTGACGCTCTCGCCGAAACCGGAAGCCGCCGAACGGTGGACGGACAAGGACCTCTACGAACTCGCCGACAAGCTGCGCTCGGAGCTGATGAAGGTCGACAGCATCGGCCTGACCTACATTTCGGGCGGCGGCGCCCAGCAGATCCGGGTCGAGCCCGATCCGGAAAAACTCTCGCTGTTCGGCGTGACGCTGCAGCAGCTCGTCGCCAAGGTGAAGGATGCCAACCGCTCGTTCCTCGCCGGACAGGTCCGCGACGCCGGCACGGTCCGCAGCGTCTCGGCCGGCCAGACCCTGTCCGGTATTCCCGACATCGGCCTCCTGCTGATCTCGACGCGGGACGGACGTCCGGTCTACGTCAAGGACGTCGCCCACGTCGTCATCGGACCCAACGCGACCGAACACCGCGTCTGGAACGATGCGCGCGACTCCAAGGGCAAGTGGGAGCGCGTTCCCGCCGTCAGCCTGGCGCTTGCCAAGCGCGCCGGCGCCAATGCGGTGGTGGTTTCCGAGGAGATTGCGCACCGTCTCGAGGGACTGAAATCGCGCCTCATTCCGGATGAGGTCGTCGTTACCGTGACCCGGGACTATGGCGAGACCGCGAACGAGAAGGCCAACGAGCTGCTGTTTCATCTCGGCCTCGCGACGATCTCGATCGTCATCCTGATCGCGATCGCGATCGGCTGGCGCGAGGCGCTGGTTACGCTGGTCGTGATCCCCACCACCATCCTGCTGACGATGTTCGCCGCGAACCTGATGGGCTACACCATCAATCGCGTCAGCCTGTTCGCCCTGATCTTCTCGATCGGCATCCTGGTCGACGACGCCATCGTGGTGGTCGAGAACATCGCCCGCCACTGGGCGATGCGGGATGGGCGGCCGCGGCTGCAGGCCACCATCGAAGCGGTCGCCGAGGTCGGCAATCCGACCGTGGTGGCGACGCTGACCGTCGTTGCCGCGCTGCTGCCGATGCTGTTCGTATCGGGGCTGATGGGTCCCTACATGGCGCCGATTCCGGCGAACGCGTCCGCCGCGATGCTGTTCTCGTTCTTCGTGGCGATGGTGGTGGCGCCGTGGCTGATGCTGAGGCTGGCGCCGAAAGAGGGCGCCGCCGGCCCGGCGCATGCCGCGCATGACGAAGGCGCGCTCGGCCGGCTCTATCGCCGCATCGCCACCCCCATCGTCGCCAGCAAGCGTTCGGCCTGGATCTTCCTGGTCGTCGTCGGGATCGCGACCCTGCTGTCGATGACCCTGTTCGCGACCAAGTCGGTGACGGTCAAGCTGTTGCCGTTCGACAACAAGTCGGAGATCGCGGTTGTCGTCGACCTCCCCGAGGGCGCCAGCATCGAAGACACCGAGCGAACCTTGTTTGCCGCCGCCGATATCGCCCGCGGCCTGCCCGAGATCACGTCGGTGCAATCCTATGCCGGCACCCCGGCGCCGTTCAATTTCAACGGCCTGGTGCGGCACTATTATTTGCGCGAGCGGCCGGAACTTGGCGAACTGCAGGTCAATCTTGCCGCGCGCTCCGACCGCAAGCGCGCAAGCCATGACATCGCGCTCGATCTGCGCCAGCGCCTCAAGGCCGTCAGCGTTCCCGCCGGTACCAGCATCAAGGTGGTCGAAGTGCCGCCGGGTCCTCCGGTGCTGGCGACGCTGCTGGCCGAGATCTACGGGCCCGACGCGGCCACCCGGCGGGCGGTGGCCGGCGAACTGAAGAAGCTCTTCGCCGAAGTGCCGTTCATCGTCGATATCGACGATTCGATCGGGCAGAAGCGGCCGCGGCTGCGGCTGTCGATCGACCAGGACCGCCTCGAGTTCTTCGGTGTCGAGCAGCGCGACGTCTACGATACCATCCAGACCCTGTTCGGGGGCGTGTCGGTGGGATATTCGCACCGCGGCGAAGACCGCAATCCGATCGAGATCGCGGTCCGGCTGCCGAAACGCGACCTCGCCTGGACCGAGGCATTGGCCTCGACGCCGGTGCCGGCCAATACGCTGCCCGGCAGCAAGACCGTCGTCGAGCTCGGTCAGCTGGTGAAGGCAACCATGGAGGAAGGCTCGCCGCAGATCTTCCGACGCGACGGCCGCTTCGCCGACATGGTGATGGCCGAGCTGGCGGGACGTTTCGAGGCGCCGCTCTACGGCATGCTGGCGGTCGCCGACCGCATCGAGGCGCATGACTGGGGCAAGCTGCAGAAGCCCGTGATCGCCCTGCATGGCCAGCCGACCGACGAATCCCGTCCGACGCTGCTGTGGGACGGCGAATGGGAGATCACCTATGTCACGTTCCGCGACATGGGCGCCGCATTCGGCGCCGCGATCCTCGGGATCTATGTGCTGGTCGTGGCCCAGTTCCGCAGTTTTCGTCTGCCGCTGGTGATCCTGACGCCGATTCCGCTGACGCTGATCGGCATCCTGATCGGCCACTGGCTGCTGGGCGCGCCGTTCACCGCGACGTCCATGATCGGCTTCATCGCGCTGGCCGGGATCATCGTCCGCAATTCGATCCTGCTGGTCGACTTCATCCGCCACAGCGCCGGCGCGAACCGGTCGACGCGCGACATCGTGCTGGAAGCCGGTGCCGTGCGCTTCAAGCCGATCCTGCTGACCGCGCTGGCCGCCATGATCGGCGCCGCGACCATCCTGCTCGATCCGATCTTCCAGGGGCTGGCGATCTCGCTGCTGTTCGGACTGGCATCGTCGACGCTGCTCACCGTGCTCGTGATTCCCGCGATCTACATCGCGCTTCGCGACAGCAAGCCGCAGGTACCGTCCGGCGAGACCGCAGCCAAGGGCTGAGGCTAGCCGGGCCGCCGCATCAGCGCCCCGTCGTCCCGCGCCGTGGGACGGGCCCTTTGCCAGGCGTCGCGCAAAATCATGCCGGCGGCCATCGCCAGGACAAACACGAAGACATCGGGCGACAGCGTCGCGAGGCTTTCCAAAGCCGGCCCCGGGCAAAACCCGACGAGACCCCAGCCGATGCCGAACAGGGCCGATCCCGCAACAAGCGGCCGGTCGATATCGTCCCTGGTCGGCCAGAACCCCTGGGCGGCGAGCAGCGGCCGCGAACGGCTCCGTGCCAGCATGAATCCGGGCACGGACACCGCAAGCGCCGCGATCATGACGACGGCGAGACTTGGATCCCACGCGCCGAAGACATCGAGAAATGCCAGAACCTTGGCCGGCTGTACCATTTGCGAAATCAGCAGGCCGGCGCCGAACAGCAGCCCGCACGACAGCGATGCGATCATCAGCATGGTCAGCCTCCAAATCCGTGACGGGTAAGCGCAACGGTCAGGATCGCGGTCAGCATGAAGATGACGGTGGCCACGATGGACCGGACGGACAGCCGCGCGATGCCACAGATGCCGTGACCGGACGTGCAGCCGTCTCCCATGCGGCTGCCAAATCCGACCAGAAGGCCGGCGGCGATGATGACGGTCCAGCTAGCCGGCAATTCCGGTGTCGGCATCCCGTAACCGATCCAGCCTGCGAGCGGCGGCGCCAGAATGAGCCCTGCGATGAAGGCGAGGCGCCAGGCCTTGTCGCCGGTTCCGGGATTGAGCAGGCCGCCAAAAATGCCGCTGATGCCGGCAATTCGGCCGGTCAGCAGCATCAGCAGGACCGAGGAGAGCCCGATCAGCGCGCCGCCGATCGCTGCCGATAACGGAGTGAAATTAGCCATGGCATTGCTCCACAGGACGCGGAGATCCAGTCTCCCATCGTGCCGTGGCTAGCTTACAAACGCGTCACCCGCAATCGCAAGGCATTGCCGACCACGCTGACCGACGACAGCGCCATGGCGGCGGCTGCGATGATCGGCGACAGCAGCAGGCCGAAGGTCGGGTAGAGCACGCCGGCGGCGATCGGGATGCCGGCGGCGTTGTAGATGAACGCAAAGAACAGGTTCTGGCGGATGTTGCGCATGGTGGACCGGCTCAAGGTGATGGCGGTGACCACACCGTTGAGCGCTCCGGAGATGAGCGTGATGTCGGAGGACTCGATGGCGACGTCGGTGCCGGTTCCGATGGCG
>NZ_JAUYQU010000101.1 GCF_030697065.1 Bradyrhizobium sp.
CGTCGCAAAAGCGCTCGGCCCGACCAGGACGGTGGAGATTCCCGAAGCCGCGCGCGCCCGCGCGGCGGCCTATGTCATCTCCACTACGGAGGGAGCCTCGCTGCATCTGGATCGGCTGCGGCGGCGGCCGGGTGATTTCGATCCGGCGGTGCGCGACCGCCTGCTAGCCGGCGCGATGGTGCCGGCGTCACTGGTGGACCGCGCCCAGAAATTCCGCCGCTGGTATCGCGCCCGGATGCTGGAGATATTCAAATCGGTCGACGTGATCATCGCGCCGGCGACGCCCTGCGTCGCGCCGAAACTGGGACAGGCGACCTTCATGCTCGACGGCGTCGAACTGCCGGTGCGCGCCAATATCGGCATCCACACCCAGCCGATCTCCTTCATCGGGCTGCCGGTGGTCGCGGTGCCGGTGCCGCTGCAGCCGATGCCGATCGGCGTGCAGATCATCGCCGCGCCCTGGCGCGAGGATATCGCACTCCGCGTCGCCCATGCGCTGGAGCGCATGGGGGTCGCCGCGGCCCCTCGACCAAAGGATTTCTGAGATGGAGGTCGATCTTCCCGACGTGCTCGCCGAGGTGACCGTGCAGTTCGCGCGCTACGAAGCGGCGCTGGTAGCGAACGACGTCGCGGTGCTCGACGAATTGTTCCGTGCCGACTCCCGCACGCTGCGCTACGGCATCGCTGAGAATCTCTACGGCTATGACGCCATCATGGCGTTTCGCGCGGCGCGCTCGCCGGTCGGGCTGATGCGCACGACGGCGCAGACGGTGATCTCCAGCTATGGCCGTGACACCGCGGTGGCCTCGACGCTGTTCTATCGCGACGCCTGGGGCGGCGGCCGGGTCGGGCGGCAGATGCAGACCTGGGTGCGGTTTCCGGAGGGCTGGAAGATCGTCGCCGCCCATGTCAGCATCATCGACGAGCCGAAGGATTCCCCGAAGGATCAACCCGGGGATTCGGGTCCAGGGACATGAGCCTGGAAGATCCTCCGGCCGATGAAGTCCAGCGACCTCCCCGCGAGGCGGATGCGGTGGTTCGGCGGGTCGACCGAGCCTCGAACTTTCCGGACAAGATCACGCGTGCCGAGGAACTGCGGCTGCAGCTCGCCGATGAAATCGTCCGCGGCGCGCTGGCCCCCGGCGCGGCGCTGGACGAGACCGACATCGCGCGGCGTTTCAACGTATCGCGCACGCCGGTGCGCGAGGCGCTGCGCCAGCTCGCCGCCAGCGGCCTGATCGACGCGCGGGCGCATCGCGGCGCCGTGGTGGCGCGGCCCTCGATCGAACGGCTGACCGGCATGTTCGAGGCGATGGCCGAACTGGAAGCGTTGTGCGCCGGCCTTGCCGCCGAGCGAATGTCGGCGGCCGAGCGTCACGCTCTGGAGGCGATCCACGAGGAATTGCGGGTGCTGAGCCATGCCGGCAATCCCGACCGCTTTCACGAGGTCAACGAACGCTTCCACAACGCGATCTATGCCGGCTCCCAGAACGGCTACATCGCCGAAATGACGCTGGCGACGCGGGTGCGGGTGCAGCCGTTCCGCCGCGCCCAGTTCCGCAATCTCGGCCGGCTGGCGAAATCCCATGCCGAGCACGACCGCGTCGTGATCGCGATCATGCGCGGCGACCGCACCGGCGCCGCGGCCGCGATGCGCGCCCATATCGAACTGGTGCGCGGCGAATACGAAATCTATGCGGTGTCGGTGTAGGAGCTAATGGCGAGTGGCGATCCCACCACGACTGTCGTCACCCGGCTTGACCGGGTGACCCCGTATTCCAGAGACGTTTGAGATAAACCGGGAGGGCGCGGCGTACTGGGTCGCCCGGTCTATGCCGGGCGACGACAAGCCTTGTTGGTGACGACTGAAGGCGAAGATCGCCATTCGCTGTTCGCCCCCCTTTCTACACCGCCACCTTCTCCGCCATGAACGCCCGCCAGCCGCCGAACGCCGAGATGTCGCGCGCGCCGCTTGTATCGACAGCCTCCACCAGGAATCCCTTGATGCCGCGGCCGTCGGCCAATCGTACCGTGCCGATCGACAGCGGCGGCGGGATCGCGGCGACGAATTTTCCGAAACCGGCGGCGGACAAGGCCCAGAGTTCTAGAGCGATCGGCGTTCCCGTTCCCGCCGCGACCCGCAGCATGCCGGGTTTCGGCGGCGTGGTGGCCAGCGCGTAGAGCTTGTAGTCCGGCGCGGTGCTGGCGGCCTCCAGCAGGCGTGCGCCGAGCCCCTTCAGTTCGCCGTTCAGCACCATGCCCGACAAATGCGCGCCGACCACGGCGATGGCGATTTCGTCGCCGCTCAACGTTGCGGTCAGTTCGGCGAGCGGCGGTTGGGGCAGGTGCCGCGCGCCCATCGAAAGCCCGGTGTCGGCATGGAAGACGCGGCCGATCGAGGCCAGTTGCGCATCGTGCCCGGCCGGCGCCAGCAGCGTGATGCCGAACGGAATGTCGTCGGCCCGGATCGCGGCCGGCAGCGCCAGCCCGCAGAGGTCGAGCAGATTGACGAAATTGGTGTAGGTGCCGAGCCTCGAATTGAGTTCGACAGGATTGGCCAGCACCTGCGCGGTGGAGTAGGCGGTCGGGGCCGTCGGCAGCACCAGCGCGTCGATATTCTGAAAGGCGCGGTCGGCGACCTTGCGCAGCGCCTGCAGCCGGTACAGCGCGGCAAACGTGTCGGCGGCGGACAGCCGCGCGCCGGCGATGGTGATGTCGCGCGTCACCGGATGGATCGCATCCGGCGACGAGGCCAGCAGATCGCGGATGACGAGATAGCGCTCCGCGATCCACGGTCCCTCATAGAGCAGCCGCGCGGTTTCATAGAACGGCTCAAGGTCGAACTCGACCAGGGTGGCGCCGAGCGCGGTCCAGCGCTTCAGGGCGTCGCCATAGGCCTGTTCGGAAGCCTTGTCGCCGAAGAAGATCAGCTGGCCGTCGCGCGGCACGCCGAGCCGGAGGCCTGCCGGAAACCCGGAGATGGCCGCGAGCGGCCGGCTGCGCGAATAGGGATCGGCGGCGTTAGGTCCGGACATCGCGGCCAGCGCCGTCATCGCGTCGTCGACGTTGAGCGCAAAGATCGAGACGCAGTCCAGCGTGCGGCAGGCCGGCACCATGCCGGAGGTGGAGATCAGCCCGAGGCTCGGCTTCAGCCCGACGATATTGTTGAGCATCGCGGGCACCCGGCCGCTTCCCGCGGTGTCGGTGCCGAGCGCCAGCGGCACCAGCCCCGCCGACACCGCCACGGCCGAACCCGAACTCGATCCGCCCGGAACGAGGTCGGCGCGCATCGGGTTGTTCGGGATGCCGTAGGGCGAGCGAACCCCGACCAGCCCGGTGGCGAACTGGTCGAGATTGGTCTTGCCGATGACGATGGCGCCGGCCGCGCGCAGTTTTGCGACCGCCGTTGAATCGTGCGCCGGCAGATAGGAAAAGGCCGGGCAGGCGGCGGTGGTCGGCAGGCCGGCGGCGTCGATATTGTCCTTCACCGCCACCGGCACGCCGAACAGCGGAAGATGTGCGGAATCCGTTTTCGACAGCGCCTCGGCTTCGGCCAGCGCATCCGCCTCGTCGCGCAGGCTGATGAAGACGGCGGGATCGTTATGATCGCGAATCCGCCGAAAGGCGCGGGCGACGGTCTGCGCGGGTGTCATCGTGCCGGCGCGATGGGCGGCGACGATTTCGGCGATGGTTTCGCTCACGCGCGGCCCCGATCGGACACGGACTCATTCAGCGGGTGCGGCAAGGGGCGTCTCCGGATGCGAAACGGGAAGGGAAGCAGGGCCTGTTTTCGCCAGCGCATAGAATACCGCAGCTACCACGGCATAGGCCAGCGCGACGCCCGGAGTTACCCCCAAACCGCCGCCGATACCAACGGCTTCGCCATGCATGAAGCCGAAATAGGTCAGTACCGCGCCCGACAGCGAAAAGGCCGCGGCCTTGACGAAGTCGCGCTCGATCACGAACACGCCGATGGCGCCGAGCACGAGGCCGGTGAGGATGGCGCCGCCGCCCATCACTTCCAGCCCGTGATAAAGTACGCCCTGCTGCGGCAATGCGGCGATCGCGGCTGATTTGACCGCATCGACCTTGTCGGCGGCGAGACCGCCCACTGCCTGCGCGGCGGTAAGGGTCGATCCCAGCATGGTGTCGATCTGCAGCTTGGCCCAGGCCGCCAGGTGCGGCGTCAGCGCCAGCACCACCGCGGGGGCATGTTTCATCGGCGTGGTCTGGAATGCCTGCGCGCCGATCAGCATGCCGATATAGAGCAGGATCGGCGAGATCGCGACCACAGGCACCAGCGCCAGCAACACCGAGATGATGCCGAACCAGCTCAGCACCACCACCATGATGCCGGTTGCCGCCGAGTAACCGATCCGCCCGCCCATCGCCTTCCAGCCGGGGTGGCCGATATAGACCGCGTTGATGAAGGGATTGCCCATCAGGCAGCCGATCAGGCTGACGACGCCGTCGGCGGTCAGCACCCGCGTGGTCGGATATTCGTCGCCCGCGGCCTCGGCGCTTTCGACGTTGTCCATGGCCTCGACCAGATCGTAGATGCCGAACGGGATCGCCGTCACCAGGATGATGCCGAGGAATTCGAAGCCGGAAAACACCAGGCCGAATGCCGGCAGCGGCACCGAGAAGCCGAAATTGGAGAAGGCGTCGCCGAGGCCCTTGAGACTGAGGCCGCCGAGGCCGAGCCCGAACAGGTTGGAGCCCCATGCGATCAGCATGCCGGCGGCGATCGCCACCAGCCCGGCCGGGATCGCCTTCGGATACCGGACGCCGCCGAACCAGCTTGCCAGGATGATGGCGAAGCAGACGAGGCCGATCTGCGGCGTCATGTACATCTCCAGCGCCGGGCGCATCGAGATGAAGGTGACGGAGACGCCGGCCAGCGTGCCGAGCAGCGCCGCGCGCGGTGTAATTCTCCTGATGTAGGGCGCGATGAAGCCGCCGATCATGAGAATAAAACTCTGGAAGAACACCCAGACCAGCCCGGCGGACCAGCCCTTGATCGGATCGCCGGTTTTCAGGCTGATCGGCAGCATGACCACGAAGGTGACGATGAACATGTGCGGCACGCTGACGCCGGACGGCAGCGCGCAGACATCGCTGCGCCCGGTCTTCTGCGCCAGCCGGTAGGCCAGCCAGGCGTAGTAGAAGGTCGAGAGGCACATCATCAGGCCGAGCGCCGGCAGGATGCGGCCGAACACCAGCGAGTCCGGCATCTTCAGCACGAAGCGCAGCAGCCCGGTCAGCACCAGCATGTTGACGAGGATGTTGGTGCCGAAGCCGAACAGCGCGTTCCAGTCGCCCGGCGTCCACAATGCAGGTTTGAAGTCGCCCTTGCTCGCCGTCACGGTCGTGCTCATTGCGATGCCCCCGATAGCCGCTGGTTGGAAGTCTCCGTTGTCAAAGTCTCCGCTGTCATGGCCGCGAGCACCGCGGCGGACGAACTGACCCAGCCGAAGATGCCGCCCTGGGCCTTGATCATCTGCAGGCCCATCTGGTGGAATTCCGGAAAATAGGAGGCGCAGCAGTCCGCCAGCACGACGCAGCGGTAGCCGCGGTCGTTGGCCTCGCGCACCGTGGTGTTGACGCAGACCTCGGTGGTGACGCCGCACACCAGCAGATTGGCGATGCCGTAATTCTTCAGGACATCGCCGAACCCGGTGGCGTAGAACGCGCCCTTGCCGGGCTTGTCGATCACGATCTCGTCGTCGAGCGGATAGAGTTCGGGAATGATGTCATGGCCGGCCTCGCCGCGGATCAGTATCCGTCCCATCGGCCCGGGATCGCCGATCCGCTTGCTTGGCGCGCCGCGTTCGATCTTGGCCGGCGGCGCGTCGGAAAGATCGGGCAGATGTCCCTCGCGGGTATGCACCACCAGAACTCCCGCGGCCCGCGCGGCGGCGAGCACGCTGGCGCAAGGGGCGACCGCACGCGCCAGTCGGGAGACGTCGTTGCCAAGGGTTTCGCCGAAGCCGCCGGGTTCGAGGAAGTCGCGCTGCATGTCGATGATGACCAGCGCCGTCGCGGTCCAGTCGAGTTCGATCGGCTGCGGCTCCGCAGCGAGCAGGCTGGTGGTTGCGTATATTGCCATGGCTGACTGCGCTCCAGGCGCCGGGAACGGCTCCCTGATCGAAGCAAGCAGTGTGCCATTGTGTACAGCGCGTGCGGGGCGCCGTGCTTCGCAATTTTCCGTGGTTCACCAGCGGCTTGCGCCGGCTTCGCGAGCGTGGGCGGCCTCCGGGGGCTGCTTCCAAGAACGCCTTTGCATATTTTATGAGCAGCGCGATTTGCGATGTGCGGCTGCGATCGTTTAGCCTGATCGCAGGGTTTTGGCCTGAACCGGAGTAGCCGATGTCGCATTCGTTCGAACGCCGCCACGATATCCTGATCGATGCCCCGCCGGAGGCGGTCTACGACTACGTCTGCAATCCGAATTCCTGGCCGGAATGGCTGGCCGCGTCGCACCACATCGACAGCGCAGATCGTGCGCTGGATGCCGGCGAAGGCTTTCGCGAGCAATGGCATATCCGCCGCGGCGAGGTGGTGCTGGACTGGAAAGTGACCGAGAGCGACCGCCCGAACGCCTGGACCGTGCGGGCCGAGACCGATTTCATCGGGCCGATCATCGTCCGCTACACCTTCGAGCGGGTCGGCGCCGCCACCCGATACACACGACACCTCACCAACCCAAGCCGCCCCTCGGCCGCCAGCGCCGAGCAGATCCAGCGCGTGGACGAAGAGGCGCAGATCGGCCTGAACAACATCAAGCGGCAGGTCGAGCAGCGCGTAGGCGCGCAGGCCGCGGCCAAATAGAGCGCGCGCCGCGGCATCTTGCCGGGGCGTGCGATTTTCGCGTAGAGCAAAATGCCAGCCCCGATCAAGAGGGCGCTTCCGGGGAAACCGATGACACCAGCCGCCGTCCGTCGCGAAAGTTCGCGCACGCTGTTCGCAGCGCCTGAGATCGTGGCCGATCGCCGAACCGACGGCTGCATCATCGTGAAGTCGACCGCGCCGCTGCAGCCGGCCGCCCGCTGCGTCGGCGACTGGCTGGAGCAGTGGGCGCGGGAGGCGCCGGCGAAGGTCTTTCTCGCCGAGCGCGCCAATGCCGACGCGCCGTGGACGACGGTCACCTACGGCGATGCGCTGCGGCAAGTGCGCGCCGCGGCCGGCTGGATCCTGGCGGAGGGCCTGAGCGCGCAGCGTCCGCTCGTCATTCTCTCCGACAACAGCATCGACCATGCCTTGTTCGCGCTGGCGGCCATGCATGTTGGCGTGCCGGCGGCGGCGATCTCGCCGGCCTATTCGCTGGTTTCGAAGGACTTCGACAAGCTGAAAAGCATGATCGCCCTGCTCGATCCCGGCGCGATCTATCTGTCCGCCACGAAACCGTTCGCGGCGGCGCTGGCGGCGATCCGGCCGCTGCACACCGCTGTGATCGTGGCGGGCGACGCTGACGGCGGCGACGCCATTCCATTTCGCCAGATCGCCGCCGCCCCCGAAAGCGATGCCGTGGCAAAAGCCTTTGCCGCGGTCGGGCCGGACACCATCGCCAAATTCCTGTTCACCTCGGGTTCGACCGGCACCCCGAAGGCCGTCATCAACACCCAGCGCATGCTGACCTCGAGCCAGCAGGCCAAGGCGCAGACCTGGTCATTCCTGCAAGACGCCGGCGGCGATCTGGTGATCCTGGACTGGCTGCCGTGGAGCCACACTTTCGGCGCCAACCACAATTTCAACCTGGTGCTGCGCAATGGCGGCACGCTTTATATCGATGGCGGCAAGCCGGCGCCGGGCCTGTTCGCGACGTCGCTGGCCAACCTGCGCAGCGTGATGCCGACGATCTATTTCAACGTGCCGCGCGGCTTCGACATGTTGATCGCGGCCTTGCGCCAGGATGACGAGCTGCGCCGCCGTTTCTTCGGCGAGGTGAAATTCGCGTTCTATGCCGGCGCGGCGCTGCCGCAGAATCTGTGGGACGCGATGGAGGATCTGTCGATCAAAACGGTTGGCCGGGCGTTGCCGATGGTGTCGGCCTGGGGCTCCACCGAAACCTCGCCGCTTGCCACCGACTGTCATTTCCAGGCGCAGCGCTCCGGCAATATCGGCGTGCCGATCCCCGGCACCGAACTGAAACTGGTGGGTTCGGGCGACAAGCTCGAGGTGCGCGTGCGCGGCCCCAATGTCACGCCCGGCTACTGGAAAGCGCCGGAACTCACCGCCCAGGCGTTCGACGCCGAAGGCTTTTACCGGATCGGCGACGCCGTGACGTTTGCCGATCCGGACCGGCCGGAGCTCGGGCTGTTTTTCGACGGCCGCGTCGCCGAGGATTTCAAGCTCAACTCCGGCACCTGGGTCAGTGTCGGCACCTTGCGTGTCGCCGGGATATCAGCGCTTTCGCCGCTGGCGCAGGACATCGTGGTGACCGGGCACGGCGGCGATCACGCCCGCTTCCTGGTCTTTCCCAACATCGCGGCGTGCCGCGCGCAGGCGGGTCTGCCTGACGGCGCCGATGCGAACGACGTGATCGGCCACCCGAACGTGCGCGCCGCGATCGCGGCGGGGCTTGCGAAGTTGAAGACGCAAGGTGGCGGCGGCTCCTCGACCCATGCCACCCGTGCGCTGCTGCTGGCGGAGCCCGCCTCGGTCGACGGCGGCGAGATCACCGACAAGGGCTACATCAACCAGCGCGCGGTGCTGACCCGGCGCGCCGCCGCGGTGGCGACGCTCGAAGACGATACGTCGGGTGAGTGGATCGGGTGCCCGGGTTAGCTGCCGGGCAAGGCGCGGTCGCCTGAAACAAGGCAGCGCCGCCACCCGACGGGCAAATCACTTCCGATTATCAGAATTAAAAGTCAAGCCCCGAAAACAAAAATATTTCCCTTAACACGTCGGGCAAATCACCTTTAGAGACTCGCCCGTCCCGCCCGAACGAGGGGCGTGCGCACGTCACGAACGCGCGGCGGGATGCGATGGACGCGACAGCGTCGGGCGCGCAAGGGATCGCAGGGCGGGA
>NZ_JAUYQU010000111.1:0-22500 GCF_030697065.1 Bradyrhizobium sp.
GCCGGCGGCGGCTTCGACTGGCGCCACGCCTCCGGCGTCTCGCTGTTCGGCGCGGCGGAGTACACCGCGATGACCGATTCCAGCCGGACGCTGACCGGCAAGGGCGGCATCAGGATCGCGTTCTGAAGGCGTCGCCGGCGCCTTTCCGACCTTGCAGCCGATCTCGTTGCCAGGAACAGCGCCTTGGCCGGCCGCCTTCACCCTGTCATGAAGGAGAGGCTCCAGCGCGACCTAGGAAAAGTGCCAGGTCTGCGAAGCAACCGCACACATGAAAAAGCCCGCCAGAGGCGGGCTAATTCACTGATATTGCTATCAAATCTTGGTTGCGGGGATAGGATTTGAACCTATGACCTTCAGGTTATGAGCCTGACGAGCTACCGGGCTGCTCCACCCCGCGATAAACCGTTGCACGCCTTGCCAAAAACCATACCGGAACGGATTTGGCCAACGCCCGGGGGCGCCGATCGATCTGGTCCGGAGGCTTCCTGAGAAGGCTGCCCGCAGGCGTTGCCATCGGGTGCGTGCGGTATGTACCAACGCACGCCGGCTTTGGAAAGGCCCGTGGGCGATGTTTTGAGCTTTTTATGACGGTCGAAACGCCGGTTTATTGCGCCAAATCAGCGCGCCGACGGCGCACTTGCCAGAAACTGCGCAAAAGCCCAGCTTCCGGGCCGGGAACCCGAGGGAATAAACCCATGGACCAGCCACTCAAGAGCCCGGGGCAACATGCCCTGGAGGACGCCTTTCACCGCCTGTTCGAGCTGACCCGGACGACGCCGCCGCCCACTCTCGCCGAGCGGCTGGACCGGCTGGCGCGGCTGCGCACGGCGGTCTCGGACAACGAGACCCGCTTCGAGCAGGCGATCTCGGCGGATTTCGGCCATCGCAGCACGGTCGAGACCACGATCGCCGAGACCATGCTGGTGCTCGGCGAGATCAGGCACGCCAGCAAATCCCTCGGGCAATGGATGGCGCCGAAGCGGGTGGCGACGTCGCTGCAGTTCTTTCCGGCGAAAAACCGGCTGATGCCGCAGCCGCTCGGCGTGGTCGGCATCATCGCGCCGTGGAATTATCCGCTGCAGCTGACGCTGGCGCCGGCGGTGGCGGCACTGGCCGCCGGCAACCGGGTGATGATCAAGCCGAGCGAACTGGTGCCGCGGTTCTCCGCGCTGCTGCAGGAAGTGATATCCGCCAAATTCGACGCCGGGGAAATGCTCGTCACCGGCATCGAGGAGGAGATATCGAAGGCGTTCGCGTCGCTGCCGTTCGACCATCTGGTGTTCACCGGCTCCACGCGCGTCGGCCGCCTGGTCGCGGAAGCCGCCGGGCGCAACCTCACGCCGGTGACGCTCGAGCTCGGCGGCAAATCGCCCGCCATCGTCGACCGCTCCGCCGATATCGCCGAGGCCGCCGAGCGCATCGCCTACGGAAAATTGCTCAACGCCGGCCAGACCTGCATCGCGCCCGACTATGCGCTGGTGCCGGAAGCCTCCGTGCAGGCATTCGCGGACCAGGTGCAGGCCAGCATGCAGCGGATGTTCGGCACCGACCCCGCCAATGAGGACTACACCTCGATCGTCTCGGACCGGCATTACGCCCGGCTGGAAGGCCTGGTGACGGACGCCGCCGCCCGGGGCGCGGCGATCATGCAACCGACAAGCCCGCACGATCCCGCCTGGAAATCGAAGCGCAAGTTTCCGCCGACCATCGTGGTCGGCGCGACGCCCGAGATGGCGATCATGCAGGAGGAAATTTTCGGGCCGCTGCTGCCGATCATGGGCTACCGGGAGCCGGGCGAACCGGTGGCCTATATCAACAGGCACGACCGGCCGCTGGCGCTGTACTGGTTCGGCAAGGACGAGGCGGCGCGCGACGAGGTGCTGGAGCGCACCGTCTCCGGCGGCGTCACCGTCAACGACTGCCTGTTTCACTTTGCCCAGATGTACCAGCCGATGGGCGGCGTCGGCGCGTCCGGCACCGGCGCCTATCACGGCGCATGGGGTTTCGACACCATGAGCAAGCTGAAGCCGGTGTTCTATCGCTCTCGGTTCAACCGCCTCGCCGATCTCTATCCGCCCTATGGCGGCAAAATCGCGCGGCTGGAAAAACTGCTGCGATTCATGTCGTAATATTCGACGTCGTCATTCCGGGGCGCGAGCAAAGCGAGCGAACCCGGAATCTCGAGATTCCGGGTCTGGTCCTTCGGACCATCCCGGAATGACGAACAAAAGAACACAAAACTGCGGGGGGAATACGCGTGACCGATACATTCGATTTCGTGGTGGTGGGCGGCGGCTCCGGCGGCTGCGCGGTGGCAGGAAGGCTCTCCGAGGATCCGGGCACCTCGGTGGCGGTGCTGGACGCCGGCGGCAGGAACGACAATTGGGTGGTGACCACGCCGTTCGCGCTGGTGCTGATGGTCGCCGGCAAGGTCAACAACTGGGCCTTCAACACCGTGCCGCAGGCGGGCCTCAACGGCCGGATCGGCTATCAGCCGCGCGGCAAGGGGCTCGGCGGCTCCTCCGCGATCAATGCCATGGTCTATATCCGCGGCCATCGCAGCGACTACGACCGATGGGCCGCGCTCGGCAATCCCGGCTGGTCGTTCGACGACGTGCTGCCCTATTTCAAGCGCTCGGAAGACAATGCCGATTTCGACGGCGAGTATCACGGCAAGGGCGGACCCCTGGCGGTCAACAAATTGCGCACCGACAACCCGGTGCAGCAGATCTTCCTGCAGGGCGCGCGCGAAGGCCAGTTCCGGATCCGCGAGGACTTCAATGCCGAGGATCATGAAGGCCTCGGGGTCTACCAGCTGACGCAGAAGAACGGTGAACGCTGGAGTGCGGCGCGGGCCTACCTGCATCCGCATATGGGCAACCGCGCCAATCTGCGCGTCGAGATCCGCTCGCACGCCACCCGCATCCTGTTCGAGGGCAAGCGCGCGGTCGGCGTCGAATACCGCCAGGGCAAGCAACTGAAGCAGATCCGCGCGCGGCGCGAGGTGATCGTCGCCGCCGGCGCGTTCCAGACCCCGCAACTGCTGATGCTGTCGGGCGTCGGCGACGGCGCGGCGCTCGGCAGGCATGGGATCGCCGGCGTGCATCATCTGCCCGGCGTCGGGCAGAACCTGCAGGACCATCCGGATTTCGTGTTCGGCTACATGTCGGACAACCCGAACTTCGCCGGCATCTCGGTCAAGGGCATGCCGCGGCTGCTGCGCGCGATCCGTCAATACCGCCGCGAGCGCCGCGGGCCGATGACATCGAATTTCGCCGAATGCGGCGGTTTCCTGAAAACCAGCCCCGACCTCGACGTGCCCGACATCCAGCTGCATTTCGGCATGGCGATGGCCGACGACCACGGCCGCAAGCGCCACAACGGCACCGGTTTTTCGCTGCACGTCTGCCTGCTGCGGCCGAAGAGCCGCGGCAGCGTCGCGCTCGGCAGTGCCGACCCGCTGGCCCCGCCGCTGATCGATCCGAATTTTCTCGGCGAAGCCGCCGACCTCGAAGCCATGGTCGCGGGCTTCAAGGTGACGCGACGGCTGTTGGAGACGCCGGCGCTGCGCGCCCTGCAGAAAAAGGACATGTTCACCGAAGGCGTCGAGACCGACGACCAGATCCGCGGGCTGCTGCGGCAGCGCGTCGACACCGTCTACCATCCGGTCGGCACCGCCAGGATGGGCAGCGATCCGATGGCCGTGGTCGATGCCAGATTGAAGGTGCACGGCATGCAAGGCCTGCGCGTCGTCGACGCCTCCGTGATGCCGACCCTGATCGGCGGCAACACCAACGCGCCGACCATCATGATCGGCGAGAAGGCCGCCGACATGATCAGGGCGGAGATGCGGGCGTGAACGCGATTTCGTAGGGTGGGCAAAGGCGCTCTTGCGCCGTGCCCACCAATTGATTTCACGTTGGCAAAGATGGTGGGCACGGCGCAAGAGCGCGCCTTTGCCCACCCTACGGACTCGTCGTCACGTCAGCAGAAATCCGCCATCCACCGTCACCACGCTGCCGGTCATGTAGCGCGAGGCATTCGACGCCAGCAGCATGATCGCGCCGTCGAGATCGGATTCGGCGCCGATCCGGCGCTGCGGAATCCGTTTTGCCAGTTTCTCGCCTGATGGTGTCGACCAGAAATCGTGGTTCATCTCGGTGTCGATATAGCCCGGCGCCAGCGCGTTGACGCGGATGCGGTTGCCGGCCAGTTCCAGCGCCATCGATCTGGTGGCCTGGATGATCCCCGCCTTGGAGATGGTATAGGGCGACAGGAACTTCATCACGCCGAAGCCGAGCACCGAGGCGACGTTGACGATGTTGCCCTCCTGCCGGCGCGCGATCATCCGCCGCGCCAGTTCGGTCGCCGTGAAATAGGCGCCCTTCAGATTGGCATTGATGACGGCGTCCCAGTCCGCCTCGGTCTGGTCGACCGCGAGCTTCTCGATGGCGATGCCGGCATTGTTGATGAGCACGCTGACCGGGCCGAGCGCGGTTTCGGCGCTGTCGATCGCGCCCGCGATCGAGGCGGTATCGGTGACGTCCATCTGCACCGCGACGGCGCGGCCGCCCTTGGCGCGGATCTCATCCTCCAGGCCCTTCAGCTTGGCGGTCTGGCGCGCCGCCAGCACCACCGCGGCGCCATGTGCCGACAGCACGCGGGCGAACTGCCGGCCCAGCCCCTGGCTGGCGCCGGTGACCAGAATGATTTCTTTACTGACGTCGAATAGACCGGCCATGACGTGTTCCTTGACGTGTTCTTCGGCGAAGTCCCCCGGGAAGGTGCGCGCGCATTGATACAGACGAATTTAGCGATCGCAAACCCGTTTCGTTGACCAACCCGGCGAACGCCGGATCGTTCGAACCAGCTGGAAATCATCGTCCATGAACAGCTTCGATGCGGTCGTCTATGTCGGATTGATGGTCGCTGTTGTCACCGGCTTCAACGCCGGGCTGCTGCGCAGCGCGGTGACGATCCTGGCCTATCTGTTCGCGATGCCAATCGCGCTCTGGGCGATGCCGATGCTTTCTCCCGCTGTCGCAGGCAAGCTCGATTCGCCATGGACGCAGAATTCGCTGCTGTTCTTCGCGATCTTCCTGGTCGCCGGCATGGTGCTGGGAAAACTGATGCGCATGGCGCTGGACGATGCCATCGGCCCCGAAACCGGTATCTTCGACCGGCTCGCCGGTGCGGCGCTGGGAGCGGTGCGTGTCGGCCTCGTCGCCGTCACGCTGGTGCTGGTCTTCGATCAACTGGTGCCGCCCGGCCGTCAACCGGCGTTCCTGACCGGCTCGCATCTGCGGCCGCTGTTGTCGATCGCCGGGCAAAAGGGCTTCAAGTCCCTGCCGCCGGATGTGACGGCCCATATCGACCGGCTGAAGAAAGACCGGCGGATATAGCATGGCGCGGATCGCCGGCCCGTTAGCTCCCGCCCGACGTTTGCCGCGGCCGGAGGCTCGAGGCCGCGCTATTCCAGCAGGCTCGGCAGATAGAGGCTGATCTGCGGAAATGCGACCAGCAACACCACCAGGATCAGATCGACGACAATAAAGCCGATCAGGCCGCGGAAGATCGTTGTCAGCGACACGCGGTCGCCGACCACGGTCTTGATGACAAAGGCGTTGAGCCCGACCGGCGGTGTCAGCAGCCCTATCTCCAGCAGCATCACCACCAGCACGCCCATCCAGATCAGGTCGAGCCCGACCGCCTTCCACATCGGCAGCAGGATCGGGAGCGTGATCAGCATGATCCCGATCGGATCGAGGAAGGCGCCGAGAATGAGATAGATGACCGTCATGAAGGCGATCACGCCATAGGGGCCAAGATCCATCGTCTTCACCAGGCCACCCATGAACTGCGGCAGCCCTGCGATGGCGAGAAACCGGGTCAGCAGCACCGCGCTGACCGCGATCAGAAAGATCGATGCCGCCGATTGAAGCGAGTCGACCAGGCTGTCCCTGAAGGTCGGCCATGTGACGCCGCCGCGCAGCAGCGCAATGACCAGTGCGCTGAAGGCCCCGAAGGCCGCGGCCTCCGTCGCCGTCGTCAGACCGCTGTAGATGCCGCCCATCACGCAAACGATCAGTGCCGGGACCGGCCAGACCTCGAGCAGGATCGCCAGCTTCTCCTTCAGGGTTGGATGATAATCCGGCGGCGGTGCGGCCTGGGGTTTCAGCGTGCACCAGCCGATGATGAACACCGCGAACAGGACCGCATTGAGCAGGCCGGGAAAAACGCCGGCCATCAGCAACTTGCCGATCGGAGTTTCGGTGTACCAGCCGAAGATCACGAAACCGATGCTGGGCGGTATCATCGATCCCAGCGTTCCGGCCGCGGCCACCGTCGCGGTCGCGAGCGCCGGATCGTAGCGGTAACGCAGCATTTCCGGAATGGCGAGCCGGCCCATCGCGGCCGCGGTAGCGACCGATGAGCCCGAAGCCGCGGCAAACAGCGCGGCGGCGAAATTCGCCGCGACCGCAAGCCCGCCCGGCAACCGCGAGAGCCACAGGCGAGCCGCATCGAACAGCGAGGTCGTCAGCCCGCAGCGATAGGCGATCGAACCCATCAAAAGGAACATCGGTATCGCCGAAAGATTCCAGCTCGCGGCAAATTCGAACGGCGTCGAGCCCGACAGTTTCAGCGCGGTATCGAGACCGCGCAGCGCCCAGATGCCGACGAACGAGGTGACGCCGAGCGCCACGGCGATCGGCACCCGCAGGGCCATCAGGACGATCATGCCGGAAAGGCACAGGAACGCGAGCTGAATCGAACTCATGGAAGCCGTTCCTCAGATCGGATGATCGCCAAGCTTGATGCTGGTCGATCCGTCGAACCGCCGGCCGAAACGGGCCAGCCGGAAGTCGTCGATCAGCTGATAGAGCGCGATCAGCGCTGCCAGCCCGCAGGAAATGCAGAACACCCAGCGCATCGGCCACACCGGCAGGTCGAAATAGGTCGCATCCTGGGCTTCGCCGATCCCGGTTTTCGCCACCGCGACCACCGCCCCCATGACCGCCAGCAGCGCCAGGTAGGCGACGGTCAATACCGCGGCGCCGATGTCGAAACGGAGATTCTTTTCCGGCGCCAGGTTCTGGGTAAAGACCTCGACGATGATCAGCGTGCGCGACAGCTGAACGTGGGCCAGCGGAAGAAAGGTGCAGCCGACCATGTAGACGAAGGAAACGATCTCCAGCGTGCCCATGATCGGCTGATTCAGCGCCACCTTCATGAGAACGTCGGCCGTGACGTGCAGCATCATCGCCAGCACGGAGACGGCCCCGGCCCAGAGAAAGACATCTGCCAGCAGCGACAACACCCGCGCGACCGACACCGCGGGTTCGTTGCGGCCGACAGGGCCTCCCGGAGCTGCGGTCACCACGAAACCTTGCTGAATACCTCGCGGTTAAGGGCGTCAACGAACTTCTGCTTGTCGCCCTTGATCTCCTCGGCGTCGATCTTTTCCCACTTCTTCATCAGCCCGAGGTATCGATCGACCAGTTCGTCGGCGTTCGGCACGCCTCGCTTCTTGCCTTCTGCCTTGACCCGCGCGATCTCGTTCTTGAGATATTCTTCATACGCACTGGTCCAGGTCGCGTCGGGCGGGTTGAACTTGACGCCCTTCTCGCCGGCAGCCGCGTGGACGTCGCGGCTCTCCTTCAGATAGCCGAAGGTGACATCGGCCGCGAGGATCGGCATGTTCTGCTTGAGAATCGCCTTCTGATCGGCCGGCAGCTTGGCCCAGGCGTCGGCATTCATGCCCCACAGCAGGCCGCCGTGATAGGTGCCGATGGTGGTGGCGAGCACGTTCTTGGCGACGTCCCACAGCGTGTAGGATTTCAGCCAGGAATCCGCGCCCATGGTGCAGTCGACCTGACCGCGCTGCATGGCCTCGTAGGTCTCGTCGCTGGTGACGTTCACCGGCACCATGCCGAACGACTTGAACATGATCGAGTATGCGCCGGCCGAACGGATCTTCTTGCCTTGGAAATCCGCGATCGACCGCAGATCGGCCTTGCACATCAGCGTGTATGGCGCGGTCGAATAGTGCGCCATCGAGATGATGCCGCTCCTCTTCTGGTCGGCGAGACACTCCTTGCAGGCGACAAGATTGAACTCGTTGGTGGCCCCGGACATCACCACGCTGTTGCGGCCCAGCAGCCCCAGTTCGGTGATCAGGAAGCTGTGCGGCAGCTGCTTCGGAACATAGGTGTCGACGACCATGCCGGCGGTGACGATGCCGTCGCGGATCGAGTCGACCGCCGCGGTCGCCTTGGCGACCGAACCGCCCGGAAAGGTCTCGACGGTCAGCTTGCCGCCGCTTTCCGTCTCAAATCGCTTGATCATCGGATCGATGCCGACCGTGTTATTGACATGGGTCGGCGGCAGGTAGGAGCCGTAGCTCAGCTTGGTTTGAGCCGACGCGCTGCCGGCTGCCAGCGCAAAGCCGGCACACAGCAGATACTTTGCAAGAAATCCCGGCATGCGCCCTCCCCATGGTATCTGTCGTTCTTGTTGCTTGACGGGAATGGTGGACGCGCGAAAAGAGAGCGTCAACCCGAATCTGATTTCCCGATACAGGTTGCGGTGCAGCGATCCGTTTCATATTGTGCGCGACACGGAAAATGGCTTGCGGCGCGCGTGGCTGGACAACCGCATGACGATTTCGCAAGAGAATAAGACAAGCAGGGATCGAACCCGGTCCACAGGGAGAAAGTAAATGGATCTTGGAATCAAAGGCCGCCGCGCCATCGTGTGCGCATCGAGCAAGGGCCTCGGCCGTGCCTGCGCCATCGCGCTCGCCAACGAGGGCGTGCATGTGACGCTGACCGCGCGCGGCGCCGAGGCGCTGAAGAAGACCGCCGACGAAATCCGCAAGGCCAACCCCGGCGTCACCGTGACCGAAGTGGTGGGTGACATCACCACGCCTGAGGGACGTGCGGCCGCGCTGAAGGCCTGTCCGGATCCGGATATCCTGATCAACAATGCCGGCGGCCCGCCGCCCGGCAATTTCCGCGACTGGACCCGCGACGACTGGATCAAGGCGATCGACGCCAACATGTTGACCCCGATCGAGCTGATCAAGGCGACGGTCGACGGCATGATGGCCCGCAAATTCGGCCGCATCGTCAACATCACCTCGGCCGCGGTGAAGGCGCCGATCGAGGTGCTGGGACTGTCGAACGGCGCCCGCGCCGGCCTCACCGGCTTTTGCGCCGGCATCGCCCGCAAGACCGTGATCAACAACGTCACCATCAACGGCCTGTTGCCGGGACCGTTCGACACCGACCGGCTGCGCGGCCCGGTGGCCAAGCTCGACGCCGACAAGCGCGGCATCACGGTCGACCAGTTGCTGGCGGAGCGGGCCAAGCTCAATCCCGCCGGACGGTTCGGCGATCCCGAGGAATTCGGGCAGGCCTGCGCGTTTCTGTGCGGCGCCAAGGCCGGTTTCATCACCGGACAGAATCTCCTGCTCGACGGCGGCGCCTTCCCGGGCACGCTGTAGATGAAGGCTGTCTGGTATGAGCGCACGGGCGCAGCACCTGAGGTGCTGAGCTTCGGCGACATGCCGACGCCGATGGCCGGTCCGGGCGAAGTCCGGATACGGCTGGAAGCCTCCGGCGTGAACCCGGCCGATGTCGGCCGCCGCGCCGGCAGCTATCGCGCGCTGGAATATCCCCGCGTGATCCCCAACAGCGACGGCGCCGGGATCGTCGACCAAATCGGCGACGGCGTCAGCCGGCTCGGCGTCGGGCAGCGGGTCTGGCTGTTCAATGGCCAGCGCAACGGCCGCGCCTTCGGCACCGCGGCCGAATACATTGCGATCGCGGAGCATCTGGTGACGCCGCTGCCCGCCGACGTTTCGTTTGCGGCCGGCGCCACCCTCGGCATTCCCGGTATGACCGCATGGTGCGGCCTGTACGGCGACGGGCCGATCGCCGGCCAGACCATTCTGGTCACCGGCGGCGCCGGCGCGGTCGGCCATTATGCGGTGCAGCTGGCAAAATGGGGCGGCGCGCGTGTGATCGCCACGGTCAGTTCGGCTTTCAAGGCGGAGCAGGCCCGGCTGGCCGGCGCCGATCTCGTGATCGACTACAAGACCGAGGACGTGGTCGCCAGGGCGATGGCGTTTACGGAAGGGCGCGGCGTCGATCGCGTGGTCGACGTCGATTTCGGCGGCAACATCGCCACCACGCTGAAGCTGATGGCGATGAATTCAACCATCGCGGTCTACGCCACCAACGGCAATCGCAGCCCCGTGGTGCCGATGCGCGAGCTGATGGAGCGATGCATCACGCTGCGCGCGCTGGTGCTGTTCGCGCTGCCGCAACCGCTGCTGGCGGCGGCGCAGGCCGACATTTCGAAATGGCTCGCGGCGGGGAAGCGCCTTCACAACATCGCGGCGCAGTTCCCGCTGTCGGAAACAGCGCAGGCCCACCTCGCGGTGGAGAAGGGCGACAAGCTGGGGACGGTCGTGGTGGATTGCGCAAGTTAGAGACTTGAACAAAAAACGGGGAACGCCGGATGCATTGGAAGATCGGCAAGGTCAAGATCACGAAGATCGTCGAGCTGGAGACCGTCGGCAGCACGAGATTCATCCTGCCGCTCGCCACCAACGAGGAAATCCAGAAACTGCCCTGGCTGATTCCGCATTTCGCGACCGAGGAAGGCCGCCTCAAGATGTCGATCCATTCGCTCGTGGTGGAGACGCCGTCGCGGCGGATCGTGGTCGATACCGGGCTCGGCAACGACAAGGAGGGCCGCAAGGTGCCGACCTGGAATAACCGGCAAGACCCCTTTCTCGAAACCATGACGGCGGCGGGCTTTGCGCCCGACAGCATCGACACCGTGCTGTGCACGCATCTGCATGTCGACCATGTCGGCTGGAACACGCGGCTGATCGACGGTCAATGGGTGCCGACATTCGCCAATGCACGCTATCTGTTCGGCCGGACCGAGTACGAGCACTGGCGTGACCACAGCGACGACAGCGACAAGGCCGCGGTTTTCAACGATTCCGTAAAGCCGATCGCGGATGCCGGCCGCGCCGACCTGGTCGCCAGCGACGCCAGGCTCGGCGACGAGATCACCCTGATCCCGACGCCCGGCCACAGCCCGGGGCATATGAGCATCCTGATCCGGTCGGAGGGCGAACAGGTCCTGCTGACCGGCGACGTCGCCCATCATCCCTGCCAGATGGCGCATCTCGACTGGTCCTCGACCGCCGATTCCGATCCCGTCCAATCGGCGGCGACGCGGCAGGAATTGTTCGCGCGTTTCGCCGATACGCCGACACTGGTGATCGGCGGGCATTTCAATGCCGGCCATATCAGGCGCGACGGCGACGCCTTCAAATTCGTGGCGCTCGCGTGACGCCGGCGTATCGCAGCCTGGACTGCAAGCCGGCGCCCAGTCAGCCATTGAATTTGCCCGCCCGCTGTTCCATGAAACATCGAGGCACTTAAGACCTTCAACAGGGGAGTGAGACATGAAGCTTGTTCGTTACGGGGCCAAGGGCCAGGAAAAGCCCGGCCTGATCGATAAATCGGGTCAACTGCGCGACCTCTCCGCCCATCTGAAGGACCTCGACGGCGAAGCCTATACGCCGGCGTCGCTCGCCAGACTGGCTGCCCTCGATGCTGCAAAACTGCCTGCCGTCGACGGCAAGCCGAGGATCGGGGCGCCGGTCGGCGGGGTGCCCAAATTCATCGCCATCGGCCTCAATTACTCCGACCACGCCGCCGAGGTGGGCATGCCGATCCCGGCCGAACCCATCATCTTCATGAAGGCCATCAACAGCCTGTGCGGCCCCAACGATAACGTGGAGAAGCCGCGCGGCTCGACCAAGCTCGACTGGGAAGTGGAGATCGCCATCATCATCGGCACCCGCGCCAAATACGTCACCGAGGCCGACGCGCTCAACCACGTCGCCGGCTATTGCGTCTGCAACGACGTCTCCGAGCGCAATTTCCAGATCGAGCGCCTAGGCCAGTGGACCAAGGGCAAGTCGCACGACACCTTCGGCCCGCTCGGCCCCTGGGTCGCTACCAGGGACGAGATCGCGGACGTGCAGAAGCTGTCGATGTGGCTCGACGTCAACGGCAAGCGCTGCCAGACCGGCTCGACCGCGACCATGGTTTTCGGCGTCGCCAAGATCGTGTCCTACGTCTCGGAATTCATGACGCTGATGCCCGGCGACATCATCACCACGGGCACGCCGCCCGGCGTTGGATCCGGCATGAAGCCGCCGAAATTCCTCAATGTCGGCGACGTGGTCACGCTCGGCATCGAGGGATTGGGCGAGCAGCGCCAGGAAATCGTTGCGGCGTGAGGTGGGCCGCCCGGCTGATAACCCGTCATGCCCGGACTTGACCTGACCCGGGCATCCACGTTTTGACAGACGAGCCGCAAGCAAGACGTGGACGGCCGGGAAACGCCCGGCCATGACGGAGAATTTAACATCGCAAGGAAACAAAAGAATGAAACTCTCCTTCTCCCCGGCCTCGCCCTTTGCCCGCAAGGTGCGGATTGCCGCGATCGAACTCGGCCTGATCGATAGAATAGAATTCATCTCGGCCACCGTGGTGCCGGGCCAGCCCAATGACGAGTATTCGCGCATCACGCCGCTGAAGAAGCTGCCGGTGCTGATCCTGGACAATGGCGACGTCATTCTGGATTCCTACGTCATCGTCGAGTATCTCGACGAACTGGCCGGCGGCGGAAAGCTGGTTCCGGCATCGGGCGACATCCGATGGAAGGTCAAGAGCGATCATTCCATGCTGCAGGGCATGCTCGATTCGATGCTGCTGTGCCGCTACGAGAAAATGGTGCGGCCCGAGCCGCAACGCTGGCAGGCATGGGCCGACGATCACTGGGCCCGCGCCTGGAACGGCATGGCACGGTTCGAGCAGCAGGACGAAATGCTGGCGCGGCCGCAGCTCGATATCGCGCAGATCGCGCTGGTCTGCGTGCTGGGCTATGCCGACTTCCGCTTTGCCGATTGCGGCTGGCGCAAGACCTATCCCAGGCTCGACGCCTTCCACGAGAGAATGCTGGAACGGCAGTCGGTCAAGATCTCGGTGCCGCCGCCGGCGTAACGGGCAGGAATCGTCATGACCCTCAAATTCACCGTCGGCGATCTCACCATCCACCGGCTGATCGAGCAGGAAACCACTTTCCTGCCGGCGCTGGAGATGCTGCCCGGGCTGACGCCGGAGGGGCTGGCGGAAAACCGGGCCTGGATGCAGCAGGCCGGCGCGCTCGACGCCGGCGACGTGCTGATCCTGTGTTTCCAATCCTACATTGTGGAGACGCCGCATCACACCATCCTGATCGACAGCTGCATCGGCAACGACAAGCCGCGGCCGCTGCGTCCGAAATGGAACATGAAGACCGACGACACCTATCTGCGCGCGCTGGGGGCGGCCGGTTTTGCCGTCGGCGACATCGACTTCGTGATGTGCACCCATCTGCATGTCGACCACGTCGGCTGGAACACGCGGCTGGAAAACGGCCGCTGGGTGCCGACCTTTCCGAACGCGCGCTACGTGTTCGGCAAGAGCGAGTTCGAATACTGGACCGAGCAGAACGGAAAGACGCCGGTGCCCCCGTTCGGCGACAGCGTGTTGCCGGTGGTCGAAGCCGGAATGGCCGAGATCGTGCGCGACGATTACGCGATCGGCGATCACACGCGGATCCTGCCGACGCCGGGCCACACCCCGGGACATGTCGCGTTCACCTTCGGCCGCGGCAGGGACGACGCGGTATTCTCCGGCGATCTGATGCACTCGCCGCTGCAGACGCGCTATCCGGAACTGTCGGCGAAGTTCGACGTCGATCAGGCCGTCGCGGCCGCGACGCGGCGCGGTTTCCTGGAGCGTTATTGCGACACCGACACGCTGTGCTGTACCGCGCATTTCCCATCGCCCTCAACCGGGAAAATCCGCCGGCTGGGCAATGGATTTACGTGCGAGGCGGTGGGCTAGATTTTCGAGTTTGGATTTGGGCACGCCGCAGGCTCGGTGCCTCCTCTCCCGATGGGAGAGGTGTGGTATCGAGCTTGTTCGGCCTTCGAACCCTAATCGAACAGGCTCGGCGTGTGATTGACGACCGCGCCTTCGATCGCCAGCATTTTCAATTTCGTTACCACGCCGCCATTGGCCGAAAATCCGCCGGGCTTGCCGCCGGCGGCGAGCACGCGGTGGCAGGGCACCACGATCGGACAGGGGTTGCGCCCGAGCGCCTGGCCGACGTCGCGTGACAGTTCGACGCCGCCGAGTTTCCTGGCGATATCGCCATAGGTCAGCGTCTTGCCCGGCGGAATGCGGCGGGCGATGTCGTAGACGCCGCGGTTGAACTCCGGAATGCCATCGAGATCGAGCACGACGTCGGCGAGATCGTTCGGCTTGCCCGCAAGCAGTTCGACGATGCCGTCGATCGCGCGCTGCACCCCGGCCGGCGGCGGCGCCTCGGCGAGATCGCCGTGGCTCTGGCGAATCCGGGTGCGGGTCTTGTCCTCGCTGCCCATCGGCAGTTGCACGCCGTTGATCCCCCGCGCGCCCCACACGATGCCGCAACGGCCGATCGATGTATCGAATAGTGCGAAAGAGTGGTCGGTCATCGCTGGCTCCAATCCTGTGGCTCCATGGCTGAGCTTGGGGCTGGCCCGGAAGATAGGCTTGGAGATTGTTGCGATCCACCCGGATTCCGGGGGGAACCGAGCGCTGTCCAACAGAAAAGCTTGTTATCACCGGGCTTGACCCGGTGATCCATGTTCTTTGAAAGATGCGTTTTGCTGAAGTTGGATGGATACGCGGGTCAAGCCCGCGTATGACGTCTGAACCCTGCCTATAGCGAGTCCCCCATGCAGACCCTTCGCGTCAACGGATACGACATGGCCTATCTCGAGGTCGGCCGGGGACCGCCGCTGGTCTGCGTGCACGGCTCGCTGTGCGATTTCCGGATCTGGTCGGCGGTGCTGGGCCCGCTGACGACGAGGCATCGCGTGATCGCGGTGTCGCTGCGGCACTTCTTTCCCGAGCATTGGGACGGCGTTGGCGAGACCTATTCGATCGCGCAGCATGTCGACGACGTCATCGGCTTCATCGAGCAACTCGACAGCCAACCGGTCAACCTGATGGGGCATTCCCGCGGCGGGCACATTTCGTTTCGGGTCGCGCAGCGGCGGCCTGATTTGTTGCGCAAGCTGATCCTCGCCGAACCCGGCGGCGAACTCGACGCCACGCTCGATCCCGCCTTCAAGGGCGGGCCCTCGCCGCTGGCGGCCCGGTTCGCGGCATCGGCCGAAAAGATCGCGGGCGGCGATATCGACGGCGGACTGGCGTATTTCCTTGACTCGCTGGAAGGCCCCGGCGCCTGGAACCGGTTGCCGGCGTCGCCGAAACAGCTGTTGCGCGACAACGCGATGACGCTGATCGGCCAGGTCCGCGACAACCGCCCGCCGTTCTCCAAAGCCGATGCCGAGGCGATCAGGACGCCGACCTTGTTTATCGGCGGCGGCAATACCAGGGGGACGTTGCCGCTGGTGCTGCGTGCGCTGGCGGCGCATGTGGCGGGCTCAACGACGGAGATGATTCCGGGCACCACGCATCCGATGTTCGAGCAGGCGCCACAGAAATATTGCGAGATCGTGTTGGAATTTCTGGCGGCGAACTGATCGCACCCCGACCTGCCCCGAAACCTTGCCGGGCTCAGGCTAATCAATTATAAGAGACGAATGTCTATTATAGGAGACGATACCGGAGCAAGGATCGCGCGCCGGCTGCGGCTGGAGCGGGACGCCCGGGGCTGGTCGCAGGCCGAACTGGCCAAACGATCCGGCGTCTCCAAGGCCACCATCAGCAAGATCGAACGTGAGGAATTGAGCCCCACCGCGGTGATCCTGGTGCGGCTGGCCGGCGCCTTCGACCTGACGCTGGCGGGCCTGCTGGTGCGCGCCGAGGGCGAGGGTGCGCAGCCACTGCTGTCGCGTGCCGCGAACCAGCCGGTGTGGCGCGATCCCGCCACGGGCTATTCGCGCAAGCAGGTGTTCGGCCGGCCCGACCATCCCGTCGAAATCATCCAGGTCGAAATGCCCTCAGGCAAAAGCGTCGTGCTGCCGGCCTCCTCCTACGCGCGGATCCGCCAGGCTGTCTGGGTGCAATCGGGCGAACTCGTCATCATCGAGAATGGCGAACGCAGCGTGCTGGCCGCCGGCGACTGCCTCGGTTTCGGCCCGCCCGCGGAGACGACCTTCGCCAACGAAACCGGGGCCTCGTGCATTTATCTCGTCGCGCTCGCACGGAGCTGACGCGATGGTGCGAATCAAACTCAAACCGCCGAAGCCCAAGCCTTTTTAGGGGTCAGATCATGTCCGCGATCAAGATCAGCGCTCTGAATGCATCGTCTGATATTGCGAGAATGCTGAGCGATATCCTGATCGAGACGGTCGCGCACGGCGGATCGGTCAGTTTCATGCATCCGCTGCAGCCGGAAGCGGCCGATGCCTTCTGGGACGACGCGCTGGCGGCGGCCGGCCGCGACGAGCGGATCATTCTCGGCGCCTGGGACGGCGATGTGCTCGCCGGCACCGTCACCCTGTTGCTGGATTGTCCCCCCAACCAGCCGCACCGCGCCGAAATCGCCAAGATGATGACCCGCCTCAGTCATCGCGGCCGCGGCATAGCCACGGCCTTGATGCGGACGGCCGAACAACTGGCCGCGCAGCGAAAACGGACGCTGCTGGTGCTGGACACCGCGACCGACGGCGGCGCGGCGACGCTGTACGAGAAATTGGGCTTTACCCTGGCCGGAGAAATTCCCGACTACGCCTTCAAGCCGCATGGCGGCTTGAGCGGGACGCTGTTGTTCTGGAAACGGATCGGGGGCTGAGCAACCCTGCCTTGACGGAGTCGGGGTCACCCGCTAAATTTCCGAATACGGAATTCCGTATTCCATATCGGACCCGACCCAATGATCCCGCTCGACCCGACTCCGAATCTGATCGACCAGGTCTATGCGCGTATTCTCGACGGCATTGTCGATCGCACGCTGCCGCCGGGGCACCGCATCCGGCAGAACGAGCTCGCCGAGCAGCTCGGCGTCTCGCGCCAGCCGGTCAGCCACGCGCTGCATCTGCTGCACCGGCAAGGGCTGGTGGCAGAGAGCGGCCGCAAGGGCTTTGAAGTCACCCAGCTCGATCCGGTGCGGATTCGCCAGCTCTACGAGGTGCGCGGCGCCATCGATGCGCTGGCGGCAAGGCTCGCCGCCGGGCGCGCCAGGACCGACACGGCGGCACGCGCGGATCTGGAGACCGCGCTGCGCGCCGGGCGCGGGGTCGACGGCAAGACGCCGCTGGCGCGGCTGATCGCGCTCGACGTCGACTTTCACCGCGCCATCTACCGGCTTTCCGGCAATCCCGCGATCGAGGAAATGATCGGGCCGCAATGGCCGCATATGCGCCGCTCGATGGCGACGGTGCTGGCCGAACTGGATTATCGCCAGAGCGCCTGGAGCGAACATGAAACCATCGCCGCACATATTCTGTCCGGCAATGCGAAGGCCGCGGAAGGCGCCGCGCTGGCGCATGCGATCGGCGCCGGACGGATGACCGAAGAGAGACTGAACGCGACGGAGAAGGCGGCGTAGCAAAGCGCCGTCATTCCGGGGCTCGCGAAGCGAGAACCCGGAAGCTCGAGATTCCAGGTGCAAGGCTATCGCCTCGCCCCGGAATGACAAACAAAAACCAAGGGAGAAACGCAATGAAACTGACCCAGCAACAGATCGACGATTTCAACCGCGAGGGCTGGCTGTTCCTGCCCGAATTGTTCAGTCCCGAAGAGGTCGCGCTGCTGGCCCGCGAGGCGGAGGGCATCTATAACACCAAGCGCCCCGAGGTGTGGCGCGAGAAGAGCGGCGCGCCGCGCACCGCCTTCGCCGCCCATCTCTACAACGAGGCATTCGGGCTGCTCGGCGCCCATCCGCGCATGATCGATCCGGTGGAGCAGATCTTCGGCGAGAAGGTTTACATGCACCAGTACAAGATCAACGCCAAATCGGCCTTCACCGGTGACGTCTGGCAGTGGCACCAGGACTACGGCACCTGGAAGCGCGACGACGGCATGCCGCAGCCGCGGGCGATGAACATCGCGATCTTCCTCGACGAGGTGATGCCGATCAACGGCCCCCTGATGCTGGTGCCGAAAAGCCAGACCGCCGGCGACCTCAAGGCCTCGCATGACCTCGAGACCACCTCCTATCCGCTGTGGACGCTGGACGAGGACACCGTGACCCGGCTGGTCAAGGATGGCGGCATCGTCGCCCCCACCGGCAAGGCCGGCGGCATGCTGATGTTCCACGGCAATCTGGTGCACGGCTCGGCCGGCAACATCACGCCCTATCCGCGCAAGATCGTCTATCTGACGCTGAACGCGGTTTCCAACTACATCCGTACCCCCACGCGGCCGGAATACATCGCGCATCGGGATTTTACCCCGATCCAGACCGTCGACGATGATGCGCTGCTGCGCCTGGCACGGGCCCATCGGCAGGCGGCGGAGTAGAGCAGCGCTGTCATTCCGGGGCGCTCGCGTCAGCGAGCGAACCCGGAATCTCGCGCTATAATCTCTGGATTCCGGGTCCAACGCGGATACGCGTGTCCCGGAATGGCGGCCGTTTACTCGCACCGGATTCCCATCCATGAACCTGCATCACCTCCTCCAAGTCCGCGCTGCCGCCGGCAAACCGGTCCGCGTCGCGCTGATCGGCGCCGGCAAGTTCGGCTCGATGTTTCTGGCGCAAGTGCCGCATACGCCAGGACTGGAAGTGCCGCTGATCATCGACATCGACCGCGACCGCGCCCGGGAGGCCTGCCGCACGGTCGGCTGGGACGAGGCGCGGATCGCAGCCACCACGTTCACCGATGACGGCGCACGCGCCATCGCGGGCGGCGCCATGGACGTCATCGTGGAAGCGACCGGCAATCCCGCCGTCGGCATCCGGCATGCCCGCGCCGCGATCGCGGCCGGCAAGCATATCGTCATGGTCAATGTAGAGGCCGACGTGCTGGCGGGACCGCTGCTCGCCGACGAAGCGAGCAAGGCCGGCGTGGTCTATTCGCTGGCCTATGGCGACCAGCCGGCGCTGACCGCGGAAATGGTGGACTGGGCGCGCGCGACCGGCTTTCGCGTCGTCGCTGCCGGAAAAGGCACCAAGTATCTGCCCGCCTATCACGACGTGACGCCGGAAGGTGTCTGGGGGCATTACGGGCTGACGGCAGGCGAGGCGCAGTCGGCCGGCATGAACCCGCAGATGTTCAATTCGTTTCTGGACGGCACCAAGTCCGCCATCGAGATGGCGGCGATCGCCAACGCCACCGGGCTGGACGTTCCCACCGGGGGCCTGCTGTTCCCGCCCTGCGGCGTCGACGACCTGCCGCATGTGATGCGGCCGCGCGAGGCCGGCGGCGTGCTGGAGAAATCCGGCGTCGTGGAAGTGGTGTCGTCGCTGGAGCGCGACGGCCGCCCGGTGGTCCGCGACCTGCGCTGGGGCGTCTATGTGGTGCTGGAAGCACCGAACGATTATGCCGCGGACTGTTTTCGGCAATACGGCCTCAAGACCGATGCTTCGGGGCGCTATGCGGCGATGTACAAGCCGTATCATCTGATCGGGCTGGAGCTGAACATCTCGATCCTGTCAGCGGCGCTGCGCGGCGAGCCGACCGGGCAGCCGCATGGCTTCCGAGGCGACGTCGCCTCGGTCGCCAAACGCAATCTGCGCGCCGGCGAAATGCTCGACGGTGAAGGCGGCTACACGGTGTGGGGCAAGCTGATGCCGGCGGCGGCAAGCCTTGCCGCAGGCGCGCTGCCGATCGGGCTCGCGCATCGCGTCAAACTGAAGAACGACGTCGCCCATGGCGACGTGGTGCGCTGGAGCGATGTCGAGGCCGACGTCAACAACGACACCATCAAGACGCGCAAGGCGATGGAAGCAGTGTTCGCGTCCAGGGTCTAGGGCAACAACCGGCTCTCCCGCGCCTGTCTGAACCATTTGCGGAACATGACCTCGGTGTCCATCATCTCCGTGAAACCGGCCTGATTGATCTTGACCGTCGAGACGAGCGCGGGGGGCCCCGGCTCGGTCTGGCCGTAGCGCATGGTGTAGTCGGCGTACTGGAACGACAGGCCGACGAAGGCTTCGAGGCCGGGCGACAGCAGGCCATGTTTACGCCGCAACGCCTCCCATGGTTCGACCCATTGCGGCCAGGTCTGCGCCAGCGACAGCGGCACCGCGGCACCGGGCGTCATGTCGAGCGCCTCCGAAATCGCCGGCCAGACATTCTCCCAGGTGAAGACGTCGCCATTGGTGACGTTGAAGGCTTCGTTGCGCGCCGCTTCCGCCTCGCCGGCCCAGGCGATGGCGCGCGCCAGCAGGTCGACGTCGACGGCCTGAGACACCCGTGCAGCTCCCGCCGGGTAATCCAGCGCCCGGCCCTGCTCGCGCAGCATGGCGGCATAGACGCCGAGCGGCGGGATCAGGTCCATGGCGCCGCCCATCGCCTCGCCCACGATCAGGACTGGCCGCAGAATGCTCCAGCACCAGGCCTTGCCCGGTTGCAGGTCGCGCAGAAAGGTCTCCTGCGCCCAGTAGAAATTCGGCTGCTCGTACATTTCCGAGCGGCCTTCCCGCGCCGGCACCTTAAGCGGACGAACATGAACGCCATAGGCCTTGGTCCCCTGCAGCAGTGCCACATGCCGCAGCTTCGGCGCGGCCGGCTCGAGAACAGCCATTAGGTTGCGCAGCATCGCGTCGTTGGTGCGGATCTGGCCGGGATCGCGCCAGCCATCCACCAGGTTTGGCGCCTCGTACAGTGCGGCGTAGACGAGGTGGGTCGCGCCGCGCAGTTCTGCGGCGGCGTGCTGACACTGGGCGGTATCGGTCAGGTCGACCGCGACATGACGGGCGCCGTAGAGCCGGCGCGGCTGCCGCCGCGACAGCGCGACCACCTCTGATCCGCCGGCGGCGCCGAAGTGCCGCAAGGCGGCGCTTCCCACCAGGCCCGTGGCGCCCGCGACGACGACCTTCTTGCCCGCCATTGACGTGTCCTCCGGTGGTCCCCGCCCCTTGCCTAGCAGATCGGGACCGGTGGCGTCAGCTGTCGGGTACGACCAGCTGCCCGCCAAACGTGCACTTTGCCGAAAGATGCAGCCATGCGGGACTTATTCCCAGATGCATTGTGCGGGAGCGCCTTGCGACACCCTTGATTCCTTGGAACCGATTGGTCATCCTGTGCCCGGTTCGGGATGTCCGGGTTTCGATCATGCCCAATATCATGGGTTTGTTTTCGGTATCCGGATTCAAGGTACCAGTCTCAGTCGACCGTCGGCGATTTAAAAAAGCGACAACCAAGATCGTTGCCCCTCGTCGATAACGCGACATAAAAACATAGAGGAGGAAGCACATGAAGCGTCGTGAATTTCTAAAGGCAGGCGGTATCGGTCTTGCTGCCAGCGCGGCTGTCGCCGCGCCCGCAATCGCGCAATCGATGCCCGAAGTGAAGTGGCGGCTGGCGGCCAGCTGGCCGAAGTCGCTCGATACGCTTTATGGCGGCGTCGAGTTCTTTACCAAGCGCGTCGCGGACATGACCGACAACAAATTCCAGATTCAGCCTTTCGCCGCCGGCGAAATCGTGGGTGGATTGCAGGTGCTCGACGCCGTGCAGAACGGCACGGTCGAGATGGGCAACACGGCACTCTATTATTACTGGGGCAAGAATCCGGCGTTTACCTTCGGCACCTCGCTGCCGTTCGGGCTCAACACGCGGCAGCATATGTCGTGGATGTTGTTCGACGGCGGCATGAACATGCTCAACGACCTCTTGAAGGAATACAATTGCTTCGGCGTTCCGACCGGCAGCACCGGCGCGCAGATGGGCGGCTGGTTCCGCAAGGAAATCAAGTCGACCGAAGACCTCAAGGGACTGAAATTCCGCGTCGGCGGATTTGCCGGCACCATCATTGCGAAGGTCGGTGGCGTGCCGCAGCAGATCGCGGCGGGCGACATCTATCCGGCGCTCGAAAAGGGCACGATCGACGCGGCCGAATGGGTCGGTCCCTATGACGACGAGAAGCTCGGCTTCGTGAAGGTGGCGAAGTACTACTACTATCCGGGTTGGTGGGAAGGTACCGGCCAGGGCCACAACATCATGAACCTGGAAAAGTGGAACGCACTGCCGAAGCACTATCAGGCGGTGATCGAAAGCGCCTCTCGTGACACCTTCACCTGGGTCACGGGCAAGTACGACTTCGTCAACCCGCCGGCATTGAAGCGCTTGCTCGCATCCGGCGCGATTCTGAAGCCGTTCCCGCAGGAAGTGCTGGAAACCTGCTACAAGGCCGCCAACGAAATCTATGCGGACCTGTCGAAGAGCAACCCGCATTTCGGCAAGATGCACTCCAGCCTGGCTGCCTACCGCAGCGATTCGCTGGCCTGGATGCAGGTGGC
>NZ_JAUYQU010000113.1 GCF_030697065.1 Bradyrhizobium sp.
GTTCTGGCCGATCGGTCGGCCGAACACGACGCGCTCCCGGGCATAGGCGGTGGCCTTGGCAATGAACCATTTGGCGTCGCCGACGCATTCCGACGCGATCAGGATGCGCTCGGCATTCATGCCGGACAGGATGTAGCGAAATCCCTTGCCTTCCTCGCCGATCAGGTTTTCCGCCGGCACCCGCATGTCGGTGAAGAACACCTCTGTCGTGGCGTGGTTCATCATGGTTCGGATCGGGCTGATGGTAAGCCCGTTGCCTTTTGCCGCCTTCATGTCGACGATGAATACCGAGAGGCCGTCGGTACGCTTCCTGGCCTCGTCCTTCGGCGTGGTGCGCGCCAGCAGGATCATCAGGTCGGAATATTCGGCGCGGCTGGTCCAGATCTTCTGGCCGTTGACGATGTAATCGCCATTGCCGTCGCGTTTCGCAAAGGTCTTCAACGACGAGGTATCGGTGCCGCTGGTCGGTTCGGTGACGCCGAAGGCCTGCAACCGCAGTTCGCCGCTCGCAACCTTCGGCAGGTACCTCGCCTTCTGCTCGTCGCTGCCGTGCCGCAGCAGGGTGCCCATGGTGTACATCTGGGCGTGGCAGCCGCCGCCGTTGCAGCCGGCGCGCTGGATTTCCTCGAGGATGGCGGCCGCGGCCGACAATTTCAGGCCGGCGCCGCCATATTCCTCGGGGATAAGGACCGACAGATAGCCGGCCTCCGTCAGCGCATCGACGAAGGCGGAAGGATACGCCATCTCGCGGTCGAGCTTGCGCCAGTATTCGCCGGGAAACTGGGCGCACAGCTTGGCGACCGCATCGCGGATATCGGCAAACTCGTCTTGTGGCTCGGTGGCGGTCATCTGAACCCGGCTGGTGGATCGAGGGCGCGCAGCAGCCCGCGGCGCGGTTGAAACCCTGGGCCGTGGATAGGCTGGTCGGAGCCGGCGATCAAGGCCGGTATATTCATGCGGGTATGCGTACCGGCAGCGACTCGATGCCCCGCACGAAGCTGGAATAGACCCGCTTCGGCTCGCCGACCACCTCGATCCTGTCGAACCGCTTCAGCATCTCCTGCCACACGATCTTGAGCTGCAGTTCGGCGAGCCGCATGCCGACGCAGCGGTGGATGCCGAAGCCGAACGACAGATGGGTGCGGGGCCGGGCGCGGTCGATGATGAACTGATCGGGATTGTCGATGCCATCCTCGTCGCGGTTGCCCGAAACGTACCACATCACGACGCGGTCGCCCTTCTTGATATGCTTGCCGCCGATCTCGGTATCGACCAGCGCGGTGCGCCGCATATGGGCCAGCGGCGTCTGCCAGCGGATCACCTCCGGCACCATGCTGTCGATCAGCTCCGGATTGTCGCGCAGCTTCTGATACTGGTCGGGGTGTTCATTCAGGGCCAGCACCGAGCCGCTCATGGTGTTGCGGGTGGTGTCGTTGCCGCCGACGATCAGCAGAATGATGTTGCCCATCAGATTGTCGGGGTCCATGTGCCGTGTGGCGTCGCTGTGTGCCATCATCGAGAGCAGGTCGTTACGCGGCGGCGAGTTGACGCGCTCGTTCCAGAGATTGGCGAAATACGCCCGGCATTCGTCCATTTCCTGGCGGCGCTGCTCCGGCGAACTGACGACACCGCTCTTCGGCAGCGCGGTCGCGACATCCGACCAGCGAGTCAGCTTGCGACGTTCCTCGAAAGGGAAATCGAACAGCGTCGCCAGCATCTGCGTCGTCAGTTCAATTGAGACCCGCTCGACGAAATTGAAGGTCTCGTTGTGCGGCAGATTGTCCAGCACCTTGATGCTGCGCTCGCGGATAAGCTTTGCGAGTTCGTCCAGATGCGTCGGCGTAAACATTGGCGACACCGTCTTGCGTTGTGTCGCATGCTTGGGCTGGTCCATCGCGATGAAGCTCGGCCAGTCATAGCCGACCGGCGCGTCGCGGATATTGATGCCGCCGAGTGCCGCGTCGGACGAGAAGATGCCGTGACTGGTGTCGACATGCATGATGTCGTTGTATTTGGTGACCGACCAGTATGGCTCGATCGGTGCGTTGGTGCAGTAATGCACCGGCTCTTCCTTGCGCAGCCGCTCGAACCATGGCCACAGCGTGTCGTTCTGGAACAGCCGTGGCGCGCCCGGGTGAAAATCCTTCAGTGGTGTGGAATAGGCCTCCTCGCGCGCCAGGCGCTGAAGCTCGGCCTTGTCGGTTCTCACGGCTGTCTGGATGTTCATCGTTGATCGATCCCAAAGGAATGTCGAAAAGGAGGTCGAAGCGTCAGCCGGCGATCCGCACCGGCAGGGTCTCGTAGCCCTTGACGAAGCTGGAATACACCCGCTTGGGCTCGCCGACCACCTCAATATTATCGAAGCGCTTGAGGATTTCCTCCCAGATGATCTTCAATTGCAGCTCGGCCAGCCGGATTCCGACGCAGCGATGAATTCCGAAGCCGAAGGAGATGTGGGTGCGCGGCCGCGCCCGGTCGATGATGAACTCGTAGGGGCGGTCGATGATTTCGTCGTCGCGGTTGCCCGAGACGTACCACATCACGACCTTGTCGCCTTTTTTGATCTGCTTGCCGCGGAACTCGATGTCCGCGAGCGCTGTCCGGCGCATATGCGCCAGCGGGGTCTGCCAGCGGATTACCTCCGGCACGAAGCTGTCGATCAGTTCGGGATTGGCGCGCAGCTTGCCGTACTGGTCCGGGTTCTTGCTCAGCGCATAGATGCTGCCCGACAGGGTGTTGCGGGTGGTATCGTTGCCGCCGACGATCAGCAGGATCAGGTTGCCGAGGAAATTCTTCGGGTCCATGTCGCGCGTGGCGTCGCTGTGCGCCATCATCGACAGCAGGTCGCTCTTCGGCGGCTGGTCGATGCGCTCCTTCCAGAGCCTTGCAAAATAGGTGGCGCATTCCAGGAGCTCGGCCTGGCGGTCTTCCTCGGTCGCGACCAGCCCGTCGGGGCCGGGCAGCGTGGTGGCGATGTCGGACCAGCGCGTCAGCTTGCGGCGGTCTTCCCAGGGGAAGTCGAACAGCACCGCCAGCATCTGCGTGGTCAGTTCGATCGAGACCTTGTCGACCCAGTCGAACACCTCGTTGACAGGGAGGTTGTCGAGGCATTCGGCCGACCGCTTGCGGATGTTGATCGCAAGCTGGTCGAGATGCGTCGGCGTGAACATCGGGGCCACGGTCTTGCGCTGCGCGGAGTGCCGCGGCTGATCCATCGCAATGAAGCTCTCGCGGCGAAAATCGGGAGGCACGTCGCGGATGGTGATGCCGCCGAGCGAAGCCGCCGACGAGAACACCGAATGGTTGGTCTCGATGTCCATGATGTCGTTGTATCTGGTCACCGACCAGTACGGCCCGAACATGCTGTCCCTGCAATAATGCACCGGGGCTTCCCGGCGCAGCCGGTCGAAATAGGGCCAGAAGGAGTCGGTCCGGAACAGTTCGGGCTGGCTGACATCGATATCGTCGAGCGGAACCGACCGGGCCTTGTCGGCGGCGGCCTTCCGGTGGGAATCCACGCCAGGATCGATTGTGCCGTGCATTTGACGTCTCCTCGTTTTCCCTCCGTGGTTAGGTCCGGAGGGTGTCGTTCGGGCGAATTACAGCCCGTCGCGCGCTGTGTGGCAAGGGCGAGTTTGGGAGCGAATTTGGCGCTTTTGGCCGCACGAAAGCACCGATCCGGCCAGAGCTTCTTCCCGGCGCGTTAGCCCCGTGACAAGCTGATGCGCAAGGAATAAGGCTGTGCACAACAAGCCGTCATCTGCCTGGAGGTCGCCGGACCATGATTCCCAACGCGCAACGAATGTTCAACTTCGATCTCGGCGAGACGGCGGATGCCATACGCGAAACCGTCCAGCAATTCTCGGCCAACGAGATCGCGCCGCGGGCCTCCGAGATCGACAGGAGCAATCAATTTCCCCGCGACCTCTGGCCCAAGCTCGGCGAACTCGGCCTCCACGGCATCACCGTCGAGGAAGAATATGGCGGAACGGGGCTCGGCTATCTCGAACACTGCATCGCGGTCGAGGAAATTTCGCGGGCGTCGGCCGCGGTCGGCCTGTCCTATGGCGCGCATTCGAACCTCTGTGTCAACCAGATCCGTCGCAATGGCAATGAGGCGCAGAAGCGGAAGTACCTGCCGAAGCTGATCTCGGGCGAGCATGTCGGCTCGCTGGCGATGTCGGAGCCCAACGCGGGCTCCGACGTGGTGTCGATGGCGACCCGCGCCGAGAAGAAGGGCGATCGCTACGTCATCAACGGCTCCAAGATGTGGATCACCAACGGTCCGGTGGCCGATACGCTGGTGGTCTATGCCAAGACGGACGCCGCGGCGGGGTCGCGCGGCATCACCGCCTTCATCATCGAAAAGGGCATGAAGGGATTCTCCACCGCGCAGAAGCTCGACAAGCTCGGCATGCGCGGGTCCGACACCTGCGAACTGGTGTTCGACAATTGCGAAGTGCCGGAGGAGAACGTGCTCAGCGACGTCGGCCGCGGCGTCAACGTCCTGATGTCCGGGCTCGATTACGAGCGTGCGGTGCTGGCGGCGGGCCCGATCGGCATCATGCAGGCCTGCATGGACGTGGTGCTGCCCTACATTCACGAGCGCAAGCAGTTCGGCCAGCCGATCGGCACCTTCCAGCTGGTGCAGGGCAAGGTCGCCGACATGTACACCACGATGAACGCCTCCCGTGCCTACGTCTACGCGGTGGCGAAGGCCTGCGACCGCGGCGAGACCACCCGCGAGGACGCCGCCGGCGCGATTCTCTACGCCGCCGAGAAGGCGACGCAATGCGCGCTCGACGCCATCCAGCTGCTCGGCGGCAACGGCTACATCAACGACTATCCGACGGGGCGGCTGCTGCGCGATGCCAAGCTCTACGAGATCGGCGCCGGCACCAGCGAAATCCGCCGCATGCTGATCGGACGGGAGCTGTTCGAGAAATCGGCGTAGCGGTGCAATGACGGTGGGTCACTCCGCCAGATTGTTCACTTTTTTCACCCAGACGCGCACATCGGCCAGCACTGCGGGCAGTACCTCCTTGACCTCCGCGACCGTCATGCCGGCCCTGACGCGCGGGTCGTACAGCAGGTTGAGGATGTACTGGTCGTAGATGCCGAAGAATCCCATCGAGACGTTGTCGTTGAACATGGTCCACGGCACCGACTCGGTATCGTTGATCGGCCCGAGCGATTGCAGCAACTCCTCATAGGCGCAGTCCAGGAAGATGAAATCGCCCTTGTCGACGGTCAGAATCACGTCGGAATGCTCGATCTCGAATTTCTCGTTCTTGCGAAAGCCGGACAGGCATTGCGGATCGAGCGAGCCGCGGATTTCGCGGGCTCGTTCGCGGCCGTAGAATTTGATGATGGTGCGGCCGACATCGCGGTCGCGCACCAGCTTGACCAGGACATTGGCGGCCTCGCCGGTCGCGGCCATCGCGATGTCCAGGTGCTGGACCCGTCTGGCGATGTCGGCGACGATTCTTGTCAGCTGCGCCTTGCGGTCGGAACGGTTGCCGTCGGCGAATACTCGCACCGGCGTCTGGTATTTCCGGATGCGGTCGACCCGTCCGGCGAGATGATATTCGGCGCCGAACGCGGTCTTGAGGAAGCCGTCGACGATCTGGCTGTCGGTGAAGGTCTTCTTTTCCGCGCGCTGGCGCGATGTGATCGCGGGAATTTCAGCCGTCGCGGACTGCGGCCAGACCACGGTGTCGCAGGCGAGCGCGGCCAGGGCGATTGCGAGCATTTTCCGGCGAGAAGATCGGTTCATCGCGATGACGCTGCCGCAATCGGCGCGAGCGCGCAAGGCGCGGACGCGTCGGCGCGGTGATCTGGCGGCGAGGTTCCGGCTGCCGAAAGCGGCTAGTTTCTGACGATCACCGTGGTGCCGACGGAGACGCGGCTGTACAGATCCTTGACGTCGTCATTGGTCATGCGGAAGCAGCCGGAGGAAACCGCCTGGCCGATCGTTTCCGGCTCGTTCGAACCGTGGATGCGATAAAGCGTCGAGCCCAGATACATCGCCCGTGCGCCCAGCGGATTGTCGGGGCCGCCGACCATGTGGCGCGGCAGATCGGGCCGTCGGCGAAGCATCTGCGCGGGCGGCGTCCAGCTCGGCCATTCCTTCTTCGCCGTAATGCGGTGGGTGCCCGACCAGCGGAAGCCGTCGCGGCCGACACCGATGCCGTAGGCTATCGCCTGGCCATTGCCGGTCACGAGGTAAAGCCGCCGCTCGGCGGTGTTGATATAGATGGTGCCGGGCGCGTACTGGCCCGAAAAATTGACCGTCTGTCGCCGGATCGGGCTTGAGCCGCCGCCGCGAAAACCGTCGCTGCCGCCCATGATATCGCGCATGTCGAACAGGCCCTGGGCCCGGGCGTGGCCGGCTCCGGCCAGCAAGGTCAGCGCCGCAAACAGCAAAGCAAAAGGCCTGATCATATTCTTCCTCTTGGAACAAATAGGTTTTCGTCGTCAGACAGGCCACAACTGGGGCGATTTCGCAAGCAACGAGGCCGTGAGCGCCCGATATTCGCAGATCGCCGTTACCGAAATAACACCGCGGCGTCAGGGCGATGGCAGCAATGTCCGCTGACCCTTTGACGAAACGCGCTGGGAATGATTGATCTTCAAGGAGATTTTTCAGGAAGCAGTACGAACGGGAGCAGAACGAATGAATGGTGCGGAAAGCCTGGTGCGGACATTGGTCGCAGGCGGCGTGGACGTCTGCTTTGCCAATCCCGGCACCTCGGAGATGCATTTTGTCGCGGCCCTCGACAGGGTTGAGGGCATGCGCTGCGTGCTCGGCCTTTTCGAAGGCGTGGTGACCGGCGCGGCCGATGGTTATTTCCGCATGAAGGGCTCGCCGGCTTCGACACTGCTGCATCTCGGACCCGGCCTCGCCAACGGGCTCGCCAATCTGCACAACGCCAAGAAGGCCAATTCCGGCATCGTCAACGTCGTCGGCCAGCATGCGACCTATCACATCGAATACAATGCGCCGCTGACCTCGGATATCGAAGGCCTGGCACGGCCGATGTCGTCCTGGGTGCGGACGTCGCCGGACGCCAAATCGGTTGCCCGGGACGGCGCCGCGGCAATTGCCGCCGCCAGCGGCGCGCCGCCCCAGGTCGCGACCCTGATCCTGCCCGCCGACACCGCCTGGAACGAGGCCGACGGCATCGCGCAGGTGCCGGCGGAGTCGCAGCGCCAGAGCTACTCCCCGCAGGCCGTCGACAACGCAGCCAAAGTGCTGCGCGGCGGCGAACAGACCTTGCTGCTGATCTCGGGCAGTGCCGTCACCGAGAAGGGGCTGGTGCTGGCGGCGCAAATTGCCGGCAAGACCGGTTGCAAGGTGATGGGTCCGCTGGCCAGTCCGCGAATGGCACGGGGACGCGGGCGGTTTTCGGTCGAGCGGGTGCCTTACGTGATCGAACAGGCGCTGGCGGCGCTGAAGGGCTTTCGACACATCGTGCTGGTCGAGGCCAACGATCCCGTGGCGTTCTTCGCCTATCCGAACAAGCCGAGCCTGCTCAAGCCCGAGGGTTGCGAGGTCCATCGCATGACCGAGGCCGGCGAGAACTCGGTGGCGGCGCTGGAGGCGCTGGCCTCGGCGCTGGGCGCCAAGCCGGCCGACGTCAAGCCGCAGGCCTCGGTCGAACTGGTCAAGCCGACCGGCGCCCTGAACCACATGTCGATCGCCCAGGCGATCGCGGCGGCGGTTCCGGAAAACGCCATCCTGGTCGACGAATCCATCACGACCGGGCGCGGCTTCTTCCCGCTGACGGCAGGCGCCGCGCAGCACGACTGGATCCAGAATCTCGGCGGTTCCATCGGCTATTCGACGCCGGTGGCGACCGGGGCCGCGGTGGCCTGCCCGGACCGCAAGGTGATCTGCATGGTCGGAGACGGCAGCGCGATGTACACGCTGCAATCGCTGTGGACCCAGGCCCGCGAGGGCCTCAATGTGCTGACCATCGTGTTCGCCAACCGGATCTACCAGATCCTGCGCGGCGAATTCGACGGCGTCGGCGCCGGCGAACCCGGCCAGCGCGCCCAGGACATGCTGAAGATCGACCGCCCGACGCTCGACTGGGTCGCGCTCGCCAAGGGCATGGGTGTTCCCGGCCGCGCCGTCACCACCGCCGACGAGTTCAACAAGGCCCTGGCGGAAGCCATCGCCGAGCAGGGGCCGCGGTTGATCGAGGTGCAGATCTAGCGGCGGCTGGCGGCAGGAATGAACTTGTCATTCCGGTGCGATGCGAAGCATCGAACCCGGAATCTCGAGGTTCCCCGGTGCGCGATTGCGCACCTGTGGTCTGGTGCTGGCGCACCATGCCGGTGACGATGTTGTGTTCGTTGCGGAGGCCACATGCAGACCGAGCTGAACAAGGTTGTAGCCGCGCTGCAGGAATTCTACGCCCGCGAGACGTACCTGTTCGCCCGGGATCTCGGCGAACGGACGCTGACACATCGGCTGGCGGTGTACCTCGAAAAGCAGTTTTCGGGATGGGAGACCGATTGCGATTACAACCGGCTCGGCGAGCGCAGGCTGCGGCTGCCGCACGGTTCGATCGTCTCGACCGACGATGATCTGGGAAAGTCGGTTTATCCCGATATCGTCGTGCACCAGCGCGAGATCCCCAACAACCTGCTCGCCGTCGAGGTGCGGAAGGCTTCCAACCATCAGCCGCCGGAACACGACCGGCACAAGCTGCAGGTGCTGACCGATCCGCATCTGTGGTTCGCCTACGCGATCGGGATCTATCTCGTGCTCGGCAAGAAGAGTGCGGTCGCCGATGTTTATGTCGGCGGCGCGATCGAGCCGCGATCGTCTGATTTTCTGTCGCGGCAATTGAAGGATCTCGGCCTCGGCGGCTGAACGTCGCCGCCGCCGGTTGACCTCGCTGCGGCTAGCGCGCCACTACCGCGAAACTGGCGCGATGTCGGCGGCCCCAACCGGATCTTCGGTCCTGATTTCGCCCAGCCAGTGCATGTTCGGAAGGCCCGCAGCGGCGTTGCGCAGGTTGGCCAGCGAGATTCGCAAGGCGGCCAGGTCGATCGGCTTCGGAAAGCTCTGCAGGATTCTGATGTCAAGTCGTTTCGCCAGAGCGCGCGATGCGCTGCGGCTGCGGGCGTCCATGCCGCTTATGACAATGACTGGAACCTGGCATCCCGATTGCGCCATCTGGCCCAGGACACCTGCTCCGTCGCCGTCTTCGAGCGACAGATCCAGTGTGACACATGAGAAATTTTCGAGCCGCAGGCGCTCGATCGCCTCCGAACAGGACTTCGCCTGCGCCGCTTCATATCCGGCAGTCTCGGCGGCGCGCACGATGAGCTTGCCCAGAACCGGATCATCTTCGATCACCAGCAGGCGTTGCACGTCGATGACGCCTGCCGGCTTTGCGTTGAGCTTGCTGGGCTCGTGGAAGGTCTGGGCATTGATGTTTTTCACTGAACCGGTTTCCGTTGGAGGCGAGTTCGTTTTCAGCATGCTATCGGCGGCGAGATTTGTCCCGTCGGAAGGAACATTGCGGAACGGTGACCGGTGATGTCGTCGTGCCACCGGACCATCCACCGCGCGACCCGCTCGATCTTCAGGGAAGGCGCAAAAAGGTACCCCTGGCCCGTATCGCACCCGGCAGCCCGCAGTTTCGCCAGCGCATGCGGATTGTCGATTCCCTCCGCGACGACAGTCATTCCGAATGCCCTTGCCAGACCGATGGAAGCCTGGACGATTTTTATCATGTCCTGATCTCGGTCGCAGTTCCTGGCGAAGGATTGGTCGATCTTCAGTTCACTGAACGGAAGCCTTGCCAGCGCCGCGAGCGAAGAAAACCCCGTGCCGAAATCGTCGATGGACGCACCGATTCCCTTGATGCGCAGCCGCAGCAGGATATCCATGGCGCGTTCGACGTCCGACATGGCGACGCTTTCCGTGACTTCCACGATGAGGGCTTGCGGCGCGACGCCGTGCTCGTTCAGGGCGCTCTCGATCCGTTCCGGAAGCAGGAGATCGTTCAGAAGCGATCCCGAGATGTTGACGGCGACGGTAAAGCCCGGGTTCTTGTTGACCACCCTTCGGATGTCGCCGACGGCGAGGGACAGTATGCGACAAGTCAGGTCTGGCATCAGGCCGAGCTGCTCGGCCAGAGGGATGAACAGCGCGGGCGATACCATACCGAACTCGGGCATATGCCAGCGTGCCAGAGCCTCGACGCCGACGACGCGGCCCGTTTGCAGCTCGACTTTCGGCTGGAATTCCACGAAGAATTCGTTGCGTGACAGTGCTGCCAGAATCCGTTCGCGGTCGATCGCAGGGCTGGCTGCCTCGCCTGCCGGATTGGAGCGGCCATGAGCCGGCAGCAAGAGCGCTTCGCGCAGCTTGTCCAGTTCGAGAGGCTTGGTCAGACAGCGGGTCAGGGACAGTTTGAGAGCCTGGCCGACCCGCCTGGTCGCGTTGAGGATGCGTTCGTCGCAACCGCTGATGATCACGACGGGCATGGCGTTGAGCTTCAGTTCGGCCAACAACCGCAGCAATTCGACGCCGTCGCGTTCGCCGAGCGACAGGTCGAGGGTCATGATGTCGAACGATTTGGTGCGCAGCTGCGCGGAAGCATCCTCGAACGTGGAGACTGTCACCGTGTCATAGCCGAGCTTTGCCCCCGTCATTCCGATGACCGTACGCTGCACGACATCATCGTCGACGACCAGCATCCTGCCTCTGATATCTTCCGTCCGCCGTGCGATCTCTCTCACGTCGTCGCCCCCCTGTCTGGATTCATCAGGTTGTCCAGCGCAAATTGCCTGGTCGAGTCGAATGCCCGTCGCAGACTGCAAATGCGATCCTCGAGGGTCGCCGGCGCCATCGTCTCCACGGCGGCCTCGATCTCGATGGCGAGCCTGGACAAGTCCATGAAGCCGAAGGTCGCGGCCGAGCTCTTGATCGAGTGAACCTCGCGCTTGCTTGCGGACCGGGTCAGGTGACCGGCTTCCAGCCGCGCCACGCGGTCTGCCGTATCCGCCAGGAATACGTTCAACACTTCGGCCATGTCGGCCGAGCCGAGTTCGGCGCCGAGTTCATCGTAGACGGCCTGATCGAAGGAGAAATTCCCGTTCATGCCATTATTCCTTCCTGATCCGCCGTTGAATTGACGCGGAGCAAAGCCGCGCTGAGCCGGTCCCGGGTCACCGGCTTGGTGACGAAGTCGTTCATGCCGGCGGCGGCGCAGGCGACTGCGTCCTGATTGGCCGCGTTGGCTGTCAATGCAATGATGTACGTATCGCGCGCGGGCGGCGGCAGGCGCCGTATGGTGCGGGTGGCGAGCAGGCCGTCCATCTCGGGCATCATCATGTCCATCAGGACCAGGTCGTAGTGCCGGCTCTGGACCGCGGCGACGGCTTGCACACCGTTCTCGACCACGTCCGGCATGTAGCCGAGCTTTTCCAGAAGCTTGCGGATCACGAACTGGTTGGTCGGATTATCCTCCGCAACGAGTATTCGCAGCGGCTCCGTGTGTCTTGCGACCGCGGTTTCCATCTGGCTGGGTAGCGCCGACGCCAGCGACGGCACGACCTGCGCGTGGTCTCCTTCCAGGTCCTGCTCAAGCTGCGGTTTCACCAGAACCGAAAACTGAAACCGGCTTCCCTTTCCGATGGTGCTTTGGGCGGAAATATCGCCTCCCATGCAGGCGACCAGGCGTTTGCAGATCGCCAGGCCGAGGCCGGTCCCGCCAAACCGGCGGGAGATCGAGTTGTCGACCTGGGAGAATTCACGGAACAGCATGCCGATCGCGTCGGTTGGAATGCCGACGCCGGTGTCGGTAACCTTGAAGATCAGACGAATGGAATCGCTTTCCGTCGTTTCGGCGTCGACTTCGACGTGAACGAATCCGGACTGGGTGAACTTGATGGCATTTCCAACCAGGTTGAACAGCACCTGGCGCACGCGGGCGGGATCTCCGACGACGATTTCCGGAACGTTGTCGCCGACCGTTGACGTCAGCAGCAGTCCCTTCTCCCTCGCGCGGATCATCAGCAGGTCGATGGTGGCCGAAACCGGCCGGCGCGGCTGAAACTCGACGTGCTCGATCTCCAGCCTGTCGGCGTCGAGCTTCGAAAAGTCGAGAACGTCGTTGAGGATCTGCAGGAGGTAGTCGGCGGACTCTCGCAATGTCGTGGCGATTTTCTTCTGTTCGGCCTGGAGGTCGCCCGCCGCCAGCAGGTCGGCCAGTCCGATTACGCCGTTCATCGGCGTGCGGATCTCATGGCTCATCATCGCGAGAAATTGCGAGCGGGCGCGCGTGCCTGCTTCGGCAGCGTCGAGGGCTTTTGCCAGCCCGGTCTCATGGCGGAAGATCAGGACCGATATCATCCCGATGACGGCGCTGAGCAGTATCGCAACCATCAGGTCCTTGTCGCGATCTCGCTGATACGTGGCAAACACCTCTTCCGAGGCCTGTCCGACCACGACGATCAGTGGATATTCCTTGACCTTCCGGAAGGCGAAGATGCGCTCGACCCCATCGACGTTGCTGCGGCCGGTGAACGAACCGCGCTCCTGCCGCGCGACGCGGGTCATCAGCGGGCTTCCGGCCATCGAGGCGCCCACCGCGCTCGGACCGAGCGCAGCGCGAGCGCGGATGATGCCGTCGAGCCCGACCAGCGCCACGGAGCCCTTTTTGCCGATCTCGATCGAATTGTAGAACTGCGAGAGATAGGCAGGATCCAGCGAAACGACCACTACGCCGCCGAACGATCCGTCCTGCGCCAGGATGCGGCGCGTCAACTGGATCGACCATTTGTTGGATACCCGGCCCCGGATCGGCCGGCTGATGAACAGAAAGTCCTCGGTGCTCTCGGCATGAACCCTGAAATGTTCCCGGTCGCGCAGGTCGAGCCCCTTGATGGTCTCGTCGATGTTGCTCGTGATCATGATGCCGTCTTTTCCGATCAGCACGACCTGAAACGCGAAGTCCGACAGGAACTGGCTGTTCCTGGACCACAGCGACATGTCGAAATTGGCCGGATCCCTGGCATAGGAGTCGCGAACGTAGAGCAGGGTCTGGTCCGCGGCCTTGATCGAGCGATTGATCTGTTCTTCGAACGCGCTCACGAGATTGAAGTTGTTCAGTCGCGCGGCTTGTTCGATGCGGCTCCGCTCGTCCGCGACGCCGTAGAAAATGCCGCCCCAGACCAGCGTGATGGCGAAGAGGCCGATCAGCGCGCTGCCATGCTGCCCGATCAGGCGTGACGCCCGATCGAGGCCGTCCGTCAGCCGGCCGCCCAGTTGGATCGTTTGCTGTTCGAGATCAGGCATGTTTTCTCACCCGACCCAGCGCTACAGCAAGCGAATGGAAGATGCGTAAAACCTGATATGAATAATCCGGACTGGCGTTGACTAACGATTAGTCATCGCCGTTCGATGTCGGTATAATTACGGAGAGCCGGCGCTGCGGATGCGACCCCGCGGTCCAGGGAAAATCCACCCAGATGACACAGCCCGGGAAGGTCGGACCCGTCGAGGCAAATCTGTTTGACATAGACGAACGGCACCCTCGTCGATTTCCAGCGCGCCATTGGTTCGGCGTTTACGAGGTATGCGCATCTCGCGGCCGGCGACCGTGCCGCCTGCAATCCTGGTGGCGGCAAGCCGTTTTGTCGAAGCCGATCGGCATTTCCTGGCGGATTCGCCGCGTCGGAACGAACAGGAGAGCATCTAGCGGTGAGTTGCGGGCGCCGTGCTGGTAGATGTTCCCTTAGTCCCATGGTCGATCGGCGATGCGGGGTGCCGCGACGCACGATTCCCACCAGGCTGTCCCTCGAGACGTTCCCGCCCCATACGTGCGGCTTCCTTTTTCTTGATCGCGACGTAACGGTCGGTCTGGTTGGCGATCATCTTCCAGCTACGGGTCAGGCTGGTCAGGATCGTGGCTTCGGCCCCGCTCTGTGATAGCAGCATGAGACGATGACATTCATCGGCCTGGATTCGGCACCGGTCCGCATGATCCATGTCTACGCCCTTGCTCGCGCTTCAACTGGGAGATGTCTATTTCCTGCAGGCAGGTCCTGTCTGCCCGAAAGCAGGCTTAGGAGGAAACTTGGATGCAACAGGTCCGCCGTGCATGACTTCATGGAGCAAGGTCCGTCCCATCAGCGCGATCCTGTTCGACAAGGACGGCACCCTCGTCGATTTTGCGCGCAGCTTCGGTCCGGCGGTTCACGAGGTCATGCAGCATCTCGCGGGCGGCGACCGCGCTGCTTACCGTCGTCTCGCGGAAGCCAGCCGTTATGTCGAAGCCGATCGGCGGTTCCTGCCGGATTCTCCGCTGATCGCCGAGCCGACGGGCGTCTATGGCGCGCTGTGGGCCGCGGCGCTCGGGCGGCCTGCGAATGCCGCGTTCTTTGCCGAGATCGACCGGCTGCTGGGCGATGCGACGACCCGGCATCTGGCCGCGATCGGCAATCCCAAAGCGCTGCTGGAGGTGCTCGCCGCCCGGGGCTATCGGCTCGGATTGCTGACCAATGACGCCGAAATGACCGCTCGCGCTCACCTGCGCAAGCTGGGGCTGGACGAGGTTATGGAGTTCGTTGCCGGATATGATTCCGGTTTCGGCGCCAAGCCGGACCCCGGGCCGGTTCTCGCCTTCGCGCGCGCCGTTGGCGTCCCCGTTTCGAAAACCGCCGTCGTCGGAGATTCCGTGCTCGACCTCGCCGCCGCCCGCGCCGCCGGGGCCATCGCCATCGGCGTCCTCACCGGCCCCGCGTCATCCGCGGTGCTGGCGCCGCATGCCGATGCGCTGCTCGTCTCGCCGGCCGAATTGCCCGCGTGGCTCGCCAGTCGCTGACTCTGTTCGAACAATTGCGCGCGGTCGAAAGCGCGGCTATGCGCCGCTCGCGATATCATTGAGAGTTGCGACGACGATGCTGTGGTCCGACAGGCCGTCCGAGGGGAAAACGGAAATGTTCACGTCCAGCGCGACGGATGAGCAGAAGAAATCGATCGGCGGCCTGCCATATTCATCGCCGAAGGTCCCTCGGTCGCTCGAATGGCAATGGGGCAGCGCCTCCCTGATAGCGGCAAGATCGCTGCTCGACGGCCCCGCGTTGAAATCGCCGCACAGGATCAGCGGTCCCTGCGCTGCCAGCGGTCGCAGCATGCCCGCGATCTTCTCCGCCTGCGATCGCCGCATGGCGGACAACTCCCAATCCCCGGCGGTGGCGAGATGGGTATTGCCGATGGACAGCGGCCGCTGCAGCGGCAGCGCCGCAACCTGCAGGATACGCGGCTCATATTCGACGTTGACGACCGATCCGGTGCCCGGCGGACCCAACTGGAACATGGCCGTTCGCGACAACGGAATTCGGGATGCGATGGCGAGCCCGAAATATTGTCCGGTTCCGTGGCTCACCTCTTCGGGGACGAGGGCGGGCGCGAAATACCAGCAATAGCCGGATGTGTTTCCTTCGCCCCCGCCGAACAGGACCGGCAGGCCGACCGCGGGATCGAGCGCCACCTCCTGCAACGCACATAGATCGACGTCCAGTTCCGCGAGCTTGGCCGCCACCGCATCGTAGTCCCTGTTCGACGCAATATTCCAGGTGGCTATTCGGAGGGGCTTGCTGCTCACGGCGGCTCCACATTGGCTGACAGGCGACGGCCTGTGATGGCGGGTGAGGTACGCCGCAGGCGGATTCTGTTCCCGGCTTAACCACTGGCCAGCACGCGGCGGCGGGCGCAAGACCGGGCGCGGAGCGCCCACGCATATTTTGCCGGATGGCAGGGGGCGATGATCCGATCCCGCCGTACCGGCCGTGCTGCAACGCGAAAGAAGGCTTTGCACCGCAGTCAGGCAGGAAGGCGTCGCAGCACGGGAACCCGCGGCGTCCGGCGCCGTTGTTCCACTTGAACGGTTCTTTCGTTTGAACCTCGGGCCGCTGGCGCAGACCTAATCACCAGAGGCCAACCCCAGGAGGCGTTGATGACCCACTGGCACGACACGATGGTGGACAGGCCGCAATCCGACGGTGCGGTTTACGCGACGGGCTGGACGATTTCCGGTCTGGCGGTGCTCGGTACCGTCATTGCGGTCTGGCTGCTCGGGATCTGATCGTTGATCCCGGGGGCGACACCACGTCCTAAACGGACACACCGCGCAGATGGAGCTCCGGGTAAATTGGAGCCAGTCGCGACCCGAGATCGCTTACCTGCAAAGACCGGTCGATCAGATCGTTGAACGCCTTGATGTTCGCGGGCGAAAAGTAATTTGCCCAGGTCCCGACGTGACCGGTCCATCCGTTCGGGTACTTTTCCGAGGGACCCTTGCGCTCGCCGGACGCCGCCTCGTGCTCGAACACGTGGACCAGGTAGTCCATCAAATCGGCGTCAGGCTCTGTCCCGCGGATAAACCGGCACATGTCCGCTGCGACAAGCTCGAAATCGCCGACGATATCCTCGTAGCGAAGCAGGCGTCCCTGTACCGGTCGCGCTTGCCTGAAGTGATCGGACCAGTCTGCCATCCAATTCAGTGTGCAGAGGAGGTAGCCGCACTCTATGAGAGTTCCTATCGCTTGATCCGGCGATCCGTCGAAGGTGTCGAGCGGAATAACGGAGCCGGCAAAATTTGGCTGCGGCTCTTGTTTGAATGAGTCGCGCGGTTTGCTCGATCGCATATGACAGGCAAAGCCAGCCAGATGGTCAGCTGGATGGCGCAACATCGCCACGTATTTGCAGCCGGACCGCTGAAGAAAGTCAGCATCGACTGGGGCGTGATGCTTCAGTACGCCGCCGGTTGGAAAGTACTTCAATAGGTCCATCGATGGCGGCAAGAACGCCATCCGCGGATTGCCTCGTAGAGGCACATCCTTGATCGTTTCGGGGTGCGGCCGACTATCGGAGCTGCGGATCGCGTCCAGAACGAGCCACATAAGCGACGATCCGGACTTCATCATCGCCGAAACGTAAATGAACTGACCCACCCTTGAGGATTCCTTCTTCAGTGGCGACCCTACCAAAGCGAAAGGAGGGCGCCAAGCCTGTCAATCGAGAGTCTGAATGCGAGTGTCCGGTAAATGCGGATTCCATTGTGGTCATCGTAGAGGTCCGCGAGCGCGACCGATCGCGGCAGTTGGGAGCGCGGGCCGTATTTCTCTCCGCTCCGAAAGCCGGCGGTGGTGGATCGCCGAAACCATCAGCGGGCGGTCGCGCCGACTACGGCGCAGCCAAAGCCTGCGCCGGTTTTTGGTATTCAATAACCTTGCTGACCTCGTCTGCCGAGCCCAATACCATGCCAACCCTCTGATGCAGACCATCTGGCACTATGTCCATGATCCGGCGCGCGCCACCATCTGTAGCGAGACCGCCCGCCTGCTCAACGAGGAAGGCAATGGGGTTCGCCTCATACATCAAACGCAGCTTTCCCGACCGCATGTTGGCTCGACTGTCTGATGGATAGAGAAACACACCGCCTCGCGTCAGCACACGATGCACGTCGCCAACCATCGACCCCATCCAGCGCATATTGAAATCCGCGCCGCGAGGGCCATCCTTGCCTGCCACCAGGTCCCCGATGTAGCTCGCGACGCCGGGATTCCAGAACCGCTGATTTGCCATACTGATAGCAAATTCGCGTGTGCTCGGCGGAATTGTCATGCGCTCTGCCGTCTGGACCCATGACCCCATCTCGCGATCCAGAGAAAAGGCATAAACGCCAGTGCCGACGGACAGCACCAGCAGCGTCTGCGGTCCGTAGATGGCGTAGCCTGCGGCTACCTGACGAGAGCCCGGCTGAAGAAAGTCAGCCTCCGTCACGTCCCGTCCGGAAGCGTTTTCCGGCGCCTTGAGAACAGAGAATATGGTGCCGACCACGCCATTCACGTCAATGTTGCTCGAACCGTCGATCGGATCATACACCAGAAGATATTCGCCTTTTGGAAGCCGGTAAGGGATGGGATGGATCGCTTCCATCTCCTCGGATGCCAGAGCGGCGAGATGACCGCCCCACTCGTTGGCTTCAAGGAGAATATCATTCGAGATCACATCCAGTTGCTTCTGGACCTCGCCCTGGATGTTCTCGCGATTCATCGAGCCCAGCAGGCCGGTGATGGCGCCCTTGTTGATCGTATGGCCAATAACCTTACATGCGCGCGCTACAACCTCGATCAGCAGCCGCAATTGAGCCGGCATCGCGTTTTCCAGGCGCTGCTGCTCAACTAGAAACTGCGTCAAGGATTTTCGCATTGGTTTCTCCCGATCCGGTGGGTCAAGGAGGCCTATCAAGAACGGACGGGGGAGAACAAGTCCCGGGTTTTCTCGGCTTATTGCTGTCGAGTTTTGCAAAGCCCCTGCCAAAGCGAGGCTGGTTCCCAAGTGCAAGAGGCACCGATGGTGGACGCACAAGGGATCGAACCTTGGACCTCTCCCGTGTGAAGGGAACGCTCTCCCGCTGAGCTATGCGTCCGGGATTGTCGTGCCAAATCAAGGGCCGGCAGACAGACGGCGGATCGGAAGCGACACGCCGTCAGAGCCCGCGATTTACGAAGTGCGGGGCACCGGTGTCAAGCTAATCGGGCCGGATCCGAAGGGAATGATCAGCCCGGCTGGCGGGCGCGGGAGGCGTGGGACTGCAGCGCCCGGATGCGTTCGGCAAGCGTGCCGCCGCCCTCGGAGATGCCGGTATTGGTGCCGGCGTCATTGGCGGGTTTGACTGGCCTCGGCGGCGGCGCCGGTTCCGCGGCCAGCATGGCCTCGATCGGCGAATTCGGGCCCTCCAGCTGCATAGCCAGCTTTGCCACTTCGGCGGCGATGTCGTTGATGCGCTCGCGCAGCAGTGCATTTTCCATGCGCTCGGTCGCCCACGAACTTTCGGCCTGCTGCTGGATCGCGTTGAGGTCGCGCTGCAGCTTGGCGCGCTCGTCGCGCGCGACGCGAAGCTGTTCCTCGACGGCCGCCTTCTCGGATTTGAGCTTTTCCAGCGCCGGCCCCTTGCCGCTGTTGGCGGCGGCGAGTTCGTCCTGCAGCGATTTGGCGAGGCCCTCGGCGGCTTCCCTGGCCTGGCGCAGCTGGTTGTTCTCGAAATCGCGCTCGGCCAGCAGCTTGCCCTGGGTGGCGAGCCGGGCTTCCAGGTCATTGACGCGGTTGCCGAGCATTTCGGCTTCCTTGACCTGCAGGATCAACTGACGGTCGAGATCGGTGACGCGCTGGCTCAAATTCTCGACGCGGCCGCGCGCCTCGACCAGTTCGCGTGTCGCCTTCTCGAAATCGCTGCGTTCCTGTTCGAGCCGGATCTGCGTGGCGGAGAAATCCTTTTCGGCTTCGCCGACGCGGCTCCTGAGTGCCTCGATCTGCGCGCGCACCGTCACCAGCTCGACCTGGCGACTGTCCGCCGTCATCGAGCGGTCGGACAGTTCGGCGTTGATCTTCACCAGTTCGAGCTGCTTGTCCTTCAGCGCCTGCTCGGCGTCGCGCAGCGATTCGGTCTTGGCGGTGAATTCCTCTTCTGTCGCCCGCAGCTGTTCCTTGACCGCCTTCTCGCGCGCCTCGAGCGAAAAGATCGTGGCGTTCTTTTCGCCGAGCTCCAGCTTCATGCGGTTGATCGCATCGGATTTCTTGCCGAGTTCGGCGAGCTGGCTGGTGGTCTTGTTCTTGAGCTGGTCGACGCTCATCTCGAGCCGGCGCGCCGACATGGCGAATTCCGCGCGCAGCTGGTCCTTGTCGGCCTGGATCTCGGCCATCGACAGCGGCGTCGCCGCCTCCAGCCGCCTTGTCGTCAGCCGCACCGCGCGGTTATGAACCAGCGGCACGATCATCAGCCCGAACAGCATCGAGACCAGAAAACCGATCGCCAGATACATGATCGGCTCGATCATGAGGGTACCCCTGCGAGAAAAAAAATATGTCTCACAATGCCATGGGGCACAGGGTAAACGCCAGCCTAATGCCGCGTTAACGTGAATCCGTAACCAGAATCACCGATGCCAGGTGTCGGCGTCAGAACGGGTTCCATGTCGCCCGCGGGGTATACTTCAAATAGCCGATATTGGCGCCGAGCCGCAGGCCGATACCGGAGCGGATCGGCACCAGCACAATGTTGTTGGCGGTCAGCGCGGTCATGCCGAAGCCGCCGATGATGTAGGCGGATCCGTCGATGCCGCCGAATCGCTGATAGATCGCGTTGGTCGCAGGCAGATTGTAGACCAGCGTCATGGTGCGCGCGCCGTCGCCGCCCCAGTCGAAGCCGACCGACGGTCCCTGCCAGTACACCTTCAGGTCGCCCGCATTCTTGGTGTAGAGCGTGCCCTCGCCGTATCTCAGGCCCGCGACGAAGGCGCCCGAGCCTTCCTCGCCGAGTACGTAGCCGTTCGGCAGGCCCCATTGGCTCACTGCGCGTTCGATCACGGAGGCGAGACCGCGGGATACGTTGCCGAAAAACTTGTGCCCGGCATTGAGCAGTTCGTCGGGCCCATAGGTCTGGGGGGTCGGCTGCCGCTGCGGCGGCGGCGCCTGCTGGTATTGCGGCTGCGGCGGTGGCAACGGCTGCTGCGCGGCAACGGGCACGGTCCCGCACATCAGCGCGACGAGCGCCACCGCGGCAAGGCGTGATGCGAATATCATAAAGAACCCCTGGGTATCGAATCCCGCCCGCCGCCTTAACCTGATGCCAACAGGCACGGCTCTAGGTTGCGTCGAGTGTCCCCCGACTCGGATGTTATCGGCACCAACTATGACGGCAGAACGGCAGGAAAGAAATGGTGACGGCCCTCGAACGGGCTTCCGCCCCGGAATAGCCTTGATCGGCTTGCTGGCAGGCCTCGTTGCCGCCTTTGCCGCGCTGGCGGGCGGGCCGTCGCCGGCGGCGGCCCAGACCACCGAGCGGGTGATCGTGAACCGCTACACCGGTCTTGCCATCGAGGGGTACGACCCCGTGGCCTATTTTACCGACGCCCGCGCCGAACCTGGCCGGCCGGATTTCGAGGCGTCGCACGCCGGGGCGGTCTGGCGATTCCGCAACGAGAGCAATCGGGCCTCGTTTGTCGCCTATCCCGGGATCTACGGCCCCCGGTTCGGCGGCTACGACCCGATCGATCTGGCCCGCGGCGTCACCTATGCCGGGAACCCCCGGTTATGGCTGATCGTGAATCAGCGGCTTTATTTGTTCGGCCGCGAGCAAAACCGCGATGTCTTCGCCGCCGATCCCGCGTCCGCCCTGCGGGAGGCCGATGCCCGCTGGCCGGCGCTGGAACAGGGACTGGCCCGGTAATGTTTGTCGTCATTCGGGGGCGCATCGACCGTGCGAACCCGGCTCTGGAGATTCCCAGGTGCGCAATTGCGCACCTGCCTTCTGGTCCTCTGGACCATCCGGGAATGACGAATTCAGCGGCCCGCCGCCGCCGCGGGATCGCCCCAGGCGATGAATTCCGGCACGAGAAAGCCGTCCCGCCCGCTGCCGAATTGCAGGGCCGCGCCGTTTCCATCCGTGATCCTGCCGCCGGCCGCGGTGACGACGGCGTGTCCCGCCGCGACATCCCATTCACTGGTCGGGGCGAGACGGGGATAGATGTCCGCCGCGCCTTCCGCCACCCGGCCCAGCTTCACCGCCGATCCCAGCATCTGGCGAACCGCGCCGGGCCTCGCCGCGATAAAGGCTTCCGTCCTGCTGTCGCCATGCGAGCGGCTGACGGCCGCAATCCAGGGGGTACCCGGCGCGGGATGCTTGCGGGTTCGGATCGGCTCGGCCGCTCCCAGCGACATATCGTCGACGGCCAGCCGCTCCGCTCCGCGCCCGACGATGCCGCGCCAGATCAGGCCGAGCGCCGGCGCGCCGATGATGCCGAGTAGCGGCGTACCGTTGGTCACCAGCGCCAGATTGACCGTGAATTCGTTGCGGCCGGCGACGAATTCCTTGGTGCCGTCGAGCGGATCGATCAGAAAGAAACTGCCGTGATAGGGCGGTTTGGCCGGATGGACGCGCTCCTCGGAGAGCGCAGGTATGTCGGGAGCCAGCCGCGCCAGCCCATCGCCGATGATCCGGTCGGCGGCGAGATCCGCCTCCGTGACCGGCGATCCGTCGAGCTTGCCGTCGATTTTCATCGCGGAACGGTTGACGGCGAGGATAGCGGCGCCGGCCCGGACCACCAGGTCGGTCAGGGGCCCCATCAGCGCGGCTGCGGCATCGCCGTCGATCATCGCTGCTGACGAGCTTGCCTCATTCATGGGCGTTTTCTTGGACTCGGGCCTTGGTTTGGGTGGGTCTCATCGTCAGTTCCGTTTTTCCAGCCGGTCCGCCCTTATATTGGCAGCCCGCGCATCCGCAGTGTATCAAGCCAGCAAGCATGCGTGATTCGCCATGTCCGCGTCTGTCACGGAATTCCCCAGGGAACACCTTATGTCTGGCACCACGACTCCCGGTCCCGCCCCCGACGCCCTCGAACTGGCGGCGCTGCTGTGTTCGCGGGTTTGCCATGATCTGATCAGTCCGGTCGGGGCCATCGTCAATGGGCTTGAGGTCCTCGACGACAATCCGAAGCCGGAAGATCGCGAATTCGCCCTCGATTTGATCCGCAAGAGCGCCAAGACCGCCTCGGCGCGGTTGCAATTCTGCCGCCTGGCGTTCGGGGCGGCCGGATCGGCGGGCGCCCAGATCGACCTCGGCGACGCGCAGGCCATGGCGCGCGGCCACCTTGAGGACGCCAAGACCAAGATCACGTGGAATTTGCCGCGTGTGCTGTTGCCGAAGAACCGGGTCAAGCTGCTGCTGAACATGATGGTGATCGCGCAGCAGACCATTCCGCGCGGCGGGGTGCTGACGGTCGATCAGGTCGGTGAGGGCGAAGCCATGGGCTTTCGCGTGGCGGCCGCCGGGCTCAACGCCCGCATGCCGCAGAATATCGCGGACATGCTGAGTTCGGTATCGACTTCCAGCATCGATGCTCATGCGGTGCAGCCTTATTATACGCGGCTGCTGGCGCAGGCCTGCGGGCTGAACGTGGTGCTCGCCCCCGAGGGCGAAGCGGTGGTCGTGACCGCCTCCTGAGCCTGCGCGCGTTCGCCGCCCTGGCGCGTCAACATGGTTAACCAGCGGTTTACGCATGCCGTCGGCTTCGGCGAAGCCGTCTTATCTCTTTGTTGAGCCCGTTCTTTTCCAATTGCTCAACCAATATTAAACGCTTTGCATGGAAGCTGGCCACATTCGAGAGGCGTGTCGAAATCGCGCGCCGTTGCGTCCGAAGGCCTGTTTCATGGATGATTTGTTGCGGGAGTTCCTGACCGAGACCAGCGAAAGCCTGGATACGGTCGATAATCAACTGGTGCGGTTCGAGCAGGATCCGAACAACGCCAGGATTCTCGATAACATCTTCCGGCTGGTTCACACCATCAAGGGCACCTGCGGCTTCCTTGGCCTGCCGCGTCTCGAAGCGCTGGCCCATGCCGGCGAGACGCTGATGGGCAAGTTCCGCGACGGAATGCCGGTCACTTCGGAAGCGGTCTCGCTCATCCTTGCCAGCATCGATCGCATCAAGGAGATTCTCGCGGGGCTCGAGGCCACCGAGGCCGAACCCGAAGGCACCGATCAGGATCTGATCGTTCAGCTCCAGGAACTGGTCGAGCGCGGCATGGCCGCGATGTCAGCGCAAGCTCCGCTTGTCGCGCCGGCGCAAGCTCCGCCTGTCGCGCCGGCTGAGCCAGCGCCTTCTGTCGCCGCTGCGCCCGCGATCGAGCAGGGCACCCTGGTGCCGCAGATACTGGAGCGGCAGTTGCGTCCCGGCGAAGTGTCGCTGGACGAGTTGGAGCGTGCGTTCCGGGACACCGCGATCGAGGTGGAGGCG
>NZ_JAUYQU010000183.1 GCF_030697065.1 Bradyrhizobium sp.
CGCCAATGTGCTGGGGCGAGTCCACGCGGCCTGCGCCGCGCTCGCCTCCGAAGGCGGCTGGCCCACGGATATCGACCTGTCGCGGGTCGTGGTCGAGCCGCCGCGCGATGCGGCCCATCGCGACATGGCGACCAATGCCGCGATGGTGCTGGCCAGGGAGGCCAGGGCAAAACCGCGCGATCTCGCCGAAGCGATCGCGGTCAAACTGCGCGCCGATGAACTGATCGCCTCGGTCGACGTCGCCGGGCCCGGTTTCATCAATCTGACACTGAAGCCTTCGGCCTGGTCGGACGCGTTGCGCACCGTGCTGCGCGAGGGCGCCGGCTATGGCAAGAGTCGGATGGGCGCGGCCGAAAAGGTCAATGTCGAATACGTCTCCGCCAATCCCACCGGGCCGATGCATGTCGGCCACTGCCGGGGCGCGGTATTCGGCGATGCGCTGTGCAGCCTGCTGCAGTTCGCCGGCTACGACGTCACGCGCGAATACTACATCAACGATGCCGGCGCCCAGGTCGACGTGCTCGCGCGCTCGGCATTCCTGCGCTATCGGGAGGCGCTCGGCGAGGATATCGGCGAGATTCCGGAAGGGCTTTACCCCGGCGACTATCTTCAGCCGGTGGGGCAGGCGCTCGCGGCGGAGTATGGCGACAAGCTGAAGGCCATGTCTGAAGGCGCATGGCTGCCGCTGGTGCGGGCCCGCGCCATCGCCATGATGATGGACATGATCAAGACCGATCTGGCCGCGCTCCATATCAAGCACGATGTGTTCTTTTCCGAACGGTCGCTGATCGAGACCGGCAACAACAAGGTCACCGAGACCATCGACTTCCTCCGCTCCAAGGGCGACGTCTATGAAGGCCGCCTGCCGCCGCCCAAGGGCGGCGCGCCGGTGGAGGATTACGAGGACCGCGAACAGACGCTGTTTCGCGCCACCGCCTATGGTGACGATGTCGATCGCCCGTTGATGAAGTCGGACGGCAGCTATACATATTTCGCTTCCGATATCGCCAACCACAAGAACAAGTTCGACCGCGGCTTTGCCAATCTGATCGACGTGTTCGGCGCCGATCACGGCGGCTACATCAAGCGCATGCAGGCGGCGGTCAAGGCGGTCACGGCGGGCAGGGCCACGCTCGACGTCAAGGTGGTGCAACTGGTGCGCCTGCTGCGCCACGGCGAGCCGGTGAAAATGTCAAAGCGCTCCGGCGAGTTCGTGACGCTGCGCGAGGTTGTCGACGAGGTCGGCTCCGACGCCGTTCGGTTCATGATGCTGTTCCGCAAGAACGACGCGGTGCTGGATTTCGATCTCGCCAAGGTGATCGAGCAGTCCAAGGACAATGCGGTGTTCTATGTGCAGTACGGCCACGCCCGGGGCCATTCAATCTTCAAGAACGCCCGGGAGCTGGTTCCGGAGCTGCCGGACGGCACCGAAGCGCGGGCGGCGTTCCTTGGCGATGCCGCGGTGGAGCGGTTGACGGATCCTGCGGAACTCAGCCTGCTGCGGCTGCTGGCACTGTATCCCCGGATGATCGAGGCTGCGGCGGTGGCGCACGAGCCGCACCGAATCGCATTTTATCTGTATGATCTCTCCAGCGAATTTCATGCGCTGTGGACCCGGGGGCGCGATTTGCCCTATTTACGCTTCATTATCAATAATGATGCAGAGATTACAAAGGCGCGATTGGCACTGGTCCAGGGCGTCGTCTCGGTTCTGGCATCCGGGCTCGCCGTTCTTGGCGTCCATGCCCCGACCGAGATGCGATAGGGGGTACGCCTCGCGCGGGGAACCGTGAGGCATCTGGCAGGCGCCGGTTCGTTTAAAAAGCGGGTTGGCGGCTTTCCCGAAGGGGACGCAGCAACACGATGGCTGATCGATATCAGGATAAGCCTTTTCCAGCCGACGATGGCTATGATCGTGGCGGAGAACCTCATACGCCGGCAAGGACCGAGAACGATCCGCTGGCGGAGCTTGCGCGCCTGATCGGGCAAACCGATCCGTTCGCGATGGGCCGGGCCAATCAGCCGGTGCAGCCGCGCAGCGAACGCGAGCCGTACGAAAGAGAATCCTACGAACCCGAGCCTTACGATCCGCCGGCACCTGCCGCCTATGATGACGAGCCTGTCGCGGGCCCGCCGCCGTGGATGCGCCGTGCCACCCCGCTGGCCGCTCCGGCGGCAGCGCAGGACGACGATTACGAACAGGATTACCCGAGCGCCGTCCACCCGCTGCATCGCTACGCAGCGCCGCCTGCCGCGCCGGAGCCGGACTATCACCAGTCCCCGTCATACGCTGCCCCCGGCCAGGAGCCGGATCCGTCGCGCTATGACGATGCGCTGTATGGCGAGCCCGATCCCGGCGTGCTGCCTCCCCAGCACGATCTCGGCCATGGCGATGACCCCTACGCCTATCAGGACCGCTACGCTGACGCCGATGAAGAGCCGGTCAAGAAGCGCGGCGGCGGCATGATGGCCGTTGCCGCGGTGCTTGTGCTGGCCGTGGTGGGAACGGGGGCGGCCCTGGCCTATCGAACCTTTGCCGGATCGCCCCGCAGCGGCGAGCCGCCGATCATCAAGGCCGACAACAGCCCCACCAAGATCGTGCCGGCGCCCTCGGACGGCTCGTCCAAATTGCCGGACCGCATGGCCACGGGCGATGGCAAGGAAAAGATCGTCCCGCGCGAGGAAGCGCCGGTCGACGTCAATGCCAGGACCGGTCCACGCGTGGTGTTTCCGCCGCTGAACCCGAATAGCAATCCGCCGTCCGTCGCCAGCGTTGCGCCCACCGGGACATTGCCGGCAGCGGGCGCCGGCAACGGCACGCTGCAAAGCGGCACCGAGCCGCGCAGGATCAAGACCCTTGCCGTTCGCGGCGATCAGGCAGATCTCGCCGCAGCGCCGGTCAATGCACCGGCGGCGAGACCCGCGCCTGCGCCAAGAGCGGCTGCAGCGCCCGTTGCAGCGCCAGCCGCGTCGGCCACGCGCAGCCCGCCATCATCGGCCAATGCCAGCGCCAACGCGCCGCTGTCATTGACGCCGCAGTCCGGTCAACCGGCTGCGACCGCCGAGCCCCGGACCAGGGTCGCCGCCACCACGGCCGCCCCGGCGACGTCCAATGGCGGCGGGGGATATCTGGTTCAGGTCGCCTCGCAGAAGAACGAGTCCGACGCGCAGGCCTCGTTCCGGGCCCTGCAGGGCAAGTATCCGTCCGTGCTCGGTTCGCGTTCGCCGTTGATCAAGCGTGCCGACCTCGGCGACAAGGGTGTCTATTACCGCGCCATGGTCGGTCCGTTCGGGTCCGCCGATGAGGCGACCCAGTTCTGCGGCAACCTGAAAACTGCCGGCGGACAGTGCGTCATCCAAAGGAATTAACGGCCGTTTCCTTGACCCTTGGACGGCCAGCGGGCTAATCGGCCCCATGAACAGCCGCGCATTCATTACAGGCGTATCCGGATTGGAACTCAGCGCCGCCGAGCGCGAGTTTATCCGTCTGGAACGCCCATGGGGATTTATCCTATTCAAGCGGAATATTGAGACAGCTGCGCAAGTTACTCAGCTTGTTGAAGAGTTGAGGAGCGCCGTTGGTGAGGCGGATGCACCGGTCCTGATCGACCAGGAGGGCGGGCGGGTCCAACGCCTCGGACCGCCGCATTGGCCGTTCTATCCGCCGGGAGCCGTTTTCGGCGTGCTCTACGATATCGATCGGGTCGCTGGCTTGTCAGCTGCACGCCTGAGCGCCCGGCTGATCGCGGCCGACCTGCTGGATCTCGGCATTACCGTGGATTGTCTGCCGCTGGCGGACCTGCCGGTTCCCGGCGCCGACGCCGTGATCGGCAACCGGGCCTATGGCACCGAGCCAGGCAAGGTGGCGGCGATTGCCCGCGCCGTGACCGAGGGGCTGGAGCAGGGCGGCGTTCTGCCGGTTCTCAAGCACATTCCCGGGCATGGTCGGGCGACCGCGGACACCCATTTCCGGCTGCCGGAGGTCGATACCCCAGCCGTGGAGCTGGAACGGACCGATTTCGCCGCGTTTCAACCGCTGGCGGACCTGCCGATGGCCATGACCGCACATGTTGTGTTTAGCGCACTGGATCCCGCCCATCCGGCGACGACATCTGCGACAATCATCGAACAGGTGATTCGCGGCGTGATCGGGTTCCAAGGTTTGCTGATGAGTGATGATGTGTCCATGAACGCGTTGGCGGGAACGATCGCCGAGCGGACCCGAGCCATCGTTGCCGCCGGCTGCGACATGGTCCTGCACTGCAACGGTAATCTCGACGAAATGCGGGCCGTCGCCGGCGAGACGCCGGAATTGTCGGGCAAGGCGCTGGAGCGCGCCAGGCGGGCGCTGGCGTCGCGGAAAGCCCCGCAGCCGTTCGATCGGCTGGCGGCGCGGGCCGAACTGGACGCGTTGATCAATCGGGCAGGGATGACAGGCGCATGAGCGCAGAGATCTTATCGTTTGAAACCGGCCGGCCGGCCGAACTCGCCGCCGATGACGAGCCGTCGCTGGTCGTCGACGTCGAGGGCTATGAAGGTCCGCTCGATTTGCTGCTGGCGCTGGCGCGGCAACAAAAGGTCGATCTGCACAAGATCTCCATTCTGGCGCTGGCCGACCAGTATCTGGTGTTCATCGAAGCTGCCCGAAAAATCCGGCTCGAACTCGCCGCCGACTATCTGGTTATGGCGGCCTGGCTGGCCTATCTGAAATCGCGGCTGCTGCTGCCGGAACCGGCGACCCCCGATGGTCCGAGCGCCGAGGAAATGGCGACCGCGCTGGCCAACCGGCTGCGCCGCCTCGAGGCCATTCGCGAGGCGTCGAACCGGCTGATGAACCGCCCGCAATTGCAGCGCGATATTTTTCCGCGCGGCGACCCGGAATCGATCGCCGAGATCAAGCACCCCAAATTTACCGCGACCCTGTTCGACCTGCTCACCGCCTATGCCGCGCAGCGCCAGCAGCGGGTGCTGGCCACGGTGCACCTGACAAGGCGCACGGTGTGGTCGCTGAGCGAGGCGCGGGCGTCGCTGGAACGACTCGTCGGGATGGCCGAAGACTGGAGTCGGCTCGACGAATACCTGCTCAACTATGTCGTCGACCCCTCGCAAAAAGCCACCGTGTTCGCATCGAGTTTTGCAGCCGCGCTGGAACTGGTCCGCGAAGGCGAGGTCGAACTGCACCAGAAAGAGGCGTTCGCGCCGCTGTATTTTCGTAAGCGTCCGCCGCAGCCATCCGATGCGATAACCGCGCCGGATCTGCCGGTTGAGTAAGTGGAAGAAGGAGACCTAGCCATGGCAAGCCTGGCGGAAAAACGCATAGCGGACGCCGAGGAGCCTTCAGTGGATCCGCAGGCGCGGCCGGAAGAATTGCGGCTGCTGGAAGCGCTGCTGTTCGCCTCCACGGAGCCGCTCGATCAGGCGGCGCTGGCCAAACGCATGCCCGACGGCGTCGACATCAAGGTCGCGCTGGCGCAACTGCAGGCGGATTACGCCTCTCGTGGCGTCAACCTGGTCCGCGTCGCCAACAAATGGACCTTCCGCACCGCGGGCGATCTGTCCTGGCTGATGACGCGCGAGAGCACCGAGACGCGGCGGCTGTCGCGCGCGGCAATCGAGATGCTGGCGATCATCGCCTATCACCAGCCGGTGACGCGCGCGGAGATCGAGGATATCCGCGGCGTCATCACCTCCAAGGGGACGCTGGACGTATTGCTGGAGACCGGCTGGATTCGTCCGCGCGGCCGCCGCAAGACGCCGGGCCGCCCGCTGACCTTCGGGACCACGGAAGCCTTCCTGTCGCAGTTCAGCCTCGAGGCGCTGGGCGATCTGCCGGGCCTGGAGGAATTGAAGGGAACCGGGTTGCTGGATTCGCGGCTGCCTTCGGGTTTCAGCGTTCCCGCGCCGTCGGACGACCCGACCTTGCGCGAGGACGAGGATCCCCTGGAAATCGGCGATCTGGAACTCGCGCTGGCTCCTGCGGTCGAGCCGGAGCCGGGCGAAGAAAGCTGATTCGCGAGATTTGGCGACGACGCGCGCCGAACCGTGGGGCGGTTAACGGTAGTGCGTTAACGCCGATTTGACGCGGCTTAAGTCCTTGTTTTTGCCACCTCCCGAGCCTACTTTCCGGAAAGATTGGGCCGGGTCGCCGGCCGCGTGTTTGGAGGGATGCAGGATGGGTTCGTTTAGCATTTGGCACTGGATCGTCGTGATCGGAGTGGTCCTGCTGCTGTTCGGCCGCGGCAAGATTTCGGACTTGATGGGCGACGTCGCGCAGGGCATCAAGTCCTTCAAGAAGGGCTTGCAGGACGACGAGAAAACGGCTGAAAAGCCTCCGGAGCCGGTGAAGACGATCGATCACAATGCGGCGCCGGCCCCGGCAGCGCGTTCGGACGTCGGCAGCAAGGCTGTCTGAACGTCGAGCGCCAAGCCGGCCGCGCGTTGACCTTGCGGTCGGGGTGCGGCAGGACGGTTAAGGAATGCGCCGGCGGCTCCAAATCTTGTTGGCAAGCATTTGGGTAATATCGCCTCGCGCGAGCGGAATTTTTCATGTTCGACTTCGGGTGGAGTGAACTGGTCGTCATCGCGGTCGTCGCGTTGATTGCCATCGGACCGAAGGAATTGCCGGGCGTGCTGCGCATGGTCGGCCAGTGGATGGGCAAGGCGCGGAAGATGGCCGGCGAATTCCAGGGCCAGTTCCAGGAGGCCATGCGCGAGGCCGAAATGGCCGACCTGAAGAAAACCTTCGACGAGGTCAAGGAAACCGCCACCGGGTTTGCCAGCAACAACGTCATGACTTCGCTGCAGAAAGACGTCAGCGACTCCCTGCGGATCGACGACCTCACCAAGCCGGAAACCGACGCGCAGGTGGCGTCCTTGACCGAAGGGCCGGCGACGCCGACCACCCCCGAGCCCCCGACCCCGGCGACCTTTGTCGAAGCCGAGGCCCACGCGGCATCCGAGCCGCTCGCGATTACCCGCGACCTCCCCGCGCCGCAGGACATCACGCCCCCGGCGCCTGACGTGCTCAAGGACGCCAAAGCGTCATGAGCGCCGAGGACATCGAGGCCAGCAAAGCGCCGCTGATGGATCATCTGATCGAGCTGCGCTCGCGGCTGATCAAGGCGCTGCTGGCGTTCGGCATCGCCTTCATCCTCTGCTTCTTCTTCGCCAAGCAGATCTATAACGTGCTGGTGTGGCCGTTCGTCTGGATCGCGGGCCCGGAAAATTCCAAATTCATCTACACCGCGCTGCTGGAGTATTTCCTGACCCAGCTGAAGCTGGCGATGTTCGGCGCCGCCTTCATCTCGTTTCCGATCATCGCCGGGCAAATCTACATGTTCGTGGCGCCCGGCCTCTACAAGCACGAGCGCGGCGCGTTCCTGCCCTATCTGATCGCGACGCCGTTTTTCTTCGTGCTGGGCTCGCTGCTGGTGTATTTCATCGTGCTGCCGATGCTGGTGCGGTTCTCGCTCGGCATGCAGCAGGTCGGCAGTGACGAGACCGCGCAGATTCAGTTGCTGCCGAAGGTCGGCGAGTATCTGTCGCTGATGATGTCGCTGATCTTCGCGTTCGGCGTCGCGTTCCAGCTGCCGGTGATCCTGACGCTGCTGGGCCGGATCGGCGTCCTCACCGCGAAACAGTTGCGCGAGAAGCGCCGCTATTTCATCGTCGGCGCCTTCGTCATCGCCGCCATCCTGACGCCGCCCGACGTCATCAGCCAGGCCTCGCTCGCGATTCCCCTGATGATCCTGTACGAGGCCTCGATCTTCGCGGTGATCATGGTGGAGAAGCGGGTGGCTGCCGCGGCAAAGGCCACCGCGGCCAAGGCTGCTGCCGCCGCGCCGCCGCCCGAGGCCAATCCGGCAGAGTAGGGCTGTTACCCCGCTTGCTCCACCCACGAAGGATGGCTTCGGAGGCCGTGTCCGGCCTCCATCCTGATGCTCGCCCAACGGGGCGCAGCTCGGGATAGCGTTCCCCGTGGCCTTCGGTGTTCCAAAACCCGGCCATTCGGGTTACCAGATGCCCGCTTTCGCCGGCCCGACTCAGGATTGAATCGCCATGCACGACATCAAATGGATTCGGGAAAACCCCGCGGCTTTCGACGCCGGACTGAAACGGCGCGGACTCGAGCCGTTGTCGGCATCGCTGCTGGGGATCGACGAAAAGCGCCGCACGGCGATCCTCAAGTCGGAACAGATGCAGGCACGGCGCAATGCCGCGTCGAAGGAAATTGGCGAGGCGAAGAAGACGAAAGACGACGCGCGCGCGAGCGCGCTGATGGCCGAGGTCGCCGAACTCAAGACCACCATGCCGCAACTCGAATTGGCGGCGAAGACGGCGGACGACGAACTGGCCAGGGAACTCGCAGCGATCCCGAACCTGCCGCTGGACGAGGTGCCCGATGGTGTCGACGAGCACGGCAATGTGCTGCGTCATGTGTTCGGCAAGAGCCGCGACTACGTGTTCACGCCGAAGCCGCACGACGACATCGGCGGCGCGCTGGGATTCATGGATTTCGAGGCTGCGGCAAAGTTGAGCGGCGCGCGCTTTGTCGTGCTGAAGAGAAGCCTCGCCCGGCTGGAGCGCGCGATCGGGCAATTCATGCTCGACCTCCACACCAACGAGCATGGCTATGCTGAAATCAATCCGCCGCTGATGGTGCGCGACCACGTGATGTTCGGCACGGGTCAGTTGCCGAAATTCGAAGACGATCAGTTTTGGGCGATCAAGGGAGAGGTGCTGGCCGCGGTTGATGAGAATACCGTGGGCAAGCTGCGCGGCGAGCGGCTCGGCCTCATCCCCACCGCCGAAGTGCCGCTCACCAATCTCGTGCGCGAATCCATTCTCGACGACAAGGAATTGCCGATGCGCCTCACCGCGCTGACGCCGTGCTTTCGCGCCGAGGCCGGCGCGGCCGGGCGCGATACCCGCGGCATGATCCGCCAGCATCAATTCACAAAAGTCGAACTGGTCTCGATCGCGACGCCGGAAAACGGCAAGGACGAGCTCGAGCGCATGCTGGCCTGCGCCGAGGAGGTGCTGCGGCGGCTCGACCTGCATTACCGCGTGATGACGCTGTGTGCCGGCGACATGGGCTTTTCGGCGCAAAAGACCTATGACATCGAGGTCTGGATGCCGGGCCAGGGCGAGGGCGGCGCCTTTCGCGAAATCTCGAGCTGCTCGCTGTGCGGCGATTTCCAGGCCAGGCGAATGGACGCGCGCTATCGCGGCCCCGACGGCAAGCCGCGCTTCGTGCATACGCTGAACGGCTCCGGCACCGCTGTGGGTCGCGCGCTGATCGCGGTCATGGAAACCTACCAGCAGGAAGACGGCTCGATCGCCGTGCCTGAGGTTCTTCAGCCCTATATGGGCGGGGTCAAGGTCATCGCCCGCGAGCCATAGGCCTCGCACGAATATCGCGCATAATTCGTGCGCCTGGTGTTGCCTGCGCAGCGGTGCCCGGTATCTTCGTGTGGGCTCGGGAGCCCCCCTGAAGGAAGCTGAATCCGGTCATGGCCTTGCATCGCGACATCTACTGGGTCGGCCGGCAATGGGCGGTCACCGGTTATGGGATGCAGGCGGTCGATCCAAAGCTGAAGGGCCAGTTCGACATCGAGGCCTCCCGCCTGTGGGAGGACGGCCTTTCGGACAGCCTGAATGCCGGGGCATGGCTCAACGGAGAGGATTTCGCCAAGGCGCTTTCGGTGGCGCGGGCGCGCTATCCGCAGTCGCTCCGATGGAGTCTTCGGGACCGCTGGCTCCACAATTCGCCATGCGGATCGAAGGTTGGCCGGCCAAATTCCGGCGTGCGTGGCGTGTTGGCCTGCGGAGGTAGCGGCGGCGCTATCCACCATTTGAATCGCAGTATTGCGGGCGACCCCTCAATCCATTCACCCTCAAGTTCCCAAAGTTTTTCAAAGTGAGCGGTTTTGACCACAGCCTGGGTCGCGGGAAAGGCCATTCTGAATCATCGCCGTCTCCGTCCAGGTGCGCTTCATGCCCGAATACCAGCCGGTCTCTTCAGCATATATTTCCGCGATCGATCGACCGCGCTGCCCGAATTGCCGGCAGAACCGCATGCTGCTGTCGAAGCTGGAGCAGGGTCCCACTGGATTCGACTACCACAGCTTCGAGTGCCAGAAGTGCGGCCGAATTCAAACGACCGTGGTCGAGCGAGACCCGATGACCTCGAGTGCCATGGGCTGGCTTGCCAGTGAACTCAAGCCGCCGAAGTGAAGGTTGAATAGCGCAAGCCAGCACAGCGAAACCAGTTCGAAACGGCTTGATCGCTCACTCTCCCTGATCAAGGCGTTGCTTGTCGCAGCCATTGGCGAGGTGGCGCAATATTGATTCGGGCGAAACGATTTCCCGGTCCGCACCTTTATTGGGGCCGTTTCTTTGGCGGAGGGGTGGTTTTCGCCCTTTTGGCGGTATCCTGGGCTTATTGCCATTCCCGGTTGTTTTTTTAAGTCGCTTACCGAACATAATGGGGTTATGATGGTTGTATCATCGCGCCGCCCCCAGGCTTATGCCGATGACTGAGAGTGTTGCGCTCCCGCCTGAGGACCAGCACCATGCTCGACAATCCGGTAATTCGAACTTTCCAGGGCGACTTCGATCCGAGGGCTTACCTTGGCCGAGCCGCGCCGGGCCGAACGATCGAGAGATACGCGAAGAACCAGAAGATATTCAGCCAGGGCGAGGTCGCCGACACCTTGTTTTTCATTCACAAGGGCAAGGTCAAGGTCACGGTCTTGTCCGAACACGGCAAGGAAGCGGTGGTCGGGATTTTCTCGGAAGGTCAGTTTTTCGGCGAAGCAGGCCTCGATGGGGCGACCGTGCGCACCACGACCGGCCATGCCATGGAGGATTGCCTGATCACGTCGATCACCAAGCCGGCGATGCACGCGGCGCTCGCGTCGGAGCCGAAGTTCGCGACGTTCTTCATCGCCTGTCTGCTGTCCCGGAACATCCGCATCGAAGACGACCTGATCGACCAGCTGTTCAATTCCAGCGAAAGGCGGCTGGCTCGCCTGCTGCTGCTGCTCGCCAATTTCGGCGAGGATGGCGGCGCGCGGCCGATTGCGATCAATCTCAGTCAGGAGACGCTGGCGGAAATGATCGGCACCACCCGGTCGCGTGTCAGCTTCTTCATGAACCAGTTCAGAAAAAAGGGATACATCGACTACAACGGCAAGATCGAGGTTCATCGCTCGCTGCTGGACGCGGTGCTGCGCGATAAACCGCAAATCAGGCAGGACGAGTAGTCTGCGCGGGGGCCGACGGAGCACTCAACAACAATAATCGCCGTGGCACGCCGGCGCCACGGGTCTCGTCAACGACAGCGACTTCGGTTCGATCTGCCGGTTTGCCTCCGCGGCGATAGCCGGATATGAGGGCATCTTGACCGCGATGCAATCGATCGGAAAAGGCGCTCAGGCGGATGCGAATTCTCTGCACCAATGATGACGGAATCCATGCGCCCGGCCTGAAGATCGTCGAGGAGATCGCGCGCGCGCTGTCCGAGGACGTCTGGGTGGTGGCGCCCGAGCTCGATCAATCCGGCGTATCCCATTCGCTGTCGCTGAACGATCCGTTGCGACTGCGCGAAGTCGGCCCGAGGCATTTCGCGGTGCGCGGCACGCCGACCGATTGCGTGATCATGGGCGCGCGCCACATCCTCGGCGAAACCAGGCCGGATCTCGTGCTGTCGGGCGTCAACAAGGGCCGCAACGTCGCCGAGGACGTGGTCTACTCCGGCACCATCGCCGGCGCCCTGGAAGGCACCATTCTGGGATTTCCGTCATTCGCGCTCAGCCAGGAATTCAGCCTGGAAACGCGCGACAAGCCGTTGTGGGAAACCGCGGCGAAATTCGGCCCGCAAATCCTGCGCAAGGTGATCGCCGCCGGCGTGCCCAGGAACACCGTGATCAACGTCAACTTCCCGGCCTGTGCCCCCGAGGAGGTCATGGGCGTGCGCGTGACCCGGCAGGGCAAGCGCAACCAGGGCTTTCTCAAGGTCGACAAGCGCCATGACGGCCGCGGCAATCCCTACTTCTGGATCGGCTTCGAACGCGCGGTCATGCTGGATACGCCGGCGGAGGGCACCGATCTCGCCGCACTGGCAGCCCGCTACGTTTCGGTGACGCCGCTGCGGCTTGACCGCACCAATGATGAGTTTTCGGAAGCGCTGACGGCCACGCTGAAGTAGGCGGGGAGAGGCGCGCCCCTAAACCGTCGCGCTTTTCAGCGCGGCGTCGATCATTTTGGCCAGGGTTTCGAGCTGGAAGGGCTTTTGCAGCGCGGGGCGGTCGCGATATTCTTCCGGCAGTCCCGACGAGCCGTAGCCGGTCGCGAATATGAAGGGTCGGTTGCGCGCCTTGATCAGTTCGGCAACCGGCGAGATCACCTTGCCGTTGACGTTGACGTCGAGAATGGCAAGGTCAAAATCGGTGGATTGCGCCAGCCTCATCGCCTCATTGATCTCGCCGGCCTCGGCGGCGACGCTGAAGCCAAGCTCCTCCAGCATGTCGGCGACCATCATCCTGATCATCACCTCGTCCTCGACGAGGAATACTGAACCCCGCGGCAGCCGCGTCGCCGTCATGATGATGTCCTTGCCCGTCCCACGCTCAAGATCGCAAAAAACGCTACCAGACGCAATGTCAACGTGTGCCAACATGCCTTCCGCGTCGTCGCGGGCCAAGGCAGGTTGATCGCCGTTCGCCCTAACGCCAACCTATCACGCTGGGTTCCCCGGTGGGAACTTGGAATGTTAGAAAGATATGCAATCTATATTGCATCGAGTTGTCTGGCCGAGGCGCGCTAGGGTGCCTTGGTGAG
>NZ_JAUYQU010000189.1 GCF_030697065.1 Bradyrhizobium sp.
GGCCTTGTAGGGATGATCGAACGGGTCGCAGTACCAATTGGCCAGCGCGCGGTTGAGCCGGATCTCGCCATCGGCACCGAAATCCAGCACCTCCCGCAGCCGCGCGTAATAGGGATTGCTGGCGCGGTTCATGTCGCCCCAGGCGGCGGCGCCCATGTAGCGCCCCTCGCTGGACAGCCAGGTCCAGCCGCCTTGGGTCGATGAAATCACGCTGTAGAAGGCGCCGAGCGAGTCGAACATGCTGTCGTTGCAGTAAAGCTGCCGCATTGCGCCGTGTTCGGCGACATAGAGCGAGATCGATCCCCGGTCGCCGGTGCCGTCGAGCACCGCGATGGCGACGGGCTCGGCATCCTCCGCGAACGGCGAGGCCGCGAACGAGAACCAGGCGTGGTTGTCATGGTGCGGCAGGCAGATCAGCGGCACGCGTTCGGCAAGCCCGAGTTGCCGGCCCAGAATCTTCGGCGTTCGGGTCATCTGGTCGAGCCGGCGACCGTCGAAGCCGGCGGCTTCGGTGGTGCGGAGCAATTTCAGGCTCTGCGGCACTTCCTCCAGCACCGAGCGCGCAATAGTGCCGGCCAGGGTGGGATAGTCCCAGCTGGTGAGCCAGGCGTCGATGTCCCCGATATCGCGGCCGATGCCGCGCAGCGTGGCCGCCATGGCGTCGATCGACTGGCGAGGGTATTCGGTGGTGTGCTTGTTGCCGGAAAAGCGCTCTTCTTCGTTGTTGACGATCAGGCGCGGCCCGTCCACCTGCGTCACCTCGACCAGCGCCACGCCTGAATTGTGCGTGCCGGGCGGTCCCAGCCCGGCCAGGTAGACGGTCTGGCCGCGCTGCAGTTTGTCGCGGACCTGCGCGATCCGATTGTCGGCAAACTCCGAGCCGAGCTGATGAAAGCCCGCGGCCGCGAACAGCCGCGCGCCGAGCCATCGCGCGGCGCGGAATCCGGCCGCGCCGAGTCGCTGGTGCCTGGGACCAATTCGCTTGTTCGGCGGGCTCAACGGGCGGCCTCGGGGCGCTGCGGGATCGTTTGTGAGGCATCAATCACAATCGGCGCAGCGCAACAATGCCTGTTTCATCCTCCGGAACAGGCCCGCTCCGAACGCGATGAAACAGGCTGGAGGACGTGCCGGGGACTATTCCGTAATTTCCGGCTCCACGAGCGAGGCGAGTTGATTGAGCGACTGTTGCCAGCCGAGATAGCAGGCTTCGACCGGGATCACTTCAGGCAGGTTTGACTGTTCGATGTTGATTTCGGTGCCGACCGAGACCTGCGTCAGGATCACAGTGACCTCCATGACGCCGGGTAGATTGGGATCGTCGAAGCGGTCGGTGTAGTGGATACGCTCGTTGGGCACGATCTCCCGATATTCGCCGCCGAAGGAATGGCCGGCTTTTGTCGTGAAGTTGGCGAACGACATCCGGAAGGTGCCGCCGACCCTGGCGTCAAGATGGTGGACCTTGCAGGTGAAGCCGTGCGGCGGCAGCCATTTCGCCATGGCGTCCGCATCGAGGAAGGCGCGAAACACCTTCTCCGGCGTGGTGGCGAGGACACGGTGCAGACGGACGGTATTTCCGGACATGATGTTGGCACTCCCTGGCCGGGCGGCGTGGGCGACGGTGGCCCGGCTTCTGCTGCAAGGACGTTCGACCGCCCCGGCCGCCGACATCGCAGTCAAGAATTTAGGACGCCGGGAATCCTGGAAGAGAGGATGTTCGATGAGTGCCGGGATACCGGACTCTAGCCGGAACCCAATCGCACACCCGCGCGCAAAAACTTCTGCGGGTCGACGGGGTCGCCGTCGATTCGTGTTTCGTAGTGCAGGTGGGGACCGGTCGAACGGCCGGTCGAGCCGACGGCGCCGATCACTTGGCCGATCCTGATGAGGTCGCCGACCTTGACGTGGATTTCGGACAGATGGCCGTAGCGGGTCGACAGCCCGTTGCCGTGGTTGATCTCGATCATGCGGCCATAGCCGCCCTGCCAGCCCGATGTAACCACCTTGCCGCTGGCGGTAGCGCGTACCGGGTCGCCCGTGGCGGCACGGAAATCGAGGCCGGTATGCATGGCGGGGCGGCCGAGGAACGGATCGCTGCGAATTCCGAAGCCTGAGCTGAACTCGACCGCGCCGATCACCGGCTTGCGATACGGCACCAGCGCCAGCGTGCGGTTGAGGCGCTCGACCTGGGCACGGGCGACGTTGATCCGGGAGAGCTGGCGTTCGAACGTGCCTGCATCGGGCGGCAGCTTGACCGGAACGAACGGGCCGCCGACGCCGGAGCGCGGAGTGGCCGCTTCCAGCTGCGCCATGTTGAGGCCGAGATCGGTGATGACGCCGCGCATCCGGCGCATGCGCGATTCCATGCTTTCCTCGACCGAAGAGAGCGCGGCCATCTGGCGGCCCTCGACCTTGTCGAGCGAGGACTGCAGGCGGAGCAAGACATTGTCGAAACCCTGGACCTTGGCGAACTGGTTCGGCTGGGCTTTGGCGACCACGGGCGCGCGGGATTCCAGCCGCGCTTCGCGGTCCGGCGGCGCCACGAAGATCACGGTATCGCTGATCGGCGACGGCTTCGGCGCTCCCGAAGGAGCCGCATCACTGGCGGCGCCGCGCGCCGGCGACCGGATCGATCCGGTGACGGTGGCGTCCGGAATGGCGCCGAGCGCGGTGGCGCGCGTTTCCAGCGTGGTCTGGCGGCGCATGATCTGGTCGAGCTTCTGGTCGAATTGCTCCTGATCCAGCAACTGGCGGCTGGTGGTGCGGTCGACCTTCGCGCGCAGTTCGGCGATCCGGTCTTCATAGGCGTATTGCATCTCCGCCTGGCGGGCGATCAGCCGGGTCAGCACATCGTCGCGGAAGGCGAAATAGGTCGCGGTGGCCGCCGACCACATCCCGAGCACGGTCACCGTGCCGACCACGATCCAGAACGCTACCGGACCAAAGCGAACCTGCTTGCCGGCGTGCACCAGCGTGTAGCCGTCCTCCGCCTGCTGCGCCGGGGCCACCGGCGTGCGGCTCGATGCCGGGCGGCGAGGGGAACCCCTGCCGTGGTCATGCGCGTGATGCTGGGGATACTCGGAATAATGACCGGAACGATTCGACATCGGCACTCCCGCGCCGATCGGAAATGAGTTCCGTAAGGGCTGATTGGCGCGGGGTGATTTGACCGTCTCATGGTTAATTTTCAGAGAAGGGAACCGGAAAATCTTTAGAGGTCACGCACCGCTGCGAGCACCTCGTCGGCATGGCCGTCGACCTTCACGTTGCGCCAGATCCGGATGATCCGGCCGTCGGCGCCAACCAGAACCGTTGTGCGAGAAATACCCAGGAAGGTCCTGCCATACATCGATTTTTCACCCCATACGCCATACGCATCCAGCATCTCATGTTGCTCATCCGAAACCAGGGGAGTGACCAGTTCATGCTTGTCGCGAAAGGCTTCCTGGGCCTTCGGCGGGTCGGCGGACACGCCCAACACGGCAGTGCCGGCTTCGGCAAACGCGCCCGACAGCCGGCTGAAGTCGATGGCTTCCTTGGTGCAGCCCGGGGTGTCCGCGCGCGGATAGAAGAACAGCACCAGATTCCTGCCCTTGAAGTCGCCGAGCGAGACCGAATCGCCGCCGTCGCGGGGCAGCCGGAAGGCCGGCGCCTTGGCCCCTTCGCTGAGCTGACGCGGCGCGCCGGTTTTTTGATCCGGCGTTTTGTCGGCCGCAGGGGACACCACCGCCGGTTTTGGGGCCGGCGCCTTTGATGCGGCCATGCGATGCGCAACCGATTCGCTGAGGCCGGTCGGCTTTAACGGTTTCGATGGGGCCTTGTGCAATGCTTTGACGGGTTTCTTGCTGGCGCTGGCTGATACTTTGGCCGTCGCCTTTTTGGTTTTCGCCTGACCGGTCCTGGCCGACGTGCCGGCCGGTTTGCTGGACGCGCTCTTGGACGTGTTCTTGGGTGTGTTCTTGGGCTTGCCGGCGGTCTTGCCGGCGGTCTTGCCAGCGGTCCTGCCAGCGGTCTTGGCGCGGGCTGGCTTCGCGGCGGGGGTTTTGGGGGATTTCTTGCGCGTTTTCTTGGACATACGCCTTCCTTTCGTCGCTTTCGGCGGATCAATCATGGGGTGTTGCGGGTGGTTGTCCCGGGATGCGGGAACGTCCTGCAGCTGGGCTAATCTGATGACCCCGGAGTATGGTGACAGGGAATTCGACGCAAGCTCCGGCCCTCGTTGAATTGGCTCCTTGGGCCTGATGACGAGTAACAGTATTAATCGAGGATTGGCAGCAATGCCGGCACGGGAGCGCGCGTACCATGTGGACGGGCGCGGCCTTGACGGCGATCCATCTTACAATCAGCGCCAGCACCGAGAGGCAATGGCCAGTAAAACGTCGCCCAAAACGTCGCCCCAGGGGGCCGGTCCACGTGCTGACATGCAGCCCTCGCAGTGGGATGATGCCGGCTGGGATCAGGACCTTGACGAGGCGGCAGTCCGCCGCGCGCGCCGGCTGTTGAAGCGGTCGAATTCCGGCCTTCACCGGCTGGGCGACCGTTTCGTCCGTTTGCGACGCTGGGCCTCGGGCGAGCGGTGGGTCAAACGTCTCGCCGTCGTGATGGCGGTTCTGTTGGTGATCTTCGCCGGCTGTTTCGGCGGGCTCTGGTGGCGGCTCGGTGCCGGTCCGATCAATCTCGACATGGCCACGCCCTGGCTGGCGTCGGCGATCGAGGAAAATATCGGCCACGGCAATACCGTCGAAATCGGTGGCACCCAGATCGAGCGCGCCGGTCGAATCCGTGTCGCCGTCCGCATCCGCGATATCGTGGTCAGGGACAGCGACAGCGTCATCGTCGCGACCGCGCCGAAAGCCGAGGTGAAGCTTTCCGGCAGCGCGCTGTTGATGGGGCGGCTTCGGGCCGAGAGCCTCAATCTGGTCGATGCCGAACTCGCGGTTCGAATTGCGCCCGATGGCACCGTCACGGTTTCCGCCGGCGACACCGACAAGCCGCTCGCCACCGGCGTGGCCTCGAAAAAGGAAGCAGGGCTGCCGCCGACATTTCCGCGCCCGACGGCCGCGATGCCGCCGCCCGGAGGGGCGCCCTCGTCCACGCCCGGCACCACGACCACGCCTGCGGCGCCGGTTGGCGATAGTGCCCAGAGCGGTCTGCTCGCCGGTCTCGACTGGCTCGACAGCCTGAGCCTGACCGGACTCGACGGGCAAAACCTCAACGAGATCGGCCTGAAGAACGGCAACCTCGTTGTCGACGACCAGCAGCGCGGCAACAAATGGACGTTCGAGAATATCAGCCTCAGTCTGCGCCGGCCAAGTGACGGCGGAGTGGCGCTCAGCCTCGGCGAAGAAGGCAGCCGTGCCTGGTCGCTTCGGGTCCTGGTCGGAGCCCCCGCCAACGGGGTGCGATCGGTCGACATCCGCGCCACCAACGTCCCGGCCGCCAATATCCTGCTGGCGATGCGGGTGAAGGATCTGACCTACAGCGCCGACCTGCCGCTGACCGGCGAGCTCAAGGGCGAACTCGGCCGCGACGGTTTGCCGACCTATTTCCGCGGCAAGGTCACCGCGGGCGCCGGGCACATCATCGACAGCGATACGCCGGATTATCCGATGGCGATCGATTCGGCCGATATCAACCTCGAATGGGATTCCGGCCGGCGCGTGCTGGTGGCGCCGTTCAAGATCATTTCCGGCTCGAACCGGGTAACGCTTCTGGCTCATCTCGAGCCGCCGAACGGCAACATCGCCGAATGGCAGCTGGGATTTTCCGGCGGCACCATCGTGCTCGCAGGGGCTGACAACGAACCACCCCTGATCTTCAATCGCATCGCCATCGGTCTGCGCTTCGACACCGACAGAAAGCGGGTGCTGCTGACGCAGGCGGATATCAGCAATGGCGAGATCGGCGTCGCCGGCACCGGCAGTGTCGAATATTCGGGCGAGCCGCGCCTGACCCTGGGGTTTGCGGGGACGCCGATGTCGGCGTCGGCGCTGAAGCGGATGTGGCCGATCCTGATCGTGCCCGAAGTCCGCGAATGGGTGATCGAGCGCGTCGAACGCGGCTCGATGCAGCGCATCGAGGTCGGCGTCAACTCACCGGTTCGAAACCTGTCGCGGCGTGGCCCGCCGATTCCCGACGATGGCCTTTCAGTCAACATCGTCGCATCGGGTGTGACCTTACGGCCGGTGGACGAAATGCCGCTGGTACGTGACGCCGATCTGAAAGCTGTTGTCACCGGCCGCACCGCGACCGTGACTATCGGGCAGGCTGCGTCCGATACGCCGGCGGGCCGCAAGCTGACCATCTCCGATTTCGTGTTCGAGGTGCCGGACATGGCACCGAAACCGTCGCCGGCGAAGATCCGGTTCAGGATTGATGGCCCGGTGCCTGCGATGGCCGAAATTCTCGCCTCCGATCGCCTCAGCGAGTTTTCCGGCACCCTGATCGATCCCAATTCGAGCAAGGGTACGGTCAGCGCGCTGGTCACGCTCGGCCTGCCGGTCAAGGGCGCCCTCAGCAAGGCCGACACCACCTTCGCCATCACAGCCGACCTGTCGGGTTTTTCCGCCGACAAACTGGTGATGAACCAGAAGCTTGAGTCGAATGCGCTGAAAGTGATGGCCAACAACGCCGGCTATCAGGTCAAGGGCGAGGTCAAGATCAACGGTCAATCGGCCTCGCTGGATTATCGCAAGCCGAACGAGGGCGATGCCGACATCAAAATGCAGGCGACGCTCGACGACGCCAGCCGTGCGCGGCTGGGGTTCGATCTCGGGCCCGCGGTCACCGGCGCCATTCCGCTCAAACTGTCGGGCAAGATCGGTGAAACCAGCCGCATGGGAATCGAGGCCGATCTCACCGCGCTGAAGCTCGACAACATCCTGCCCGGCTGGATCAAATTGCCGGGCAAGTCGAGCCGCGCGGTTTTCAACGTGGTGCAGAAACAGCAATCAACCCGACTCGAAGACATCGTCATCGACGGCGGCGGCGTGTCGATCAAGGGATCGCTTGAGGTCGACCAGAATGGCGACCTGGTCAATGCCAGTTTCCCGACCTATTCGCCATCCGAAGGCGACAAGAGTTCGCTCAAGGCCGAGCGCAGCCCGGATGGCAGCCTGAAGGTGACGATGCGCGGCGATGTGTTCGACGGCCGCGCTTTTCTCAAATCCGCCATTTCCGGCAGGGAAGCCGACGCCAAGAGCAAGGCCAAGAGCATCGATTTCGACGTTGATCTCAAACTGGGCGCGGTGGCGGGATTTTACGGCGAGGCGGTGCGCAGCGTCGACGTCAAGCTGTCACGACGCAACGGCCTGATCAGGAGTTTTGCGCTCAGCGGCAAGCTCGGCCGCGATACGCCGCTGACGGCGGATTTGCGCGGCCGGGCGCAGGGTCGCGAGGTGATCTATCTCGAGACAGCCGACGCCGGCGCCTTTCTGCGTTTCACCGACACCTATTCCAAGGTGATCGGCGGCCAGCTCTCTTTGGCGATGGATCCTCCGACGGCCGATCCCGGCGCCAAGGAAGGCCTAGTCAATATCCGCGATTTCTCCGTCAAGGGGGAAGCCGCGCTGGAGCGCGCGGCTGCCGGCGGGCCGGCCGGCACGCAAAGCTCCGTTACCTTCTCCCGGCTGCGCGCGGAGTTTACCCGCAACAACGGACAACTCACGGTTCGCGAGGGCGTCGTGAAGGGTCCGATCATCGGCGCCACCATCGAGGGTAACATCAATTATCCCGCCAATCAGGTGCGCATGAGCGGCACCTTCGTGCCGATGTACGGGCTGAACAATATGTTCGGCCAGATTCCCATCGTCGGCCTCTTCCTCGGCGGCGGCAGCAATGAGGGCCTGATCGGCGTCACCTACGAAGTCGTCGGCACACCCGGCGCCCCGGTGCTGCGGATCAACCCGATTTCGGCGATGGCGCCCGGCGTGCTCCGCAAGATATTCGAGTTCGGCACCGGCAAGGAGAACCGGCCTATCGAATTTCCGCCGAACAATTGATCGGCGTTCCCCGCCGCTACCTTCTCAGCGCCGGCACCACCAGGAACGGGATCAGTCCCAGCACCACATTGACCAGCGCGAAAACGATCAGCCAGTTGTAGCCCTGGGTCCAGTCGTGGATCAGGCCACCGGCCCAGGAGCCCAGTCCGGAGCCGAGCCCGCTGCCGATCGAAATCGTGCCGAAGATGGTGCCGACCCGCTCGCCGCGAAAGATGTTCAGCGCGGTCGCCGTGATCAGCGGCCCGCGCGAGCCGATCATGCTGCCGAAGCAGATGATGAAGCCGGTCAGCAGCCAGTAGTTCGGGTAATACTGAATGAGCCACAGCAGGATCAATCCGACGATCGAGACGCCGTAGCTGAACAGCACCGACGGACGGCGACCGATGATGCCGTCGAGAGTCGAGATGCCGAGCATGCCGAACAGGGTCAGGATGCCGGAAAAGCCCCAGGCGGTTGCCGCCTGCAGCGGCGGAAATCCGGCGTCGATCAGATAGGCGACGATCTGCGCCGTAATTGCGTACATCGCCACGGCAGTGAAGAAGAAAGTCGCAAACAGGGCCCAGAAGGCATGATGGCGGATAGCGCTGCCCAGCGTCCAGCCGTGGTCGACGAAGCCCGCATCGTTCTTGCCGGCGATGTGCGGCGAGCCGGTGGCGAACAGCCGCCATGGCAGCACCAGCAGCGGCAGCAGCAGGCACAGCGCCACAATGCCGAACAACTGGTAGGAGTCGCGCCAGCCGATCCGATCGATCAGGATCTGCGACGCCGGCAACAGCACCAGGATTCCGGCGCCGGTCGCCGAATACACGATCGCCATCGCGGTCGGTAGCCGCGGGCCGAACCAGCGGCCGAGCAGGATCGAGTTCGGCACGTTGCCGATCAGGGCGATACCGAGCCCGACGCAGAGCCCGACGCTCAACTGGAATTGCCAGAGTTCGCGGGCGTGTGCCGCGGTCAGGAAGGCGGCGCCGAGCAGGAACAGGCCGAGCGAGTAGACCATGCGTGGCCCCGAGCGGTCGAACAGGCGGCCGATCAGTGGCGCGGTCAGTCCTCCCGCCAGCCAGGTCAGCGAATAGACCGAGACCACCTGCGCGCGGTCCCAGCCGAAATCCTCCGAGATCGGCTTGAGGAAAACGGTAAAGCTCTCGCCGAGGCCGCGTCCGAGCACCGAGAGTGCAAAGCACAAAGCGAGCACGTTCAGCGCGACACGCGCCGGCTTCGGCGGTTTGGTCGGCGTGTCGGGCGCATTCTGATCCATCGGGGCAGGGAGCGCGTTTCCGACGCTCCTAGCAAGCGCGTAAAGCGAATACGCCTATGCAGGCTTGAGCAGGACGTGGCGCTTGCGGCCCATTGAAAGCTTGATCACGCCTTCGGGGGTCAGGTCCCTCGGCGTCAGCAGCATCTTCTCGTCGCCGACCGGGGCGTCGTTGACGCGCAAGCCGCCACCCTTGATCTGGCGCCGTGCCTCGCCGTTGGACGCGACCAGGCCCGCCTTGACGAATGCCGCCAGCACGCCGAGTCCGGCCTCGATCTCGCCGCGCGAAACTTCGATCGTCGGCAGGTTTTCGGCAAACGCGCCTTCCTCGAAGGTCTGTCGCGCAGTCCGGGCCGCGGTGTCGGCGGCGTCGCGGCCATGCAGCAGCGCGGTCGCTTCCGTCGCCAGCACCTTCTTGGCTTCGTTGATCTCGCCGCCCTGCAAGGCCGCAAGCCTGGCGATCTCGTCCATCGGCAGGATTGTGAACAGCTTGAGGAATTTCACCACATCGGCGTCTTCGGCGTTGCGCCAGTATTGCCAGAAATCGTACGGGCTGAACCGGTCGGCATTGAGCCAGACCGCGCCCTGGGCGGTCTTGCCCATCTTTTCGCCCGATGCCGTCGTCAGCAGCGGCGTGGTCAGCGCGAACAATTGCGGCGTTCCCATGCGGCGGCCGAGGTCGACGCCATTGACGATGTTGCCCCACTGGTCCGATCCGCCCATCTGCAGCCGGCAGTCCACCCGGCGCGACAGTTCGACGAAATCGTAGGCCTGGCAGACCATGTAGTTGAATTCGATGAAGCTCATCTCCTGCTCGCGCTCGAGGCGCAGCCGCACCGAGTCCATCGTCAGCATGCGGTTGACCGAGAAGTGCCGGCCGATGTCGCGCAGCATCTCGATCCAGTTCAGTTTCGTGAGCCAATCGGCGTTGTCGAGCATGACGGCATCGCCGGGGCCGGAGCCATAGCGCAGCACCTTGGCGAACACGCCGCGGATGCTGGCCTTGTTGGCTTCGATCTCCTCGACGGTGCGCAGCGCGCGCGATTCGTCCTTGCCGGAGGGATCGCCGACCATGGTGGTGCCGCCGCCCATCAGCGTGATCGGCTTGTTGCCGCTCTGCTGCAGCCAGTACAGCATCATCATGGTGAGGAAGTTGCCGATATGCAGCGACGGCGCGGTGCAGTCATAGCCGACATAGGCCGTCGCCTGTCCCTTCGCGGCGAGCGCGTCGAGGCCATCGAAATCCGAGCATTGGTGTACGAAGCCACGTTGCTGCAGGATGTTCAGAAAATCAGATTTAAATGCAGTCATTTGTGTGCGACTCTGATCATTCTTATTTCACGGTAATTGTAACTGTTTGCGGAACCCGGACGGATTAGGCTGCCGCAAGCGCGTGCGCTGTGGCATTATAAGATGTGCAGGTTTGACACAAGCAGGGCTTCTCCGGCAGGGGTGCCCAATCAGGCACGAAGGCGATGATGCTGACGGCAGTCGGTCTGATGAGCGGCACCTCGCTCGACGGGGTCGACGTCGCCCTGATCGAAACCGACGGCAAGCGGGTGAAGTCGTTCGGCCCGTCCGGCTACCGGGCGTATACCGCCCACGAGCGCGGGTTGTTGCGCCAGGCGCTGGCCGAGGCCGTCAACCTGTCGCAGCGCGACGCGCGGCCGGGGATCCTGCGCGAGGCCGAGCGCGCCGTGACGCAGGCCCATGCCGAGGCGGTCGCCTCCTTCACCGCGCAACACCGCATCGTCAGGGAAAACATCGATATTGTCGGCTTCCACGGCCAGACCGTGCTGCACCGGCCGGCGCAGAAAATGACCGTGCAGATCGGCGACGCCACGGCGCTGGCGAGGGCCATCCAAATCCCGGTGATGTACGATTTCCGCGCCGCCGACGTCGAAGCCGGCGGGCAGGGCGCGCCGTTCGTGCCGGTCTATCACCGCGCGCTGGCGCAATCGTTGGACCGCGAAGGCCCGATCGTCGTGGTCAATATCGGCGGCGTCTCCAACATAACCTACATCGACGGCAATGACGTCCTGATCGCCTGCGATACCGGACCCGGCAACGCGTTGGTCGACGATTACATGTTCCGCAACATGGGCCAGCCGTTCGACTGCGAAGGGCGGTTGGCGGCCCAGGGCGCGGTCGATGTGGCCTGGGTGATCCGGGCGTTGCAGCATCCGTTCTTTGCGCTGCCACCGCCGAAATCGCTCGACCGCAATGATTTTGCTTCCCTGGTGCTGCGCGAAATGCCGCCGGCCGATGGCGCGGCGACCCTGACCGCGTTCACGGCGGAAGCCATCGCCCGCATCGTGCCGCTGCTGCCGAAGGAGCCGCAGAGCTGGATCGTCGCCGGGGGCGGCGCCCGCAACCTCACCATGCTCAGGATGCTGCGCGAACGCCTCGCGCCGGCCACCGTCGAGACCGCCGGCACGCTGGGCTGGTCGGCCGACGCCATCGAGGCACAGGCGTTCGGCTTTCTGGCCGCGCGGGGACTCAAGGGCCTGCCGCTGAGCTACCCGACCACCACGGGCGTGCCGATCCCGATGACCGGCGGGGTGATCGCGCGGCCGTGATCAGGATGCGATTGCACCGATCTTGACAGTTACATGCATATGCATGAAAATGGATGCATCTGCATGTAACTGCGAGAATGACGATGGCGACGCGCCTCAAACTCATCAGTCACAAGCTCTGTCCCTACGTGCAGCGTGCGGTGATTGCGCTGAACGAGAAGGGCGTTGCGTTCGAGCGGATAGATATCGATCTCGCCGACAAGCCGGACTGGTTCCTGAGGGTCTCGCCGCTCGGCAAGGTGCCGGTGCTGACCGTTAACTCCGACAAGGGCGAGGTGGCGTTGTTCGAGAGCAATGTCATCTGTGAGTACATTGAGGAGACGCTGGGCGGCGCAAAGCTGCATCCGCAGGATCCTCTGCAGCGCGCCCAGCACCGGGCATGGATGGAATTCGGCTCCGCCATTCTGAGCGACCTGTGGGGTCTCGAAACCACCGCCGATGCGGCGGTCTTCGAGAGCAAACGCGAGGCGATCGTCGCGAAGTTCGCGCGGGTCGAGGCAGCGCTGGGCTCAGGCCCGTTCTTCGCAGGCCAGAATTTCAGTCTGGTGGACGCGTTGTTTGCGCCGATCTTCCGCTATTTCGACGTGTTCGATGAACTCACCGATCTCGCAGTCTTCGCGGGAACGCCGAAGCTGCGGATGTGGCGGGCTAAACTCGCGAAGCGGCCCAGCGTTCAGGCCGCAGTGGGCGCTGACTATCCGAAACTGCTGCGCGCGTTTCTGGTCCGTCACGATGCGCATCTGCTGAAACGCGCGCGCAAGGCCATGTCAGCGTCCGGCGCGTAGGGTGGGCAAAGGCGCGCTCTTCGCGCCGTGCCCACCATTACACGCAAAGTAGGGAATGTTGGTGGGCACGCTTCCGCCTTCGCGCTTCGAGCTACGGCGGAATCTTTGCCTACCCTACGCGGCCGCGCTACCTCAGCGAACGTTGGCGAGCCGCATGTCGAGATAGCCGGTTACCGTCTCCATCAGCGGCTGCAGCTTGCCGTCGAAGAAATGGTTGGCGCCCGGGATGATCTGCTGATCGATCACGATGCCCTTCTGGGTCTTGAGTTTCTCGACCAGGGTGTTGACGTCCTTGGGCGGCACCACCGCATCCTTCTCGCCATGCACGATCAGACCCGAGGACGGGCAGGGCGCGAGGAACGAGAAGTCGTACAGATTGGCGGGCGGCGCGATGGAGATAAAACCCTCGACCTCGGGACGGCGCATCAGGAGTTGCATGCCGATCCAGGCGCCGAACGAGAAGCCGGCGACCCAGCAGGCGCGCGCCTCGGGATTGATGGTCTGCGCCCAGTCGAGCGCGGACGCGGCATCCGACAATTCGCCGGTGCCGTGATCGAACGAGCCCTGGCTGCGGCCGACGCCGCGGAAATTGAAGCGCAGCACCGAGAAGCCGCGATGCGCGAAGGCGTAATAGCACTGGTAGATGATCTGGTGATTCATCGTGCCGTGAAACTGCGGGTGCGGATGCAGCACCATCGCGATCGGCGCGTTCTTCTGCTTGGCCGGATGATAACGGCCTTCGAGGCGGCCTGCGGGGCCGGTGAAGATGACTTCAGGCATTTTGATTCCTTGGCAAAATCAACCGCCTTTGGGCGGCCCCATCCGGCGCGTTCGCCAATGAAGCCTCGCAGAGTAAGGGGGCGGATCAGGCGTCGTTTGGCGCGATGCGAACGGCGCTCGGTGAAGTGGAGGCCGCGTTCTAGCATGAGGCGAGGGGCCAAAAGCAAGCTTCTTGAACCATCTCGCAGTGCGTTCAACGCGTTAGCGTTTGCGATTGTCAGGGGACGGCGTGATCCCCACTTGCGATAAAGGTTTTGAAGCAGGTTTTGGCTACGGCGGCCGCAGCCTGGGCATCAAGGGTAATATGATACAGTATGCCTGATCGGATTTATCTCGACTGGAATGCGACCACCCCGCTGCGTCCCGAGGCCAGGGAGGCGATGGCTGCGGCGTGGGAACTCAGCGGCAATCCGTCCTCGGTCCACGCCGAGGGCCGCCAGGCCCGCAGGCTGGTCGAGGAGGCGAGGGCGAGGATTGCGGGCGCCGTCGGCATCGCGCCGCGCAACCTCGTCTTTACGTCGGGAGGAACCGAGGCCAATGCGCTGGCTCTGACGCCCGGGTTGCGGCGAGGGCCGGGGCCTCCCGCTGAGCGGCTGATGATATCGGCCATCGAGCACGCATCCGTGCTGTCGGGGGGGCGATTCCCGGCTGCAGCGATCGAACAGATTGGCGTCACCGGTTCGGGCCTGCTCGACCTCGACCGTCTGCGCGCGATGCTGGCGGGCGGCGCTCCAGCGCTGGTGTCGGTGATGCTGGCCAATAACGAAACCGGCGCCCTTCAGCCGGTAAATGAGGCCGCTGAGATTGTACATGAAGCTGGCGGCCTGCTGCACGTCGACGCGATCCAGGCCTTTGGCAAGATGGCTCTCGATTTCAAAGGGTTGGCTGCCGATCTGGTGACAGTTTCTGCGCACAAGCTCGGTGGCCCGAAGGGCGTCGGCGCGTTGATTTTGGCGGACGGTGTGCTGGGGTTTGAGCCGGTGCTGCGCGGTGGCGGGCAGGAACTCGGCCGCCGGGCGGGAACCGAGAATGTCGCGGGAATAGCCGGGTTCGGCGTGGCCGCGGAGGCCGCCATGAAGACGCTGGCGCAGGATGCAGCCCGTATCCAAGGCCTGCGAGACCGGCTGGAAAGCGGCCTGCGGCGGACTCCCGGGGTTATCGTGTTTTCCGATCGGGTTGCGCGATTGCCCAATACCGCCCTTTTTACGGTCCCCGGCCTGAAGGCCGAGACTGCGGTGATCGGCTTCGACCTCGCCGGTATCGCGGTATCCTCGGGTTCCGCCTGTTCCTCCGGCAAGGTTCAGCCGTCACACGTGCTGGAAGCCATGGGATTCGGCCCCGAACTCGCTCAGGGGGCCGTGCGGATCAGTTTGGGCTGGTCAACCACATCCCGGGACATTGACCGCTGCCTGGAGGCTTGGCGAACGCTCTCCGGTACACTACTTAGAGGGTACGACGAAACACTGCTTGAACGGTTCTAAAGCAGGTGATTTCCTCGAAGAAACATCGTAAAGCTTCTGAAGTGATCCACACCGCGGTCCTTGAAACCGCGAGCGGAGGATGGAATGGCGGCCGTACAAGAGACCGTTGATCGGGTTCGCCAGATCGACGTCGATCAATATCGCTATGGATTCGAGACGCTCATCGAGTCCGACAAGGCCCCCAAGGGGCTGTCGGAAGATACCGTCCGCTTCATATCCGCGAAAAAGAACGAACCTGAGTGGATGCTGGAATGGCGCCTGGAGGCGTATCGCCGCTGGCTGACCATGACGGAGCCGACATGGGCCAAGGTCGACTACCCCAGGATCGACTACCAGGATCTCTATTACTATTCGGCGCCGAAGCCGAAGAAGCAGATCGGCTCGCTCGACGAGATCGATCCGGAAATCCTGAAAACCTATGAGAAGCTCGGCATACCGCTGCGCGAGGTCGAGGTGCTGGAAGGCGTGGTGCGCCCGGAAGGCGAGCGCCGCATCGCGGTCGATGCCGTGTTCGATTCGGTTTCGGTAGCGACCACCTTCCAGTAGGAACTGAAGCAGGCCGGCGTGATCTTCATGCCGATCTCGGAGGCGATCCGCGTGCATCCAGAATTGGTGCGAAAATATCTCGGCACGGTGGTGCCGACCTCGGATAATTACTTTGCGACGCTGAACTCCGCGGTGTTTTCCGACGGCTCGTTCGTCTACGTGCCGCCGGGCGTGCGCTGCCCGATGGAACTGTCGACCTATTTCCGCATCAACGAGCGCAACACCGGACAGTTCGAGCGTACCCTGATCATCGCCGACAAGGGCGCTTACGTCAGCTATCTCGAGGGCTGCACCGCGCCGCAGCGCGACGAGAACCAGCTGCATGCCGCCGTGGTCGAACTGGTCACGCTCGACGACGCCGAGATCAAATACTCGACGGTTCAGAACTGGTATCCCGGCAACTCCGAAGGCGTCGGCGGCATCTACAATTTCGTCACCAAGCGGGGCGACTGCCGCGGCAACAATTCGAAGATTTCCTGGACCCAGGTCGAGACCGGTTCGGCCATCACCTGGAAATATCCGAGCTGCATCCTGCGCGGCGACAATTCGCGCGGCGAGTTCTACTCGATCGCGATCTCGAACGGCCACCAGCAGGTCGATTCCGGCACCAAGATGATCCATCTCGGCAAGAACACGACGAGCCGGATCATTTCCAAGGGTATCGCCGCCGGCGTCTCGCAAAACACCTATCGCGGCCTCGTCACCGCCCATCGCAAGGCTACCGGCGCGCGCAACTTCACCGCCTGCGATTCCCTGCTGATCGGCGACAAATGCGGCGCGCACACCGTGCCCTATATCGAGGCGAAGAATTCCTCCGCGCTGTTCGAGCATGAGGCCACCACCTCGAAGATCTCCGAGGATGTGCTGTTCTACTGCGTGCAGCGCGGGCTGAGCCAGGAAGAAGCCGTTGGCCTCGTCGTCAACGGTTTCGTCAAGGACGTGCTGCAGCAGCTGCCGATGGAATTCGCGGTCGAAGCGCAGAAGCTGATCTCGATCAGCCTGGAAGGATCGGTTGGATAGGGTCGTCATCCTGAGGTGCCTGCGAAAGCAAGCCTCGGAGGATGATTGCAAACGAAAGATCATCCTTCGAGGCTCGCCGAAGAACGGCTCGCACCTCAGGATGACGAGAAGGATGGATGAGAATGTCACTACTTGAAGTCAAAAATCTGCAGGTCCGTGTCGAGGAGCGTGAGATTCTCCACGGGCTGTCGCTCACGGTTAACCCCGGCGAAGTGCACGCCATCATGGGGCCGAACGGCTCCGGCAAGTCGACGCTGAGCCACGTCATCGCCGGCAAGCCGGGCTATGAAGTCACCGGCGGCGAGATCCTGTTCAAGGGCGAGAACCTCCTGGAGATGTCGCCGGACCAGCGCTCGTCCAAGGGCGTGTTCCTGGCGTTCCAGTACCCGGTGGAAATTCCCGGCGTCGCCACCATGACGTTCCTGCGCACCGCGCTGAACGCCCAGCGCAAGGCGCGCGGCGAGAGCGAATTCTCCACGCCCGACTTTCTCAAGAAAGTGCGCAGCGTCGCCGCCTCCCTCAACATTCCCCAGGAGATGCTGCGCCGTGGCGTCAATGTCGGGTTCTCCGGCGGCGAGAAGAAGCGCAACGAGATCCTGCAGATGGCGCTGTTCGAGCCCAGCCTGTGCATCCTCGACGAGATGGATTCCGGGCTCGACATCGACGCGCTCAGGGTCGCCGCCGACGGCGTCAATGCGCTGCGTTCGCCGGATCGCGCCATGGTGGTGATCACCCATTACCAGCGGCTGCTGAACTATATCGTGCCCGATTTCGTCCACGTGATGTCGAAGGGCAAGGTCGTGAAGAGCGGCGGCAAGGAACTGGCGCTGGAGCTGGAAGCGTCCGGCTACGCCCAGTTCGAAGCCGCGGCCTGAAGCGGGATACGGATTTTGTGATGAATGTAGTACTGGCCAAGACCGACACCGCCCGCGCCAACAGCGAGATCCTCGCCGTTGCGCGTGACCGGCTGCCCGGCACAGGCAAGATCGCCGACCTCCGGCGGCAGGCGCTGGAGGCCCATGAGCGGCTGGGACTGCCGCACCGGCGGGTCGAGGACTGGAAATACACCGACCTGCGCGTGCTGATGCGCGAAGTGCTGCCGCTGGCGGCGGCGCCGGACGCCGCGGCGCTGCAGCGCGCGGCCGCCGCCCTGAAGCTCCACGCCATCGCAGGCGTGCGCAGGGTCGTGCTGGTGGACGGCGTGTTCGCGCCGGACCTGTCAGAGACATCGGATCTCGGAAAAGACGTAGGCATCCGCACGCTGCGCGAAGCGCTGGAGACCGGCGATGCCGCGCTGCAGGCGCAACTGTTCGCGCCCGACAATGCCGATTCCATGGTGGCGCTCAACAGCGCGCTGATGACCGATGGGCTCGTGATCGAGATCGCCGACAATGCCGTCGTCCCGCTGCCGCTGCATATCGTCCATATCGCCAGCGGCGCGCCCGCGGCGATGTTCACGCGCTCGTTGATCCGGGTCGGCAAGCACGCCAGCGTGACGCTGGTGGAAAGCTACATCGGCGCCGAGGGCGCGAAAACCTATCAGGTCCATGATTCCCTTGTTGTTGCGATCGGCGATGGCGCGCGGCTCGACCATGTCCGCCTGATCGAGGACAGCCGCGAGGCCTTCAATATTTCCTCCGCGGTCGTGACGCTCGGCGCCAACGCGCATTTCAACACGTTCGGGATGAATACCGGCTCGCTGGTCAGCCGCTACCAGGCCGTCATCGCGGTAGCGGGCGAGGGCTCCCGGGTCGAGACTAACGGCGTCAATCTGCTCAATGGCCGCCAGCACGCCGACACCACGCTGTTCCTCGACCATGCGGTGCCGAACTGCTCGAGCCGCGAGATTTTCCGTGCGGTGATCGACGACCGCGGCCATTCGGTATTCCAGGGCCGCATCATCGTCCGACCCGGGGCGCAGAAGACCGACGCGAAGATGATGACGCGGGCGCTGCTGCTGTCCGACGAGGCCGAGGCCGACAACAAGCCGGAGCTCGAAATCTTCGCCGACGACGTGACATGTGGACATGGCGCCACCACCGGCGCGCTCGACGACAGCCTGCTGTTTTACCTGCGCGCGCGCGGACTTTCGGAAAAGGAAGCCCAGGCGCTGCTGATCCAGGCGTTCGTCGGCGAGGCGATCGAGCAGATCGCCCATGACGGCTTGCGCGACCTCGCGATAGCGGCGGCCCAGCGCTGGCTGGCGGCACGGGGTTGACCATGCATCCGGCAGTCCTGAACGGTTCATACGATGTGGCGAGGGTGCGGGAGGATTTCCCCGCGCTGGCCATGCAGGTCTACGGCAAGCCGCTGGTCTATCTCGACAACGCCGCGTCGGCGCAGAAGCCCAACGCGGTACTCGACCGGATGACGCAAGCTTACAGAAGCGAATACGCCAACGTGCATCGCGGGCTGCACTACCTCGCCAATGCGGCGACCGAAGCTTATGAGGGCGGCCGCGAAAAAGTGGCGAAGTTCCTCAACGCCGGCCGCACCGAGGAGATCATCTTCACCCGCAACGCCACCGAGGCGATCAACCTCGTGGCGTCGTCCTGGGGCGTTCCCAACATTGGGGCGGGCGACGAGATCGTGCTCTCGATCATGGAGCATCATTCCAACATCGTGCCCTGGCATTTCCTCAGGGAACGCCACGGTGCCGTAATCAAGTGGGCCGGGGTCGACGACGAAGGCAATTTCCTGATCGACGAATTCGAGAAGCTGCTGACCGACCGCACGAAATTGGTCGCGATCACGCAGATGTCGAACGCGCTCGGCACCCTCGTTCCGGTCAAGGAAATCGTCAGGCTGGCGCATGAGCGCGGAATCAAGGTGCTGGTCGACGGCAGCCAGGCCGCGGTGCATCTGGCGATCGACGTGCAGGATATCGACGCCGATTTCTACGTGTTCACCGGCCACAAGCTGTACGGACCGACCGGCATCGGCGTGCTCTATGCCAAACACGAGCATCTGGTGGCGATGCGCCCCTTCAATGGCGGCGGCGAGATGATCCGCGAGGTGGCGAGAGACTGGGTCAGCTACGGCGATCCGCCGCACAAATTCGAGGCGGGAACGCCGCCGATCGTGGAATCGATCGGGCTCGGCGCTGCGATAGACTACGTCAATTCGATCGGCAAAGAACGCATCGCCGCGTACGAGCACGACCTGCTGACCTACGCCCAGGACCGTCTGCGCGAGATCAATTCGCTGCGGCTGATCGGCACAGCGCGCGACAAGGGCCCGGTGATCTCGTTCGAATTGAAGGGTGCGCACGCCCACGACGTCGCCACCGTGATCGACCGGCAGGGCATCGCGGTGCGCGCCGGCACGCACTGCGCGATGCCGCTTTTAGAGCGGTTCAACGTGACGGCGACGTGCCGCGCCTCGTTCGGCATGTATAATACCCGTGAAGAAGTCGACCATCTGGCACAGGCGCTGATCAAGGCGCGGGAACTGTTTTCATGACCGACACGATCGAAGCCAAGAACGAAGCCAAGAATAGCGAAGCGACATCCAGCAACATGGAAACCATCTCGGCGCTGCCGCCTGAAGAGACCGAGCGGCTCGGCGGCGAGATCGTGTCCGCGCTGAAGACGGTGTTCGATCCGGAAATTCCGGCTGATATCTACGAGCTCGGCCTGATCTACAAGGTCGACATCAAGGACGACCGCTCGGTCGACGTCATGATGACGCTGACGACGCCGAACTGCCCGGCGGCGGGCGAACTGCCGCAGATGGTGGAGAACGCGGTCGCCAGCGTTCCCGGCGTCGGCGTGGTCAATGTCAATCTGGTCTGGGAGCCGGCGTGGACGCCGGACCGCATGACCGACGAGGCGCGCCTCGTCCTCAATATGTGGTGAAGCGTTGGATCGGACCTAAGCTGCACACGGCACGTTAACCGGCATTGATTTGCCGCTGGGATTGACCACATGACCGAGATGACACCCGCCTCACCGACACCGGGCACCAAGCCGAAGCCGCGGCCCCGGCCGCAGGTCATGAAGCTGACCGAGGCCGCGGCGCTTCGGATTACCGAACTGACGAAGCGCGCCGATTCCGAGATCGTCGGACTTCGCGTCGGGATCAAGAACGGCGGCTGCGCCGGGCAATCCTACACGGTGGAATACGCCCACGAGGTCCGTCCCACCGACGAGGTCGTCGAGGACAAGGGCGTCAAGATCCTGATCGATCCCAAGGCGGTGCTGTTCCTGCTCGGTACCGAAATGGACTACAAGGCCGACAAGATGCAGTCGCAGTTCATCTTCAACAACCCGAACCAGACCGGCGCCTGCGGCTGCGGCGAATCGGTGCAGTTGACCGCCGCGAAGGTGGATGGCTAGACGTTGCTGCTACCCTCGGTCGTCATTGCGAGGAACGTAAGCGACGAAGCAAGACAGCATGCTGTGGCATGCGAAGCAAGACAGCATGCTGTGGCATGCAAGGCGTCGCTTCGCTCGCAATGACGAATTCGGTATAGCGGCCATACCCGGCATGGACCTACGCCATGGACCGCGATTTCCTGACCGACCTGTTTTCCGACTTCGGTCCGGTGACGATCCGCCCGATGTTTTCCGGTTTCGGCATTTCCGCCGACGGCACCAACTTCGCGCTGGCGCTGCGTGCCGGTCTCTACTTTCGCGCCGACGAGCAGACCATTCCGCAGTTCGAGGCGGAAGGCTCGACGCCGTTTCAGTATCAGACGCGGGCGAAGACCGTTGTCGTCAACTCCTACTGGCAGCTTCCGGCGCGGCTGTTCGATGATTCGGAGGAACTGAGCGTATGGGCGAGAGCGGCCCTGGCCGCAGCCCAGCGCGCGGCGTTGCGCAAGCGGCCGAAGGGGAAGAAGGCGACGAAGAAAAAGGTTGCGGCGAAACCGACGAGCGCGGTCAAAAAGACATCAAAGCGGTCAAAGCCGCCATCCTGAGGTGCAAGCTCTTGCGAGCCTCGAAGGGTCGCAGCAGGGACCGGCGCAAGTCATCTTCGATGCGCCGCACGGCTGGCGTCTTTGGATGACGACGTCAGTGTCGCGCGCTCGGGTCACGCCACCTGGCTGTGGGCCTCGGCGGCGTATTCCGGATCGACTTCGCAGATCACGCGGTTGCGGCCGTTGCGCTTGGCGGCGTAGAGACAGCCATCGGCGCGTTCGATCAGCGAATCGGTATCGTCGCCCGGTTTCAGCATGGAAACGCCGACCGAGATCGTGACGCGCCCCAGGATCTCGCCGGTGGATTTCTTCTTCAGTTCCTTCGCCATCACGGCGCGGCGGATATGGTCGGCGACCGTCAGCGCCTGGCGCAGCGCGGTGTTGGGCAGCACCACCGCGAATTCCTCGCCGCCGTAGCGGGCGGTGATGTCCTGGCCCTTGATGGTCTGTTTCAGCGACATGCCGACCAGCCGCAGCACCTGGTCGCCGGTGAGGTGGCCATAGGAATCGTTGAACGACTTGAAGTGGTCGATGTCGAACATCAGAAGCGATAACGGCTCGCCGCTTGCCAGCGCATTCTGCACCGCCGACTCGATCGAGCGGTCGAAATATTTGCGGTTGCCGAGGCCGGTCAGGGGATCGGTCAGGCTTTCCGCCCGGATCGCCTCGAGGCTCTGCTGCAGGTTGCTGATCTCGTTTTTGGAAAGCGACAGCCGGTCTTCCAGCGCCTTGTTGGTGTCGCGCATCTCGCGGGTGGACAGCACCAGCGATTCGACGATCGCCTTGATCTGGTCGCGGTCGCGCGCGACCGAGAGCTCCTGCGCCGCGCCGGACAGGCTGTTGTCGTAGCTCACCGACATCCCGAGGGCGTCGGAGATCAGCGTCATGACGTCGTCGATTTCGCCGATCACGCGGGCGCCGACCTTGTCGATGCGGTCGGTGGTCTTGATCTGCGAAAGATAGGTTTCGTAGATCTGTTCGAGGTCGGCTTCGGTCAGCTTGCCGTGGCGCGCCAGCGTCTCGTTGATGATCTGGTTGAGCGGGGAGTTGTATCCTGTCGCGTAGACGTACCAGATCTCATAATTGCGGGGTACGGCGGTTTGTCGAAGTGACTTGATCTGGCCCAGCGCAACTTCGGCAAAGGCCAGCGTGCGTTCGTGTTCGTCGAGCACCTTGATCACGGATCACGTCCCCAATATAGCGGGCGGCAATGCCCACTTTCCGGCGGCAATAACTAAAATTATCGCCGTCAAGTTAAGGGAGGATAATGAAGGACCGGTAAACGTCCGGTACCCGACTTAGTCGCTCCTTAAACCCTGACGCGGACCGGCCGCAGCAGGAACGCCGGAAGATGCGAGTGATCGGCAGGCTCGGAGGCCGGCTCTTGCGGGGCTTTCGGTGCGGCGGCCCGGCCGATCGACGGCGTGCGCGAGGGCGGCGGCGCCGATGGCGGGGTGAACTCGGCTGCGGGCGCGGCCGGCTGTGGGTTGGCATTGCGACCGCCGGCGGCACGCCGGGGCTCGCGTTCGCGGCGCGGCTTGCGGGCTTCCTGGGCGCCGTCACGCGGGCTTTCGCGCGAGGCTCCCCTTGAACCTTCCCTCGAGCCGTGCCGTCCGCGTGACTGGCGCGGCCGCTCGGTTTCGGTGCTGGCAGGTGTGGCCGATTCGTCGATCGGACCGGCCTCCAGGCCTTCGACCTGGGGGATGCTTTGTCCGATCAGTTTTTCAATCGCGACCATGGATTTCTGATCGAGCGAGGTGACCAGCGAGATCGCGGTGCCGGCCCGGCCGGCGCGGCCGGTGCGGCCGATGCGATGGACGTAATCGTCGGCATGATGCGGCACGTCGAAATTGAACACGTGGCTGGTCGAGGGAATGTCGAGGCCGCGGGCCGCGACGTCGGAGGCGACCAGCAGCGGAATTTCACCCTTGCGGAACTGATCGAGCGCCGCCGTGCGCGCCGACTGGTCCATGTCGCCGTGAAGGGCGCCGACGCTGAAGCCGTGTTTCTGAAGTGACTTGTAAAGCAGCGCCACTTCGCGCTTGCGATTGCAGAAGATAATCGCGTTCTGCAGGTCCTTGGCATCGCGCAGCAGGCGGCGCAGCATATCGCGCTTGTCATGCGGCTCGCGGCCGACCGAGACCTGGAACTGGGCCACGCCGACGGCGGTGGTCGCGGGCCGGGAAACTTCGATCTTCTCGGGATTGTGCAGGAAGGTTTCGGTGATGCGGCGGATTTCTGGCGGCATCGTCGCGGTGAAGAACAGCGTCTGCCGGGTGAACGGGATCATCTTGCAGATCCGTTCGATGTCGGGGATGAAGCCCATGTCCAGCATGCGGTCGGCTTCGTCGATGACCAGCAGTTCGACGCCGGTCAGCAGCAGGCCGCCGCGCTCGGTGTGGTCGAGCAGCCGGCCCGGGGTCGCGATCAGCACGTCGACGCCGCGGGTCAGCTTGGTGTCCTGGTCGCCGAAGGAGACGCCGCCGATCAAGAGGGCGACGTTGAGCTTCTGGCCGACACCGTATTTATCGAACTGTTCCTTGACCTGGGCGGCGAGTTCGCGGGTCGGTTCCAGGATCAGGGTGCGGGGCATTCGGGCCCGGGCGCGGCCCTTTTCCAGAATCGTGAGCATCGGAAGGACGAAGGCGGCGGTCTTGCCGGTCCCGGTCTGGGCGATGCCGAGAACGTCCCGGCGGGCCAGAACATGGGGAATCGCCTGTTCCTGAATGGGGGTAGGGGTGGTGTAACCGGTGGCCGCGACGGCGGCGAGCACCTTGTCGGACAAGCCGAGATGGGTAAAAGACATTGAGCCTCTGGTCGAAACCGCCGCTTGGAATCTCGGAAAAAGACTGTCGCGCCCAACCCCGGAACGGCACGCAAATTTGCTCGGGATTATCGGATACGCAGACAGGCGGCTTACTCGAGGCATCGCGTTTCGATACCGGGCCGCGTCAGGCCGGAACATAGGGCCGAATTGCCCAAAGTCAATGGAGCCGCCGCGGGAAGGGCTGAAAAAGCTTAATGTTTTTGCATAATTGGCGGCGATTTCAGGCTCCGTGCGGTGCGCGGCAGGGTTTGCCGCCCGGGTTAATGGTTCATGAATCGACTACGTAGAATTACGCAGATTTATCACCCCGATCGTCAAGATGCGTTAAGCCGCTCGTCATTTGCGCGCAAGCGCGAACCCGGAATCTCGAGATTCCGGGTTCGATACCATCGGGCCGGCGCCTTTCGCGGCCCCGTCGGCATCGCCCCGGAATGACAGCCGGTTTCCGCGCGTGGACGATTCCGGTCCTGACCAAGGCGTTGAACCGTTGGCGCCGGTATGCCGACTACGGCACAGGATGGCTGGCACGGGCCGTGGATGAATCGTGCGGGCAGGGACCTCGATGATGCGCTGGCTTTCCGGATTTTCGGCAATCACCGCCATTGCCGCCACGCTGGTGGCGTTTGCCGCCCCCGCGCAGGCGGAAAAGCGGGTCGCGCTGGTGGTCGGCAATGACGACTACCGTAACGTCCCGAAACTGCAGAAGGCGGTCAACGACGCCCGCACCATGGGCGATACGCTGAAGCAGCTCGGCTTTGCCGTGATGGTGGCGGAGAACCAGACGAGGGCCGCCTTCAGCCAGACGCTGCTGGCGTTCGACAAGGCGGTCGGGCCCGGCGACACCGCGTTCTTTTTCTATGCCGGCCACGGCTTCGAGATCGCTGGCCAAAATTTTCTGCTTCCGACCGACGTGCCCCCCGCGACCGAGGGGCAGGAAGAACTGGTGCGCGACGCCTCTGTTCTCGCCGACCGCATCATCGAGCGGCTGCAGAACAGGAAGGTGCGCACTGCGATCCTGGTGTTCGATGCCTGCCGCAACAATCCGTTCGAACGCCAGGGCACGCGAGCGGTCGCCGGCGGCGGTGGTCTCGCGCCGATGACTCAATTGCCGGAAGGCGTGTTCTCGATCTTTTCGGCCGGCCCCCGCCAGACCGCGCTCGATCGCCTCTCCAACAATGACGACAATCCCAATTCGGTGTTCACGCGGACTTTCGCAAAGCAGATCGCGGAGCCGGGCGCCAACCTGGTCCAGGTGGCGCAGCGGACCCGGCGTCTGGTCAGTGAGTTGGCGGAGACCGTGCGCCACAAGCAGATTCCGGTCTATTTCGACCAGATGGTCGACGACGTATTCCTGAACGGTCTCGCCAGCCGGCCTGCCGACGCGGTAGCCAAGCCAGCCGAACCGCAACAGCAGGTCGCGGCTTTGCCGCCGGTGCAACGCCTTTCGCCCTCGAACGAGTCCGTCAACGCGCCGATCGCTGCGTTCTCGCGCCACAATGGTGGCTGGACCGTGGTGTTCTCGATCGCCGATCCGACGCTCGGGATTTCGTGGCGGATCGGCGACACCGGCGAATTCCGCGAGACCGGATTCATCGACACGCTCGATCCGCGCACCCGCAAGCGGATGCCCAATCCCTCGATCGAGCTTCCCGCCGACGCCGGGGCCGCCACCCTGCAGGTCCGCTATGTCGATACGCTCGGCGAGGTTCAGGGGCCGTTTCCGATCAGGTTCGACCCCGAGGCGGCACTGATCCGCGACCAGCGCAAGATCCTCGACATGACCGCGACGAGCTGGTTGTCGTTTCGCGAGTTCAACGGACTCTTGGTCTATTACACCCATTTGATGTCGTATCGCTGTGCGATCCGCGAAGTGCGCGTCGGCATCGACAGCACGGTGCCGGACAAGGTCCTGAAAATGCCGCCCTGCGACCCGAGGGATCCCAGCGCGATTCCGCATGCGGCGCAGCCTTATCTGAAGCTGGCGCCGACGACCAAATCGGTTTCGGTAGAACTGACCTATCGCGACGGCAGCGTGTCGGAGATCAAGAGTTTCAGGCGCTGATTGTGAAGCAATACATCTCCGTGTCCCGCACACTTCGCAATAGCCCGTAGCCCGGGAGAAGTCGGACGGCGCGAAGCGTCGTCGGACTGCGTAATCCGGGACGGTGCGAGACGAGTCCCGGATTTCGCAAGGGCTCCATCCGGGCTACAATTCCAGCTTCTCATCATCGAACGGGGCAGTAGGCCATGGACGCGCGTACTTCTCCGGATCGATCGTCTCCGCGCAGCATGGCCACGCGCTGCTGCATCGTCGGTGGCGGTCCCGCGGGCATGATGCTGGGCTATCTGCTGGGCCGCGCGGGCGTCGATACGATCGTTCTGGAAAAACACGCCGACTTCTTCCGGGATTTTCGCGGCGACACCGTGCATCCCTCGACGCTGCAGGTGATGGACGAACTCGGCCTGATCGACGGATTCCTGAAACTTCCGCACCAGCGGCTGCAAATGATGGACGGCAAGTTCGGCGAGGCGTCGGTCCGCATCGCCGATCTCAGGCGTCTGAAAACAAAGTACCCTTTCATCGCCTTCATGCCGCAATGGGATTTTCTCAACTTCCTGCGCGAGAGCGGCAGGCGGTTCCCGTCGCTCACGGTGAGGATGGATGCCGAAGCGACCGACCTGATCATTTCGGGGGATACGGTCGCCGGCGTGACTGCGACGACAGCGGAGGGGCCCATCGAAATCCGCGCCGATCTCACCATCGGCTGCGACGGCCGCCATTCGATCGTGCGGCAGCGTGCCGGTCTCGAGGTCGAAGACATCGGCGCGCCGATGGACGTGCTGTGGTTTCGCGCCGGCAAGCGCGCCGACGAAAACGAAAACCTGTTTGCCCGGCTCGACCCCGGCAAGATGATGGTGACGTTCGACCGCGGCGATTACTGGCAATGCGCCTATGTGATCGCGAAGGGGCAATATGAAGCGGTGAAGGCGCGCGGCCTCGACGCTTTTCGCGGTGCCATCATCGATATGGCGCCGATCCTGAAATCGGGGATGGCGGACGTGAAAAGCTGGGATGACGTGAAACTCCTGACGGTGACCATCAATCGCCTGAAGCGTTGGTCCCGGCCGGGCCTGCTCTGCATCGGCGACGCCGCGCATGCGATGTCGCCGGTCGGCGGTGTCGGCGTCAATCTGGCGGTTCAGGATGCGGTGGCGACGGCGAACCTTCTGGCTGAAAAACTGGCGAACGGCTGTCCATCCGAGGACGCACTGGACGCCGTGAGGCGGCGCCGCGAATTTCCGGTGCGGATGACGCAGCGGATGCAGGTGGTGGTGCAGAACAGGCTGATCAGCGCCGCGCTGAAGCCCGGCAACGAGCCGCTCGAGCCGCCGTTGCCGGTGCGGCTCATCAACGCGGTGCCGTGGCTGCAAGGCATCACCGCACGGCTGATCGGACTCGGGGTGCGACCCGAGCATGTGCAATTTGCGGTATCTCCGCACCGTTAGAGGCGCTGGGGCACCCATTGCATGGGGTTGTTTTCAAGATTTTTGTTATGGCCTTCCGTCCGACGCGCCTCAGCCCATGATCGAGAACCCACCATCGATCGGAATAGCGGTGCCGGTGACGAAGTCCGAGGCGCCCGACGACAGGAACACGGCGATGCCCGCGAAGTCGGCGATGCCGCCCCACCGCGCCGCCGGCGTGCGCGCCAGTACCTTGTCGTGCAGGCCGTCGATCTCGGCGCGGGCGCGCTTGGTCAGGTCGGTGTCGATCCAGCCCGGCAGGATGGCATTGGCCTGGATGTTGTCGGGGGCCCAGGCCACCGCGCAGGAGCGGGTGAACTGCACGATGCCGCCCTTGCTGGCGGCGTAGGCCGGCGCGAAGCTGGTGCCGAAGATCGACAGCATCGAGCCGATATTGATGATCTTGCCGCCGCCGGCCGCCTTCATCGCGGGCTGGGCTGCCTTCGAGCACAGGAACGCGCTCGTGAGGTTCGTCTTGATGACGCTGTCCCATTCCTCGAGTTCGAGCGCGTGCGGGGGCTTGCGGATGTTGATGCCGGCATTGTTGACGAGAATGTCGATGCGGCCGAGCTCCTTCGCGACACGCTCGACCATCGCCGCGACAGCGGCCTTGTCGGTGACGTCGGCGGTGACGGCGATCGCCTTGACGCCCAATGCGCTGAGCTCGGCAGCCGCGGCCGTCGATTTCGCTTCGTTGCGGCCGACCACCGCGACGTCGGCGCCGGCTTCCGCCAGCCCCCGCGCCATGCCGAGCCCGATGCCGCCATTGCCGCCGGTGACGATAGCCACCTTGCCGGAGAGATCGAACAGTTTGTTTGCCATGTGTTGTCCTTGCGATTGAATCGGTAGGGTGGGCAAAGGCGCTCTTGCGCCGTGCCCACCAGCTTCAATCATCAGCGCAGCGGTGGGCGCGGCGCGAAGGGCGCGCCTTTGCCCACCCTACGGAGTCAGCGCTTACCGCGCCAGATCAGGATCAGCCCGAGCCCGGCCAGCGCCGCGCCGTACCAGGCCCACTGGGTCTGCTGGATCATGAAGCTCGATGCCGGCCAGGCGATCACGCCTGTGCCCTGGCCGATCCACAGCAACCCCATGGCGAGCGCGAGGAAGCCGATGAGTGAAAGCCCTCTGCGCATGGGTTATGCCTTCCGGTGGTCGCGGGATCTCGCGCTGCGGCCAGAGTGCAGTGCCTGCACACGCAGGACAAGGGGCGGGCGACGACTTGATCATTCGCCAAGGCTCGATTCGCCAAGGCACAAAAAAGCCCCGGCATTTTTGCCGGGGCTTTCGAGTTGGTCAGTTCGGGAGAAATCAGTACTTGGCGACGACCGGGCCGCCCCAGTTGAAGCGGTAGACCAGCTCGGTGGTCGCCTTCTGCTCGTAGACGCGGCTCGTCTGGGTCAAGACACCGCCAAGGCCACAACCGGCGGCCGGGGCCGAACAGGTCAGGGTGTGGGTCTTGTTGCCGAAGTCAGAGAAACGAACTTCGTTCTTCCAGAACAGTCCGGGAAGCTGGCTGACAGCGTATTCCGTGCCGCCACCGAGGAACCAACCGTCGCGGGTGTGGCTTCCGAGCGAAATTGAAGTCAAGAGCGGCGCGGCGGGATTATTGGTATTGAGGAAGGTGCTGCCCTCAAAATGAGCCTGAGTGTAACCGCCGTTAAAGTAGGTCAAAAGCCCGGGAAGGGCTACGAAACCGATGCGACCGCCAACGGCCCAGGAATAGTCATTTCGGAACGAGCCGGTGATATTGGAAGCAGCGATTTGACCAGCGGGTACGCCAAGGTGTTGACGCTGTACTGGCCACTGATGTTGGACCAGTCGGCGTCCGCGAACACGCCAAAAACCCAGTTTCCGTAAGGTCCAGCGAACTGATAGTCGTAACCGATGCCGACCTTACCCAGCCAACCCTTGCCACCCGCGTCCTGACCAGTGCTGATCTGTGCAAACGGCGCGAAAAAATCGTATTCGGAGTGCTGGTACTGCGCCATGCCGTAACCGAAACCGCCCGAAATCCAGAAGCCGGTCCAGGACGGAGCATAGGCAACCGGAGCAGCCCTCATCGGCGCTTTGGCGGCCATGTCGGCGGCGAGAGCCGGGGCGGTGAAGGCCGCGATCGCTGTCAGTGCGACAACCAGTCTTTTCATGTTAGTCCCCAGTAAAAAGCGGTCGAAGCCTGACCAGCGCCAATTTCCAATTCGAAGGAATCTCAAACCGTCCTGCAAACTATAGCCGGTTCCGCGCAAAATGCTGTTGCGGGGGGAACACACTCGCCGGAAAACGAAAAAGGGGGAAAAAACCCATAAAGGCGGCGAATTCGCCGCGCCGGGGCGGAATCCGGCGGTTTTCGGCGCTGCCGGGGCGCTAAACGTCCAGCAAATCCTCGCTGGCGAATTCGGCCTTGTCGGAAATGAAGGCGAAGCGGGCCTCGGCTTTGGTGCCCATCAGGCGCTCGACCGAATCGGCGGTGCCCTCGCGGTCTTCGGTCAGCAGCACCACGCGCAGCAGGGTGCGCTTGGCCGGGTCCATGGTGGTTTCCTTCAGCTGCGCCGGCATCATTTCGCCGAGCCCCTTGAAGCGGCCGACATCGACCTTGGCGTTGGCGTTGAATTCGCTCTTCAGGAGCTGGTCCTTGTGGGCGTCGTCGCGGGCGTAGATCGTCTTGGCGCCATGGGTCAGCCGATAGAGCGGCGGCACCGCGAGATAGAGATGGCCCTGGTCGATCAGGGGCTGCATCGTCCGGTAGAAGAAGGTGATCAGGAGCGACGCGATATGCGCGCCGTCGACGTCGGCATCGGTCATGATGATGATGCGGGAATAGCGCAGGTCCTCTTCGCGGTATTGCGGGCCGGTGCCGCAGCCGATCGCCTGCATCAGATCGGCCAGCTGGGCGTTGGCGGTCAGCTTGTCCTTGGTCGCGGAGGCGACGTTGAGGATTTTTCCGCGCAGGGGGAGAATGGCCTGGGTCTTGCGGTCGCGCGCCTGCTTGGCGCTGCCGCCCGCCGAGTCGCCTTCGACGATGAAAAGTTCGGAGCCTTCCTGGGCGCTGTTGGAGCAGTCGGCGAGTTTTCCGGGGAGGCGGGCCTTCTTGGTCGCGGTCTTGCGCGAGATTTCCTTCTCGGCGCGGCGGCGCAGCCGCTCGTCGGCGCGCTCGACGACGAAGTCCAGCAGCTTGTTGGCCTGCAGGGGATTGCCCGACAGCCAGTGGTCGAACGGATCCTTGATGGCCTGTTCGACGATGCGCTGGGCTTCCGCGGTGGCGAGGCGGTCCTTGGTCTGGCCCTGGAATTCGGGCTCGCGCACGAACACCGAGAGCATGACGGCGGCGCCCACCATGACGTCTTCTGAGACGATGGAAGCGGCGCGCTTGCCCTGGCCGACGCGCTCGGCGTGATCCTTGAGGCCGCGCAGCATCGCGCTGCGCATGCCGGATTCGTGGGTGCCGCCGTCCTGCGTCGGCACCGTGTTGCAATAGGACGACAGGAAGCCGTCCGCGTCCGCGGTCCAGGCCACCGCCCATTCGCAGGCGCCGTGGGCGCCGACCCGGCCGGATTTGCCGGAGAAGATGTCCGGATGCACCAGGGTGTCGGCGTGAACGGCCGCGGCCAGATAATCCTTCAGGCCGCCGGCGAAATGAAAGCTGTCCTCGGCCGGCACGTCGTCGATGCCCTTCAGCAAGGACGGGTCGCAGCGCCAGCGGATTTCGACGCCGCCGAACAGATAGGCCTTGGAGCGGGCCATCTTGAACAGCCGCTGCGGCTTGAAGGCGGCCTTGGCACCGAAAATGTCGGTGTCGGGCTTGAAGCGGATCCGGGTGCCGCGGCGGTTGTTGATCTTGCCGAGGTCTTCGAGCTTGCCCTTGGGATGGCCGCGCTCGAACGACATGCGGTAGAGCTTCTGGCTGCGGGCGACCTCGACCTCCAGCCGCGACGACAGGGCATTGACCACGGACACGCCGACGCCGTGCAGCCCGCCCGAGGTCTCATAGACCTTGGAGTCGAATTTGCCGCCGGAATGCAGCGTGCACATGATGACTTCAAGTGCGGATTTCTTCGGGAATTTCGGATGCGGGTCGACCGGAATGCCGCGGCCATTGTCCGACACGGTCAAGAAGCCGTCGGCGCCGAGTTCGACCTCGATGAAGGTGGCGTGGCCCGCCAGCGCCTCATCCATCGAATTGTCGATGACTTCGGCGAACAAATGATGCAGCGCCTTCTCGTCGGTGCCGCCGATATACATGCCGGGCCGGCGCCGCACCGGCTCCAGGCCTTCGAGCACCTCGATGTCGGCCGCGGTATAGCCGGCCTCGGCGCTGGTGGCGCGCGCAGCGACCTTGAGGGGCGCGCGCCCCTTCGGTTCGGCGGCCCCGAACAGGTCGTCGGACTTCGATTTTGCAGCGAATTTCAATGATTTGGCCATAGCTTTTCATGTGTTGCGCGCGCCCGCGGCGCAGCGAATCGGTCACCTGACTATGCCATGGATGAGCTTAAAAAGTGACGGCGCGGCGGCGGTCGAAAGCGTGCCGCCGTGCGCCGCGACGATGGAACCAGGACCTTTTGGCCCGGACCGCCATTCACGCGCGGTCTCCGCCTTTGTGACTTGATGTCGCGCAAGGGGGGGGTCTAGCTGTCCTTGCATTGCAGTCGCAGAAAGGTTCAATGCCGCTCGAACAGGCAGGCTGCCGGGGAAGGCTCTCTAAGCATGGAAGATTTTGCGCGCGCTCTGGTAGACTTCGTGCGCGACCATCAGGCTTGGGCAGCCCCCGTCGTTTTCGTGCTGGCATTCGCCGAGTCGCTCGCCTTCCTGTCGCTGCTGGTCCCTGCCTGGGGAGCGCTGGTCGCCATCGGCGCGCTGATCGGCGTCAGCGGCATCAGTTTCTGGCCGGTCTGGCTGGCCGGCGCGGTGGGCGCCGCCCTTGGCGATTGGGTCTCCTATTGGTTCGGCTTCAAATACAAGGAACACGTCGCCGAGATGTGGCCGCTGTCGCGCTACCCGGAGATACTACCTCGGGGCGAAGCTTTTGTGAAAGACTGGGGGGTGCCAAGCATTTTCATCGGTCGTTTCTTCGGACCGTTGCGGGCCTCGGTGCCGCTCGCCGCGGGCATCTTCGAGATGCCGTATTGGCGGTTTCAGATCGCGAATTTTTCCTCCGCGCTGGTCTGGTCGGCGGTGCTGCTGCTGTTTGGCGACGTGATGGCGCATATCGCCGCATGGCTTTGGCGGACTGTCTGAGTTCTACCACAGTCGGCCGGAATAAGCCGCGGGCATGGGTGTTAGCCCGTTGGGTGCCGAGCGTTGAACCCGCGCCGGTGTCATCGCATTGCATTTAGTACGCTGGTAGGAGTCGGCCCGACACCATGACTGCAAACTGGGCCGAGAAACCGGGAAATCCGGCACGTCATCGAGCAAGCCACAGGGAGACATCACGATGGAACTGACACGACGTCACGCACTTGCCGGAGCCGCGGCGCTCGCCGCCACGCCGCTGCTGCCGACTATATCCGCCAAGGCCGCCGCGCCCGTGGCCGACAAGCAGGCACCCAGTTTCTATCGCTACAAGGTCGGCGACGCCCAGGTGAACGTCATCTCCGATGGCATCAACAATTTTGCGCTCGGCGACACCTTCGTGCTCAACGCGAAAAAGGACGAAGTCAATGCCGCGCTCGAAAAGGCGTTCATGCCGAAAGACAGGATGAGCATCCAGTTCGCGCCGCTGGTCATCAATACCGGCGGCAAACTGGTGGTCGTCGACACCGGCAACGGTCCCGCCGCCTTCGCGTCGAGCAAGGGCAATGTCGGGCAATTCGCCAGCAACATGGCTGCCGCCGGGCTCGATCCCAAAGCCGTCGATATCGTGGTCATCTCGCATTTTCACGGCGACCACATCAACGGCCTGCTGACGGCGGACAATGTGCTGGCCTTCCCGAATGCCGAAGTGCTGGTGCCGGCCGCCGAGTGGAAGTATTTCATGGACGACGGCGAAATGGCCAAGCAGAGCACCGATCGCATGAAGGGCGTGTTCGCGAATGCCCGCCGCGTTTTCGACGCGGGACTGAAGAAGAAGGTGACGCCCTATGAAGCCGGCAAGGATGTCGCGCCGGGGCTGCAGGCGGTCGCCACGCTGGGCCACACGCCGGGACATACGTCGTTCATTCTCGCGTCCGGCTCCGACAAGGTGTTCATCCAGTCCGATGTGACCAACCTCCCGGCGCTGTTCGTGGCCAATCCCGGCTGGCACCTGATGTTCGACCAGGATCCGGCGATGGCGGAAGCCACCCGCCGCAAGGTCTATGACATGCTGGTGGCCGACAAGATGCGGGTCCAGGGCTTCCATTATCCGTTCCCGGCCAATGGCTATGTCGCGAAGGATGGCAACGGCTACCGGCTGGTGCCGGCGCCGTGGAGCCCGGTGATCTGACGCCTGCGGTCATTATGGGGCGCGCCAGCGCGCCCCCGGAATTTCGAACGACGACCTCCGGATTCCGGGTCTGCGGCCTTGCCGCATCCCGGAATGACCGCTGGATATCTTGACGACAGCGCACGCGGGCCTTATAGCCCGCGGCCATGATCAACGCCGTGACCAAGTCGATCGCTCGCCGCCGCCGCACCTCTGCGGTATGGGCGGACGTCTGCGTTTGAGATTGTCGCTCCTGCCGCCGGATCCGGTCCGCGGCATTTCCTTTCCTGCAGCGTGATCTGACCCCGGCGGCCCCACCATCCAGCCGGAGGTCGAGATGTATACGCCACCGATGTTCAAGCCCGATCGCGCCGCCAGCCTCGCGTTTGCGCAAGCGCGTGGATTCGGCACGGTCTGCGCCTGGGACGGCAACAAGCCGGTCGCGTCCGCGTTGCCGTTTTGCCTCGATTATGCCGACGATGGCACGCCCTGCGCGGTGTTTCACGTCGCGCGTCACAATGCGCTGGCAGGACTTGCCGACGGGACCTCGTCCTGGCTGATGGCCGTCAACGGCGCCGACGCCTATGTGTCGCCCGACTGGTATGCCTCGCCGGACCAGGTCCCGACCTGGCTGTATCAGGCAGTGCATCTCACCGGCACGGTACGACGGCAGTCCGACGACGAACTCGGCATTCATCTCGACGCGTTGAGCGGTAAGTTCGAAGCCTGGCTGGCGCCGAAGCCGCCTTGGCTGTCGTCGAAAATGGCGGCAGGGCGACTGGATGCGATGAAAAAAGCCATCGTGGGCCTGGTCATGACGGTCGAGTCGGTCGAGGGCAGCTTCAAGCTCAACCAGCACAAATCCGATGTCGACTTCGTCGCCATTGCGACCGCGCTCGCCGGGCAGGAAGAGGCGGCGGCAACGGTTCTGGCCCGCGAAATGCGCGGGGTACGTCCGCAATTGTTCGAGAGCCAGGCGACACAATTGGGTGCTAAGACGACGCCAGAAGGAGCGATGCGATGAGCACGAAGAAGATCGGTATTCTCGGTGCGTCCGGCTACACCGGCGCCGACGCGGTGCGTCTGCTGGCGCGGCATCCAAATGTAGAAATCACCGCGCTGACCGCCAATACCCATGCCGGCAAGGCGATGGAGGAGGTGTTCCCCCATTTCTTCATGCTGGACCTACCGAAACTGGTGGAGTGGGAAAAGGTCGACTGGAGCGGCCTCGACGCAGTCCTGTGCGGGCTGCCGCACGGCACCACGCAGGAAATCATCGCGGCGGTGCTGGCGGCCAATCCCGCCATCAAGGTTCTCGACATGTCGGCGGATTTCCGCCTGCGCGACATGAATACCTATGCGCAATGGTACGGCCACGAGCACCGCGCGCCGAAGCTGCAGGGCGAGGCGGTCTATGGCCTCACCGAATTCTACCGCGACAAGATCGCCGCGGCGCGGCTGGTCGCCTGTCCCGGCTGCTATCCCACCGCGGCGCTGCTGGCGCTGGTCCCGCTCGCGAAAGCCAGACTGATCGACGTCGACGACATCGTCATCGATGCCAAGTCCGGCGTCACCGGCGCCGGCCGCGGGCTGAAGCAGAATACGCTGTTCAGCGAAACCGGCGAGGGGCTTTCGCCCTATTCGATCGGGACGCACCGGCACGCCCCCGAGATCGAGCAGGAGATAGGTGCCGCGGCGGGCGCGGCCGTGACGGTCAACTTCACGCCGCACCTCATTCCGATGAGCCGGGGCGAACTCTGCACCTCCTACGTCAAGCTCGACGGCGCCAGCGCGGACGATCTGCGCGCCGCGCTGGCCGCGGCCTATAAGGACGAGCCGTTCGTGCATGTGGCGAAAAAGGGCGTACTGCCGCAGACCCAGAACGTGCGCGGTTCGAACTATGTGCAGATCGGCGTGTTCGCCGACCGCATCAAGAACCGCGCGATCGTCATTTCGGTGCTCGACAATCTGGTCAAGGGTTCGGCAGGGCAGGCGATCCAGAACATGAACCTGATGTTCGGGCTCCCGGAAGCCGCCGGCCTGGAGCAGATCCCACTGTTTCCGTAGCGAGGAGCCGCCGTGGATGAAGCCACGCTTCAGTTCTACCGCAGCAACGCGCAGGCCTATGCCGCGCGCGAGATCGCCAGGCATGCCCGGCTGACCCGCTTTCTCGCGGTGCTGCCATCAGGGGCGAGCGTTCTGGAACTCGGATGCGGCGCCGGCGCCGATTCCGAGCAGATGCTGGCGGCGGGATTCGATGTCCGGCCCACCGACGGGTCGCCGGAACTGGCTGCAGAGGCTTCGCGCCGCCTCGGCCGCCCGGTGGAGACGCTGCTGTTCCATGACCTCGACGAGGTCGAGGCCTATGACGGCGTCTGGGCCAATGCCTGCCTGCTGCACGTCCCGAGACCGGAACTGGCGCAGGTGCTCACGCTGATCCGGCGCGCGCTGAAGCCCGGCGGGCACTTCTACGCGAGCTTCAAGGCCGGCGAGCAAGACGGGCGGGATTCGCTCAATCGCTACTACAATTATCCGTCGCCGGAATGGCTGCGCGATACCTATGCCAGCGCGGGCAGCTGGAGTTCATTGGCGATCGAGAAGGGCGAAGTCAGGGGTTTCGACGGCGAATGGGCCGAGATGCTGTTCGTGGTGGCCCGGAAAAATCTCTGAGTCCGTCCGCGGACGCGGCGCAGCGTACGCTGCACCGCATCCGGGAAAAGACTTACACGATCTGGAAAATCGCCAGCACCAGCACGACCTGCGCGAAAAAGCCGACGGTGAAGGCCAGCGTCCGGAACACCGGCAGGCCGATCGTGTAGACGATCAAATGGGCGACGCGGGACCAGAAATACACCGCGCAGGCCAGAACGGTCCATTTCGTCGAATAATCGATCTGAGCCAGGATCAGCACCAGGGGCGCGAAGATGATGAGGTTCTCGACCGCGTTGTCATGGGCGAACATCATGCGGTTGGCCCATTCGGCGTGCGGCTTGTCGGTGCGCGACGGATTGGCCATCGCGCCGCTGAGGCCGCGGATCTGACAGCGGTTGAGCACGTAGGGAATCCACATCACGCCGGTCAAGATCACCGTCAGCGTCAGCCAGAACAGTTCGCGCGTCATGGGGTCCCCCTCACTCGATTGGTTCGAATCCGGCCCGCGGGGCCGCGATGGTTATAGCCTGATCGCGGAAGATTGCGCTATGCGCGAACCCGGACGTAGCTGCCGGGCGCGTCCTCGATCGGCGGCATCGCATCGGTGCCCACCGGCCGCGCCGGAACGGTCTCTGCGTCGATGCTTTCGAGCCATTGCCGCCAGTCCGGCCACCACGAGCCCTTGTGCTCCTGCGCGCCCTTGAGCCAGTTCGCCAGCGTGGTGTCCCTGATATTGTCGTTGGTCCAGTACTGGTATTTCCCCGAAGCCGGCGGGTTGACCACGCCGGCAATATGGCCGGACCCGGACAGCACGTACCGCACCGGGCCGCCGAAGAACTGCGAGCCGTAGAGCACCGACTCAGCCGGCGCGATGTGATCCTCGCGGGTCGCCAGATTGTACACCGGCACCTTCACCTTCGACAGGTCGAGCAGCGTGTTGTCGAGCACCATGCTGCCGGTGGACAGCCGGTTCTCCAGATAGCAGTTGCGCAGATAGTAGGAATGGTTCGCCGCCGGCATCCGCGTCGCATCCGAGTTCCAGTGCAGCAAATCGAACGAGGAGGGCGGCTGGCCCTTCAGGTAGTTGCTGACGACATAGGACCAGATCAGGTCGTTGGAGCGCAGCATGTTGAAGGCCATCGCCATCTTGCTGCCCTCCAGCACGCCTGCCGCCTGCATGTCGCGCTCCAGCGCCGAGATCTGGTCTTCATCGACGAACACCAAGAGGTCGCCGGCATGGGTGAAGTCGACTTGCGCGGCAAAGAAGGTGGCGGAGGTCACGCGCACCCTGCGCTTTTCCGCCAGCCAGGCCAGCGTCGAGGCGAGCAGCGTGCCGCCGACGCAATAGCCGGCGGTGTGAACCCTCATCTCGCCGGTCACCTGTTCGATGACGTCCATCGCGGCCAGCGGACCCTGCTTCATGTAGTCTTCGAAGGTCTTCTTGCCGAGCTTCTTGTCCGGGTTGACCCACGAGATCACGAACACGGTGATGCCCTGATCGACGCACCATTTGACGTAGGATTTCTCCGGCTTGAGATCGAGAATGTAGAACTTGTTGATCCATGGCGGCACGATCAGCAGCGGCGTGCGCAGCACGGTTTCCGTCGACGGCGTGTACTGGATCAGCTGCATCAGCTCGTTCTGGAAGATCACCTTGCCCGGCGTCGTCGCCATGTTGACGCCGACCGCGAGATTGGCAGGGTCGGACTGGCGGATCCGCAGCGAGCCGTGTCCGGCCTCGATGTCCTCCGCCAGCATCTTCATGCCGCGAACCAGGTTGTCGCCGTTGGAGGTCAGCGTCTCGCGCAGCACTTCCGGGTTGGTGAGCACGAAATTCGACGGCGCCAGTGCGTTGCTGATCTGCTGGACGTAGAATTCCGCCTTCTTGCGGGTGTGTTCGTCGAGGCCTTCGGCGTTGTGCACCAGATCCTGCGCCCACTGCGTGGTGAGCAGATAGAGCTGCATCACGAAATCGAAGAACTGGTTCGACTTCCACTCCGGATCCTTGAAGCGCTTGTCGCGCGGCGAAGGTTCGATCGCGGGCTTAGCAGCTTCGCCGGCGAGCCGGCGCGCCGATGATCCCCAGAGATCGATATAGGCCTTGGCGAGCTTGGCCTGCAGCTCCGCCGATCGCTGGTTGTCCGAAAGCCAATATTCCGCCACCGCGGAGAAGGTCTTCACCACCTCGCCGATTTCGTTGGGCGGTTTGTCCCGGGCTTCGCCGTCCTCGCGCGGCTTCAGATAGGCCGCGAGCGCCTGGCCGCTGTTCTCCATCGCTTTCGCAAGGTTCATCGCGAAGGCTTCGGGATCGAATTTTTTCGTGGCCTGGGTTTCGGCGGCGACTTCACTCATGGGCAGACACTACAGATTCATTTCGGGTTCGTCACCGCGCGGAATTGGCGCGCTGCTGCAAGAGTTGATCTTCCGCATTGCACCTGCTGCACTGCGATAAGATATCTCGGTTCCGACATATTGAGGCCCCAACGCTCCGCTTTGGTGTTTCGGCTTTAGTCGGTTCGGGCGACAATGGTTTGAACGCATCCAGCGGGTCGGCAGAATTTGACGATTTGCCTGTGCAAGGCTCATACCAGCGGCGCAGGCAAGATGGGATTTCTTTGGGAATGGCGCTCGATCGGCACATCAGGACGGTTGCGACGGCAGTGCTGCTGCTGTCGGCGCTGGTGATCGGCGGCTGCGCGACGTCGATCGCGGACATGCCGTTGGCCGGCACGCCCGCGGATGCCCCGGAGCGGCCCAGGGAGGCCGGCACCTATCTTCCGGTTCATGACCTGCCTCCCGATCGTGATGCAGCCGCGATGGCGCCGGCGGAGCAGGCGCAGGCGCTGCGCGAATTGGCGGCCGCCCGGGATCGCCAGGCGTCTTCCGTCGCCAAAAACTCCGCCGCAAAGTGATGCGGCGCGCTATTACGGGTGGCGCAGCCGGGTTCGCGTGGTAAAACAACTGCGGTTCAACGGTTTGGCGCGGGATTTGCTCTAAATCGTTGATTGAACAGGCTTATGTGCGGAATCGCGTTCCGCGCGCCGCAAGCCATGTTGGCGATTCCTGCCGCGATCCGGTTCCGGAGCTATGAGACCGATGGAAGAATTTTACCGCATTCGCCGTCTGCCGCCCTATGTGTTCGAGCAGGTCAACCGGGCCAAGGCGGCGGCACGGAATGCCGGGGCCGACATCATCGATCTCGGCATGGGCAATCCCGATCTTCCGACGCCGCCCCATGTGATCGAAAAGCTCAAGGAAACCCTGGGCAAGCCCCGGACGGACCGCTATTCGGCCTCGCGCGGCATTACCGGCTTGCGCAAGGCGCAAGCGGCCTATTATGGCCGGCGGTTTGGCGTGAAACTCAATCCGGAAACCCAGATTGTCGCCACCCTGGGCTCGAAGGAGGGCTTCGCGAACGTGGCGCAGGCGATCACCGCGCCGGGCGACGTCATTCTTTGTCCCAATCCGAGCTATCCGATCCACGCCTTCGGATTCCTGATGGCCGGCGGCGTGATCCGCTCGGTTCCCTCGGAGCCGACGCCGCAATTCTTCGAAGCGGTGGAGCGCGCCATCATCCATTCGATCCCGAAGCCGCTGGCGCTCGTGGTCTGCTATCCCTCCAATCCCACCGCCTATGTCGCGAGCCTGGATTTCTACAGGGATTTGGTGGCGTTCGCGAAGAAGCACGAGATATTCATCCTGTCGGACCTCGCTTATGCCGAGGTCTATTTCGACGAGAACAACCCGCCGCCCTCTGTGCTGCAGATTCCCGGCGCGATCGACGTCACGGTCGAATTCACCTCGATGTCGAAGACCTTCTCGATGGCCGGCTGGCGCATGGGCTTTGCCGTCGGCAACGAACGCATCATCGCCGCGCTGGCGCGGGTCAAATCATACCTCGATTATGGCGCCTTCACGCCGATCCAGGTCGCGGCGACTGCAGCCTTGAACGGTCCCGACGATTGCATCCGCGAGATGCGCGATACCTACCGCAAACGCCGGGACGCGCTGGTGGACTCCTTCGGCCGCGCCGGCTGGGATATTCCTCCGCCGGAAGCCTCGATGTTCGCCTGGGCGCCGCTGCCCAAGGCGTTCCGCGATGTCGGCAGCATGCAGTTCGCGACCCTGATGGTCGAAAAGTCGGGCGTGGTGGTGTCGCCGGGGGTGGCTTTTGGCGAGCACGGCGAGGGCTATGTCCGCATCGCCATGGTGGAAAACGAGCAGCGGATCCGCCAGGCCGCACGCGGCGTGCGCCGCTTCCTTGAAAGCGGGCTTGAAACGTTGCACAACGTGGTTCCTCTCGCCAACCGGCGATAGGCGTGACCCCGAAAGCGGATCTCCGGTTTCGGGTCAGGTCATGCCTGGTTTGAGTTTCTCTTTCAGGTTTTTCTGATCATGGTCGCACCCTTGAAAGTGGGTATTGCGGGGCTCGGGACTGTTGGTGCCGAAGTCGTCCGTCTCATCGAACAACAAGGCCGGATCCTGTCGGCGCGCTGCGGACGCGGTGTGCGGGTGGTCGCTGTCACCGCACGCTCGAAGGTGAAGAAGCGCGGGCTCGACCTGCGCGGCATCGAATGGGCCAGGAGCCCGCTGGCGCTGGCCAACGATCCCGGGATCGATTGCTTCGTCGAGTTGATGGGCGGCTCCGGCGATCCCGCACTGGCAGCGATCGAGGCGGCGCTGAAATCCGGCAAATCGGTGGTGACCGCCAACAAGGCGCTGATTGCCAGGCACGGATTGCGGCTGGCGAAAGCGGCTGAAAAGCACGGCGGCGCGCTGAACTTCGAGGCGGCGGTCGGCGCCGCCATACCCGTGATCAAGACCCTGCGCGAGGGGCTGGCCGGCACCGACATCAACCGCGTCTACGGCATTCTCAACGGAACCTGCAATTACATCCTGACCCGGATGGAACAGGAGGGCCTGTCGTTCGCCGAATGCCTGAAGGACGCGCAACGGCTCGGTTATGCCGAGGCCAATCCGTCGTTCGACGTCGATGGCCATGATACCGCACAAAAGCTCGCCATTCTGGCCAGCCTCGCCTTCGGCACCAAGGTGGCGCAGAGCGCAGTCTACGTCGAAGGCATTTCCTCGATCGCGCCGGAAGATCTGCGCGCCGCGGAAGAACTGGGCTACCGGGTCAAGCTGCTCGGCGTCGCGGTGCGAACCGCCAAGGGCATCGAACAGCGCGTACATCCGACCATGGTGCCGAAATCGTCCTCGATTGCGCAGGTGATGGGTGTCACCAATGCGGTGACCATCGACGGTGAGGGCATCCCGCCGATCACGCTGGTCGGCCCCGGCGCCGGGGGCGCTGCAACCGCTTCGGCCGTGGTCGCCGACATCGCCGATGTCGCGCGCGGCATCCGGGCCAACGCGTTCGGCCGTCCCGTCAAGAAATTGCGCGCAACCGCCAAGGCGCCGATGGAGCGCCATGAGGGCGGATATTATATCCGGCTGATGGCGCGGGATCTCGCCGGCACCGCCGCCACCATCGCCACCCGGCTTGCCGAGCAGAAAATCTCGCTGGAGTCGATCGTGCAGCGCCATCCCGATGGTGTTGACGTGGGCGGCGCGACCAAGAAAGCTTCGCCGGTGCCGGTCATCCTGATTACCTACGCCACCAGCGAGGACGCGGTCTATCGCGCGCTGCAGGCGGTGCAGCGCGACAAGGTGATCAGCGGCCGGCCGCAGGTGATACGGATCGAGAAGAACTAGCGCGCGGTCCGAATGGACGGCGCGTGAAACGGTTGTACGGGTCGCCAGACCCGCAGTGACGTCTTAGGGAGTTGCCAATGTCGACCCATATTTCAGTTCCGCCGCAAATGCTGCTCGAGCGCATCCTGACGCTCGAGATCGTGCGGGTGACGGAGCGCGCGGCGGTGTCGGCGGCCAGGCTGCGCGGCCACGGCAAGGAGAAAGAGGCCGACCAGGCCGCGGTCGACGCGATGCGCCGCGAGCTCAACAAGCTTCCGATCGAGGGCACCGTCGTGATCGGCGAGGGCGAGCGCGACGAGGCGCCGATGCTGTTCATCGGCGAGAAGGTCGGCATGAATGCCGGCCCCCAGGTCGATATCGCCGTCGATCCGCTCGAGGGTACCACGCTGTGCGCCAAGAACATGCCGGGCGCGATCGCCACCATGGCGATGGCCGATGGGGGCACGCTGCTTCACGCGCCCGACGTCTACATGCAGAAGATCGCGGTCGGTCCGGGCTACGCCAAGGGCGTCGTCGAACTCGACGCATCGCCCGCCGACAATGTTCGCCGGCTGGCCAAGGCGAAGGGGGTCGATGCCGCCGCAATCACCGTGCTGGTGCTTGATCGCCCGCGCCACGCCGACATCATCGCCGCCATCCGCGGCACCGGGGCGGCGGTGCGCCTGATCACGGACGGTGACGTGGCGGGCGTGATCCATTGCGCCGATCCGGATAACACCGGCGTCGACATGTATATCGGCACCGGCGGCGCCCCCGAGGGCGTGCTGGCGGCGGCAGCGCTGCGCTGCATCGGTGGCCAGATGCAATGCCGTCTCATCCTCGACAGCGAGGAGAAGCGCGAACGCGCCCACAAGATGGGCGTGCTCGATCCCCGCATGATCTACGGCATCGAGGACATGGCAAAGGGCGACTGCCTGTTCGCCGCGACCGGCGTTACCACCGGTTCGCTGCTGTCGGGCGTCAAGTTTCGAAATGGCGTGATCGAGACCGAGACCGTTGTGATGCGCTCGGTCACCGGCACCGTGCGTTACATCAAGGCCGAACACCGGCAGCTTGAAAAATTCCATCTCGACTGAGCAACGGCATGACCGGCGAAGTGCAAATACGACCGGTTGGTGAAGGCGAGCGCGAGGCGTGGAACCCGCTGTGGGCGGGCTATCTCGCCTTCTACAAGACGGCGCTGACACACGATGTCAGCGATCTCACCTGGATGCGGTTTCACGATCCGGACGAGCCGATGTTTGCGCTCGGCGGCTATGTCGACGGCCAATTGGCGGGGTTCGCCCATTATCTGTTCCATCGTTCGACATGGGCGCCACAGCGTTATTGCTATCTGGAGGATCTGTTTGTGGCGGAAACGGCGCGGGGCCGGGGGCTGGGGCGGGCGCTGATCGAGGCGGTTTACGACAAGGCCCGCGCGGCCAGCGCGAGCCGCGTCTACTGGCTTACGCAATCGGACAACACCCAGGCACGTGCGCTGTACGATGGGGTTGCCGACAATCTCGGATTCATCCAGTACCGCAAGGTGCTGTAGGCAATGTCATTCCGGGACAGCCCGCAGGGCTGAACCCGGAATCTCGAGATTCCGGGTTCGCGCTTCGCGCGCCCCGGAATGACGAATGAGAAAACAAAGGAGTGGGAATGTCTGATGTTTCGGCGGTGAAGGCTCTGGTGTTCGACGTGTTCGGCACCGTCGTCGATTGGCGCTCCAGCCTGATCGCGGACTTTACGAAATGGTCGCAGACGCGCGGCATTGCGGCCGACTGGACCGCCCTGGTCGACGGCTGGCGCGCGGTCTATGCCGCCTCGATGGATGAGGTCAGAAAACATCCCGAACGCGGCTACATGATCCTGGATACGCTGCACCGGCAGTCGCTGGAGAAGCTGGTCAAGCAGCTCGGGATCTCGGGACTGACCGAGGCCGACCTACATCACCTCACCATGGGCTGGCACCGGCTGCATGCCTGGCCGGACAGCGTCGCCGGCCTGACCCGGCTCAAGACGAAATACATCATCGGTCCGCTCTCCAACGGCAACGTCGCGCTGCTGACCAACATGGCGAAGTTCGCGGGCCTGCCGTGGGACCTCATCCTGTCCGCTGAACTGTTCGAGCATTACAAGCCCGATCCTGAAACCTATCTCGGCGCCGCAAGACTGCTTGGTCTGGCGCCGGAGCAGGTGATGATGGTGGCCGCGCATAACCAGGACCTGAAGGCAGCACAGAAACTGGGATTGAAGACCGCCTTCGTGGCGCGGCCGACCGAATACGGCCCGCTGCAGAAAATCGATCTCGAAGCGACCGGCGACTGGGATATCGTTGCCAAGGATTTCAACGGGATCGCCGACAGGATGGGGTGCTAGATCGAGAGACGCGTGCCGGCGACCATGCCGCGGCGCCAGTGATTGCGGGAGCACTCGAACCGCCGCCGTATCGGCACAACTCGATCTCATGGCTCCGGCTGGCGGCGTCCAAACAGCGCCGCGCCGAGCGCGTTGAAAACGGCATTATTCTGCATTTTTTCTCGTTTGAAGTATGGGAAACGGGATGTCCGTTGCTCCATTCGATCCATCTCTAGGAACGGGAAGACCAACCAGACTGCAACAATTCCCATTGCCGATCCTGCCCTTCGCGCCTACCCCTTGAAAGTATCATGACCCTCCCTGCATCCGCCTTGCCCGTCGAAGCGCCCCCCGCGTTTCTCGGCGTCGCGCGCTCGGCGACGGGAAAGCTGTGGCGCGACCGGCTCGATGCGCGGGGAGCGGCGCGGGCGCTGGCGATCGCGCAGCGCTATCAGTTGCCGGAAATGCTGGCGCGCGTGCTGGCGGGGCGCGACGTCGAACTCGACGCGGTCGAGGATTTTCTCGATCCGACCATCCGCAAATTGATGCCCGATCCCTACACCGTGACCGGGATGGAAGCCGCCGCCAAACGCATCGCGGATGCCGCGACGCGCCGCGAGCAGGTTGCGATATTCGGCGATTACGATGTCGACGGCGCGACCTCGGCGGCGCTGCTGGCGTGGCACCTGCGGCATTGCGGGCTCGACCCCCTGATCCATATTCCCGACCGGATATTCGAGGGCTACGGCCCCAATACCGACGCCATCCGCATGCTCGCGGGCAAGGGCACGACGCTGCTGGTGACGGTGGATTGCGGCACCACCAGTCTCGAGCCGCTGGCGGAAGCGCGGCGGCTCGGAATGTCCGTGGTGGTGATCGATCATCATCAGTCGGGCGATGAACTGCCCGAGGTCGATGCGCTGGTGAACCCGAACCGGCCCGACGATATCTCCGGCCTCGGCCATCTCGCGGCCGTCGGCCTCGTGCTGGTCACGCTGGTCGCGGTCAACCGCGAATTGCGTTCGCGTGGTTTCTGGAGCGCCGAAATGCCCGAGCCCGATCTGCTCGGCATGCTGCATCATGTGGCGCTCGGCACCGTCGCCGACGTCGCCCCCCTGATCGGGCTCAACCGCGCCTTCGTGGCCAAGGGCCTGATCGCGATGCGGCGGCGCGATCATGTCGGCCACACCGCGCTGATGGATGTGTCGCGGCTCAACGGCCCGCCGGAAGCCTGGCATCTCGGTTTCATGCTCGGGCCGCGCATCAATGCGGGCGGGCGGATCGGACGCGCCGATCTCGGGGTGCGGCTGCTGCTGGAGGGTGACGTCTCGGAAGCCGCGCGGATCGCCGCCGAACTCGACCGCCTCAACACCGAGCGCCGCGCCATCGAGCAAATGGCCGAGGCGCAGGCCGAGGCCGAGGCGCTGGCCTCGCTCGGGCTGGAAGACAAGGGCGCCGTGATCGTCACGGCCTCCGAGGGCTGGCATCCCGGCGTGGTCGGTCTCGTCGCCTCCAGGCTGAAGGAAAAATTCTCGCGGCCCGCTTTCGCCATCGCCCTGGAGCCCGGCGGCATCGGCACCGGGTCGGGCCGCTCGATCTCCGGCGTCGACCTCGGCAAGGCGGTGCGGCAGGCGGTCAAGGAAGGCTTGCTGATGAAGGGCGGCGGTCACGCTATGGCCGCCGGCGTCACGCTGCGCAAGGAGCGGCTGGCGGAATTCCGTGCCTACATGGAAAGCGCGCTGGCAGCCGATGTCGCCAGTTCGCGGCACGACAACGAACTGTTCATCGACGGCGCCGTCAGCGCGCGCAGCGTGACTCCGGAATTCGCCGCCGTCCTCAATCGCGCCGGACCTTTCGGCAGCGGCAACCCGGAGCCGGTGATCGCGTTGCCGTCGCATCAACTGGTTTATGCCGATGAAGTCGGGCAGGCCCATCTGCGGCTGAGGTTCAAATCCGGCGACGGCGCCATCGTCAACGGCATCGCGTTTCGCTCGATCGGGCAGAAGCTCGGCAACGCGCTGACCCAGAATCGCGGCCAGCCCCTGCATGTCGCGGGATCGCTCGCGGTCGATCGCTGGCAGGGCACCGAGCGGGTGCAGTTTCGGGTGATCGACGTCGCCGTGCCCGATCAGGGCCCGGCGATGATCCGGTAAAATCAGCGCCGGTCTACCGGCCATTACCGGACATTGACCTCAAGCTATTCTGGCTATATTCTAGCCAGAATGCCATTCGCCATTCTTTTGGCCCCCGAGGCCGTCGAGGACCTCAAGAGCCTGAAAGCGCACGTTCGGGCCGATGTCCGGGCTGCGCTCGAATCGCATCTAAGGCATGAACCGAAAAGAGTGAGCCGAAGCCGGATCAAACAGTTGCGCGGGCTGCGCAAACCGCAATACCGGCTTCGCGTTGGCGAGGTACGAATATTCTACGACGTAACTGAAACGACCGTCGAGATTTTGGCGATCGTGACCAAATCGGAGGCCCAGTCATGGCTCGCAGCGTTCGGAAATCCGGAGTGAAGGCAGTTCCGCTCTCGGAGGTCAAGGATGACTTGTCCCGGTATCTTCGCGAAGCGGAGACGCAAGAGATAGTCATCACGCGTCACGGCAAACCGGCCGGGGTCCTGATCGGGTTCGAGTCAGAAGAGGACTGGTTTGAATACCGGCTCGAAAATGATCCGCGATTTTTACGCCGGATCGAACAGGCACGCGCTGGTCTGCAAGCAGGGCGCGGAGTTCGTCTGGAAGACGTCGAAACCGAATAGTGACTTGCCCAGTCGCTGCAGGCCGGGGATCGCTCGCCGTGCGGTGACCGAGTACACGATGGCCCGGAGATGATCCGGTAAGACCAGCTACAACGATAACAACGGGAGTGGAAATGACAGGGCAGGTTGAGGGCAAGGTCGCGCTGGTCACGGGCGGTTCGTCCGGCATTGGTGCTGCGGTCGCCGGGTTGCTGGCGCGCGAAGGCGCCAGGGTCGTTGTCACCGATATCGATGATCTCAAGGGCCCCGAAATCGTCGCCGGCATCAAGAAGGCCGGACACGATGCGGTGTTCCTGCATCAGGATGTCACCAGCGAGTCGCGCTGGGAGGAAGTGGTGGCGGACGTCGGCAAGCGCTACGGCCGGCTCGATATCCTGGTGTCCAATGCCGGCATCGGAATATCGGTGCCGTCGATCGTGCAGATGTCGCTGGAGGACTGGCGGCGGCAAACCGCGATCAACCTCGATGGAGTATTCCTATCGGTGAAGCACTCGCTGCCGCTGATGCGCCGGACCGGCGGCGGCTCGATTATCCTGATGTCGTCGCTGGCGGGTCTGCGCGGCGCGCAAACGCTGGCCGGCTATTGCGCGACCAAGGGCGGCGTGCGGCTGTTTGCCAAGGCGATCGCGATGGAATGCGCGTCCTTTGGCGACGGCATCCGGGTCAACTCGGTGCATCCGGGGATTATCGACACGCCGATCTGGGGCAAGATTCCGACGGAAGCATCGGGCAGCGGTCAAAACGCGCCGATCGATCCGGAAGAACGCGCCAGACTGGCGACGCCGCTCGGCCGTGCCGGCCACGCCATCGAAATCGCTAGCGGCGTGCTGTATCTGGCGTCCGATGCATCCCGCTACGTCACGGGAACGGAGCTGGTGATCGACGGCGGCATGAATGCCGGCGGGGCGGTGCGGCAAGGGTGAGGCAGGGGTGGGCACCACCGTCATTCCGGGGCATCGCGCAGCGATGAACCCGGAATCTGGAGATAAGGGAGATTCCGGGTTCGCGCCAAGGCGCGCCTGGAATGACGGAGCCTGGAATGAGATCTATCCGCCCTGCCGCAACCGCGCGAGCACCTTGAGCCCGCCATAACCGTCCGCCGGCACCAGTCCCATCCTGGTCTGATAGGCCTTGACCGCCTTCATGGTGTCGTTGCCGACGCGGCCGTCGGTGCCGCCGGTGTCGAACCCGGCTTTGGTCAGGCGGGTCTGCATCTCCTGTATTTCGGCGAGCGTCATGACGCGCTCGGAGCCGGGGAATGGCTGGATGAAGGGCGGGCCGCCCAAAATGCGGTCGCCGAGATGGCAGATCGCCAGCGCGTAATTCATCGAGGGGTTGTAGCTGCGCACCGCATAGAAATTCGGTCCGAGCAGGAACGCCGGGCCGCCGTCAACCGGCACCCACATCTTCGCCGAAGCGTTCGGCTGCGGAAACGGCTGGCCGTCGGCGCGCTTCACGCCGGCGCTGGCCCATGCCGCGTAGGTTCGGTTGCCGCTGGCGGCGGCGCCCGATGCCCGCACCTCGAAGCCCCAATGCTCGCCGCGGCGATACTTGCCGCGATTGAGCAAATAGCGCGCGCTGGAGCCGAGCGCGTCGTCGGGCTTGCCGAACGGCGACACGCGTCCGTCCTTGTCGTAGTCGGTGCCGACATTGAGCCAGACTTCCGGCATCCACTGGGTATGGCCCATCGCGCCGGCCCATGAGCCGCGCATCTCCTCCGGCGTGCCCCAGCCGCGATCGACGATTTTCAGTGCGTTGATCAGCTCGGTTTCCCAATAGGCGCGGCGGCGCGGCTCGTTCCAGGCCAATGCCGCCAGCGAGGGAAATACCGGGCGCATATGGTTCTGCTGCACCAGGGGATCGCCATAGGCGGACTCGACGCCCCACAGCGCCAGCAGCGTGCCGCGCTCGACCCCGTAATCGCGTTCGATCCGGGAAAACAGCGCCTCGTGCTGGCGCAGCGCTTCCTTGCCGGCGGTGATGCGCCAGTCCGAGGCGCGGCGATTGACGTATTGCCAGATCTGTTCGTGGAATTCAGGCTGCTTCGCCATCTGTTTGAACACGGACATGTCGGGCTCGAGGCCACCCATGACGCGGGTGTAGGTCGCATCCGAAACGCCCTTTGCCAGCGCTCGGGCGCGAAAACCGTCGCGCCACTGGCTGAAGCCGGGTGGGGCTGCGGCGAACGCCGCAGGGGAAAGCGCGAACAGGGCGCCTGCGCCAAGGCCCGAGAGCAGCACGGCGCGACGGGTCGGGGTGGTGGGAGAATCAGAGTTTTTCATCGGGACAGTCTACCGGCCGGGAAGGCAGCTTGGCAGAGGGCAATGCGCCGCTGGAACTAGCGATCCTGCTGCAGATCTGCGGCAATTTGGGCCAGCCAGTGCCGAACGGTGGTTTGCGCCCTGGCGCCGAGCCCCGAGACCAGCTGCCGCTCCACCGCCCGGACCGGACTGCGGCATTTGTCGAGCAGGGTGCCGCCGCGGCGGGTCAGCGTCCATTGCAGCACGCGGCCGTGCACCGGGTGGGGCGTATTGCGGATGGCACCGTCGCGTTCGAGGTTGCGGATGATGACGCCGACGGTCTGCGGGGTCAGCAGCGCCACCCGCGCGAGGTCCGCGCCCGACAGGCCGGGATAGGCCCGCAGCATGGTCAGGACGGCGAATTGTGGGGGAGTGACGCCGAGATCGGCCAGCCGCCGTTCCAGCGTCAGCCGGGTCGCGGCCTGGGCCTGCCGCAGGAGGTAGGCGAGGTGGCCCTGTTCCCCGCGCTTGCCCTTGCCGGGTTGCGGTGGCCGGACCCCGGCGGGATCGGGAGCCGGACGGGATTTTTGCCGGCGCGGCGCGGATTTTGCCGCGGCACCCGATTTTCGCCGTTTCGCCGTCTTTCGGCCGGAGCGCGATTTTGCCGGTGTGCTTATCTTGCGCATAATATAAGTACTCTTATAATGTATCAGCACACTGATAACATGAGGTAATGAAGATGTCACATGCGCGCAGCGAATATGCGGACTTCAAGGCGCTGGCGCCGGATGTCTTCGAAACGGTGCTCGCGCTCGGCCAGTTCGCCGCCACCGCCGGACTCGATACGCAACTGCTCGAACTGGTCAAGCTGCGGGCCTCGCAGATCAACGGCTGCGCCTTCTGCGTGCAATATCACACCCTGCAGGGCGAGAAATTCGGTGTGTCGGCGGACAAGCTGAACCTCGTCGTTGTATGGCGCGAAGCACAGCTGTTCTCGGCACGGGAGCGCGCGGCTCTGGCATGGACCGAGGCGTTGACGGTGCTGGCGGGCGGCGTGAGCGACGAGGTCTATGCGCAGGCGACCGCCGAGTTTTCCGAAAAGGAGCTGACCTACCTGACGTCCGCGATCGCGTCGATCAATGTCTGGAACAGGTTCGGCGCCAGCTATCGCTGGACGCCGTTGGCGCGGCCATCGGTGCAGAAGGCCGCGGCATCATAGCGATCAGTTCTCGCCGCCTTCCCTGGCATCCGGCTGACGAGGAACATCCTTCGGCGACGCATTCGCCACGGCGGACGCCGACGGCGCCCCTGGCCCGGTCAGGCGCCCGCGGCCGCGGATCAGGCGTTCATAGGCCGAGATCAGGGTGACGTAAGGGTTGACCCAGAGCCAGCCGTCGCGCGTAAACACCTGCACGTCGAAATGCAGGTGGCGACTGGTGCCGTTGGGATAGTCGAGGTAATTCGACACCACGCCGAATCGTTCGCCTTCCGCGACGATGCGTCCGTTCAGGACGCCGTCGGAATCGAGGCGTGACGGATCCATGTGCATGTAGCGAAAGCGGACATGTTCGGTGCGGCTGTTGACCTGCAGCGTTACCGCCTGCTGCTTCGGCGAACGGATCACGGCACTGTCGCGGACCGCGACCACCCCCTGCTGCCTGGGATCGCACTTGTCGCCGGCTTCGCTTGCGCCATCGCATTCGCCGGCGCGGATATCCTGCCCCTGGTGGCCAAAGCCGCCGGCGCATTGGCCGACGCCGAAACTGCGGGCCTCGCAGAAATTATCCTGCCAGGGATAGCCTGAATTCTGGCCCGTCCTGCCGCCGGCCGCCTCGTCGTTTGTCTCGCGCGCCCTGCGCTTCATGAAGGATTGCGAATGCGCGAAGGCCGGGGCCTTCTCCAGCGGGAAGCGGATCTGCGAATAGGCTGTGAAGTCGGCGCGGCCGCCGTGCTTGCGGAAGCCGGTATTGGCGATGATGTCGCCGGCCGGCCGATAGCTGAAATCCGGCGAGCGTTGCGCCGGCCGTTCGGCGACACCGGAAGGCAGGTCCAGCCGCGGTCGCGATGGCAGGCCGCCGGCGAGGCGCAGCGCTTTCAGGAAACGTTCGGCGACGGGATAGGCCTCGCGGCAGGCCAGCCGCCGTGCGCGCGGCACCGAGTCGAGGCACTGGATCGACACCACGTAAGGCACGCCGAAACGCGTGAAAGCATAGCGCACATAGCCTTCCCGGATGAAACGGCGCAGGTCGGGGAAGTCCGCCACAAGCGACTTCACCGGCTCGCCCTTGCCGCCAAGGGGATCGCCAATCTGGTAGATCAGGCTGGATCCGGTGATCTGCACTTCGACCGGCCTGGCGAACGTCCGCTGTGGCATGCCTTCGCCGGCGCCGGGCTCGAGCGAAAACACCGCGTTGTAGCCAGCGGGGCCGGCGTCGAACAGGTCGACGGGCCGGAAGTCGGCCTGATAGTGCGCCGGCGACGGGCCCGGCGGCACGCCGTTCAGCCTGGCATCGAGATACGCCGCGGTGTCGAATGGCAGCAGGACCGGCACGTGGCTTCGCCCGATCCCGCCGAAGATCGGCGATATCGCCGCATTCAACTGTACCAGCGCCGGCATGGTGCGCGGATCGTAGGCCGGCAACCGACGCTGGCCTGAGAACGTGAAGGTGGAAGCAACCGCCGGGCGGGCGTTCAGTTCGGTTCTGAGCTGGTCGAGGGCCGCGCGCCATTCGACAGGCACGGCTGAAACCGCCGGTGTCCGGAACTCATCGGCGATCGCAACAGCCATGCCGGCCGGGAGCAAAACGAAAGATGCCAGCCAACGCGAAACGAACCGGACAGCCTTCGTAGCCAATGCGTCGCCTCCTGCCGGCAGGATTGAGCGCCCCGGCCTAATCCTTGGCGCGTTCGACGTAGGATCCGTCCTCGGTCATCACCACAATCCGGGTTCCGACGCCGATATGCGGCGGCACGTTGGTGCGCAGACCGTTGGAAAGGATCGCAGGCTTGTAGGAGGACGACGCGGTCTGGCCCTTGGTGACCGGTTCGGTTTCCACGACTTCCAGCGTCGCGCGCTGCGGCATCTGGATCGCGACCGGAATGGCGCCGTGAAGCGAAAGCTTGACGGTCATGTTTTCCTGCAGGAAGGCCTTGGCGGTGCCGATCACATCCTTCGGCACCTGAACCTGATCGTAATTGTCGTTATTCATGAAGTGAAAGCCGTCGGCGTCTTCATAGAGGTAGTTGAAATTCTGGTCCTCGATGGTCGCCTTCTCCACTTGGTCCGTGGTCTTGTAGCGCTCGGAAATCTTCACCCCGTCGCTGATTCGGCGCATTTCGATCTGGCTGACCGGAGTTCCCTTGCCGGGGTGGATGTTCTCGGCGGTCAGAACCACGTAAAGCTTGCCGTCTTGCTCGATGACGTTGCCCTTGCGAATAGAACTGGCGATGACTTTCAAGGCTGTTTTTCCCGATATTCTGGCCCCGGCCCGATCCGGACAAGGGCGTCCCGGGGCCGTAGAGGCGGTTTCGGGCTGCAACATACTGATTTTGCCGGTCGATGCCAGCAGTTTGCAGCCCGACGGGGTGGCCCACTGATGCCCGAAACCGGCCGAATTTCGCCCTGGTGGACGCCCGAGCGGCATGCCGACGTCAGGCCGTTTCTCGCCGCGCGGAGCACCATTGTCCGGGCCGTTCGCAACTGGTTCGACGCGCAGGGTTTTGCCGAAGTCGAGACCGGGATTCTACAGGTTTCCCCGGGGAATGAGACCCATCTGCATGCGCCCCGCACCGAACTGACGGGCGCCGACGGCCAGCGGGCCACCCGCTATTTGCGTACCTCGCCGGAATTCGCCTGCAAGAAATTGCTGGCGGCCGGAGAGACAAAGATTTTCGAGTTGGCGCGGGTATTCCGCGACCGCGAGCGCGGAGACCTGCATCTGCCTGAATTCACCATGCTGGAATGGTACCGCGCCGGTGCCGGCTACGACGCCGTGATGGCCGACAGCATCATGATCATTGCAAATGCCGCGCAGGCGACGGGTATCGGGAAATTTTCCTTTCGCGGCAGGACCGCCGATCCGCTTGCCGAACCCGAATTGCTGACCGTCGCGGCGGCATTCGAACGCTTTGCCGGCTTCGATCTGCTCGCCACTGTCACGGACGGCCACGGCGACCGCGCCGCATTGGCGGCAGCGGCAAACGCGCGGGTCCGGATATCGGATGACGACACCTGGTCCGACATTTTCAGCAAAGTACTGGTCCAGCATGTCGAGCCGGGATTGGGGCAGGGGCGCTTGACCGTCCTGTTCGAATACCCGGCGCCGGAGGCGGCGCTGGCACGGACGAAACCGTCCGATCCACGCGTCGCCGAGCGCTTTGAGATTTATGCCTGCGGCGTTGAACTCGCCAATGGCTTTGGCGAATTGACCGACGCGCGGGAACAGCGCCATCGCTTCACCGAGGCGATGGACGAAAAGCAGCGGCGCTATGGCGAACGCTATCCGCTGGACGAGGATTTTCTCGCCGCGGTCGGGCGGATGCCGCAGGCCAGCGGCGTGGCACTCGGTTTCGACCGGCTGGTGATGCTGGCCAGCGGCGCTCTACGGATCGATCAGGTGGTATGGACACCGCCGGCAGGTGAGGCATGAACAGGATCAATTTCAGGGACAGGATCAATTTCAAGCCGGCTGCGACCTTGCGCGATCCAACGGAACTGGTCGCCCAGGGCCTCGTGCCCGTCGAGGCTCTCGCGGATCTGGAAAAGGTCGCGGCGCGCTACGCGGTGGCGGTGACGCCCGATGTCGCCGCCCTGATTGACCCCGACGATCCCGACGATCCGATCGCGCGGCAGTACATCCCAAACGCCGAGGAACTGGTCGCGCAGTCGAACGAGAGCGCCGATCCGATCGGGGATCACCGCCATTCGCCAGTGTCGGGCATCGTGCATCGCTATCCCGATCGGGTCCTGTTCAAGCTCGTCCATGTCTGCGCGGTGTATTGCCGTTTCTGTTTTCGCCGGGAGATGGTCGGGCCGGGCAAGGCGAGTGCGCTCTCGCAGGGCGCCTATGACAATGCGCTGGCCTATATCCGCGCGCATCCCGAAATCTGGGAAGTGATCCTGACCGGCGGCGATCCCCTGATGCTGTCGCCGCGGCGGCTCGCCGAAATCATGGCGGATCTGGCTGCGATCGATCACCTCAAGATCATTCGCATTCACACCAGGGTGCCGGTCGCCGAACCGCAGCGCATCAGCGACGAGATGATCGGGGCGCTGAAGGTCGCGGGTGCCGCGACCTGGATTGCGCTGCATGCCAATCATCCGCGGGAACTGACCGCCAGGGCGCGTTCCGCCTGCGCCGGAATCGTCGATGCCGGCATTCCGATGGTCAGTCAGAGCGTGTTGCTGCGCGGCGTCAATGACGACGCCGTGACGCTGGAGGCGCTGATGCGGGCCTTCGTCGAGTGCAGAATAAAGCCCTATTACCTGCACCACGGCGATCTCGCGCCCGGCACGGCGCATCTGCGCACGACCCTCGCGCACGGACAGCAATTGATGCAAACTTTAAGGGGCCGGGTCTCCGGATTGTGCCAGCCGGAATACGTGCTGGATATTCCCGGCGGCCACGGCAAATCGCCGGTCGGCCCGAGCTATTTGTCGCAGGCGGATTTCACGTCTTCTCAAGGTGAATCGGGCGGCGAAACACGCTATCGTGTGGTCGACTATTGCGGCGACGTTCATCTCTATCCGCCGGCGCCGTGATGCGATGGCGGATGGAGGTTCCCGAACGGGCGCGCAGATCGATGGAGAAGGCAGATGCGAAGAGTGATTACAGCGGTGGCGCTGCTGATCTGGATCGGCGCTCCCGCGATCGCCCAAACCGGCAATAGTGGGGGATCATCGACCGCGGTGAAGGACCGGCCGCTGCCGCAGGCGCCGATCGGCCATCGCCAGCCGCGCGCCAGTGACGTGCCTTCGGAGAAGAATCTGAACGATCCGAACGATCCCCTGAGCAGGGAAAACGCGATCCTCGACCGCAAGATCAAGAGCATCTGCCGCGGCTGTTAGGCCGCGGGCAGAGCGGGTGGCAGGGCGCAGACGGCCCGTCCATGCACGACCGATTGGCTAGGCCGATCGCTCCAGCAATTGGACCGTCCGTGCGTTTCGTCTGGCTGCGACGGCGTCGGCCAGCAGGTTCAGGGCAGAAACCGTTGCCTGCCAGTCGATGCAGCCGTCGGTAATGCTCTGTCCATAGGTCAGCGCCGTGCCCGGCAATACATCCTGCCGACCCGCGACCAGATTGCTCTCGACCATGACGCCGATGATGCGCTGATCTCCGCTGGCGACCTGGCGGGCGACATCGGCGACGACCAAGGGCTGATTCTCCGGCTTCTTGCCGCTGTTGGCGTGACTGGCATCGATCATGATCCGCGGCGCCACGCCGGCGCGCGCGAGTTCGGCCGAGGCGGAAGCGACGCTGGCCTGGTCGTAATTCGGCCGGCCGCCACCGCGCAGAATGATGTGGCAGTCCTCATTGCCCGACGTCGATGCGATTGCCGAGCGTCCACGCTTGGTGACCGCGATGAAGTGGTGCGGCTGCGATGCCGACTTCACCGCGTCAGCAGCGATGCGCACATTGCCGTCGGTGCCGTTCTTGAAGCCGACCGGGCAGGACAGTCCGGAAGCAAGTTCGCGGTGGATCTGGCTTTCCGTCGTGCGCGCTCCGATCGCCGCCCACGCCACCAGATCGGCGATGTATTGCGGCGTCGTGAGGTCGAGGAATTCGGTTCCGGCCGGCAGACCGAGATTGTTCACGGCGGAAAGCACATTGCGGGCGAGCCGCAGGCCCTTGTTGATGTTGAAGCTGCCGTCGAGGTCGGGATCGTTGATCAGGCCCTTCCATCCCACCGTGGTACGCGGCTTCTCGAAATAGACGCGCATCACGATCTCGAGCCGGTCGGACAACTGTTCGCGCAAGGCGGCGAGGCGCGTAGCGTAATCCACGGCGGCATCGGGATCGTGCACCGAACAGGGACCGACGATCACCAGAAGGCGATCGTCCGCACCATCAAGGATGGTGTGGATGGCGTTACGCGACGCCGTCACCACGCGCGTCGCGGTCAGGGTTCGCGGGATTTCGCGCATCACTTCCTGTGGCGTAATCAGCTCTTTTATTTCTTCGATCCGAAGATCGTCTGTGGTGCTCAACACGGCTAGGGCTCCTGTTGGTCAAGGGACCTGCCGGCCAAAAAAAAGCCGCCAGATCGGGCGGCGGCTGTTCGGACTACTTTGCTGCAATTCTTCAGATTGCGCGTGATCCTCCCACCGCCAGCGAGCTGTCGAGGCTAAAATACCAATAGTTGCTGGTGGCGACGGTGATCATGGGCGCTCTGATAGCGCATGGCGTGAAGCTTGTCATCCCCCAAAAAACCGGACGGGGAGCGGTGATCCGTCCGGGGGCGGGCTTAGCTCTTGCGCGCGGCGAGCGCCATCCCGATCAGCGAAGCCCCGCCGAACAGCAGGTTGATGCCGACCAGAAGTCCGATCGCCCATTCGGCCGAACCCGGCAAGCCCATGATGATCATGGCCGCAATCAGGATGTCCAGGGCACCGGCGAACGCCATCCAGCTCCAGCGCTCCGACAATTCGCGGCGGTGCTGCAGGGCATACATGATGGTGGCGACGCCTTCGGCCAGGAAATAGGCGCCGACCACGATGGTGAGGGTGAGGATGCCCTGCACCGGCTTCGCCAGCAGGATGATGCCGGCACCTACCGCCAGCGCCGCCGAGATCAGCGACCACCAGAAGCCCGGCATCTGCCGGGCCCAGAATGTCAGCGCGAGACCGACGATTCCGGCGATCAGGAACATCCAGCCGAGAAAAATGGTGACCGCGAGGCTTGCCAGCGGCGGCACGATGATCGCCGCCAATCCCAGGATCGCCAACAGGATCCCTTCGGCCAGAAAGGCCTTCCAGTGCACGCGGGCGGCGGCGTCCAGGTCGGATTGCAGCTTGGTGATGTCCTGGGGAAGGGTCATTGAGGGTCTCCGGATGCCGGCCGCGCGGTGTTGAGGCGCGCAGTATAACCCGCGCACGCGACAGCGGATCAGATTTGTTGACGCCGCCGCTTGCGCGAGATCAACGCCGGCCGCAATCCACGCTCTGGTTCGGCCTTGACCCAGCCTTGCCTCAGCGCTGGCTCGACAGCGAAGAAAATCCCTCCGCCGTCGTGCGCATCCGGTTGCGGCCGAGAATATAGATCGCGCTGGTCGCCAGCAGCAGGGCTGCGCCGATCAGGATGGAGGTGAGGCCGATCGGGACCAGAACCAGCGCAGGATTGCGGTCGGGGTTGACGAACCACTGATGGATCGAGGTCAGCAGGAAGGCGAGCCCCGCAAAGCCGGCGCCGCCACCGGCCACCAGCAGCGCCCACATTCGACGCAACTGGCTGAGACGCTCGCGCGCGACCTCGGAGCGTGGAGCGTGGTGCCGGCCGACCCGCCATACCAGCCGCACAGCAAGGCCGATCGTGCCGAACCCGATCAGCACGCTGGTGGTACCCAGAACAAGCCGGGTGGACGATGCCATGTCCGGATTTTGCTGCAGCGTGAGCAGCGGGAAATCGAACGCGGCGTGCAGCGTCACCGGCGCCAGCAGGATCAGCATTCCGCTGGAGATGCGGGCCCAGTCGCGGTGATGCCGGTTGGCGCCGAGCGCCGTGCCTGACCGGGCGATGGCGATATAGGCGCCGGCGATGATGCCGAGCGCGCCATGGAACGGAACGGTGAGGACGCTGCGCAGCGCGGCCAGCGATTTCCATATTTCCTGGTGCTGGATGAGGTAGGCGAGATTTTCGTAGGCGGCAAAGCCGAGCCCGACGGCGGCGCCATAAACGACCGCGTCCATGTGGTCGGCGCCCGGCCGGCGCCGCATCGAAACCAGGAGGATGACGAGAATTTTGACGATTTCCTCGGGCGCCGCAATCCCGAGGATCGCATGCAGCGCGTTCGCGAGCCAGGGGTGCTCCGGAACCGCGAACAGCGAGGTCAGCGGTTTCCGGACCACGCCGAGCAGCGACACACTGGCCGTGCCCAGCAGAAACGCGGACCAGACCCTGGCGGGCGGGCCCGGCCGTTCGCCGGCGGCGATCACCAGCCACAGGATCAGGAGCGCCGGCGCGATCGCCGCGGTGCCGATGACGGTGGGGAGGGATTCGAGGAGGAACATCTCAAGGGAAGCTATGCCATTTTTCCGGGCCGTCCGCTCCGGAAATACGCAAGTGCGACAGCAAGCAGCAGGCCTCCGGCATTCCCGGACCCGCGGGCGGGGTGCCCGCAGGCAGCGATTCTTCAGTCAAACCAGCTTGGTTCAGATATGGCTAGGCCAATGCACGTTCGCGAGCGAGGTCCATGGGTGACTTTCCGGCGACCTGGGCGAATGAGCGTGATTGGATCTGGTATCGTCAGGCAGCGAGGCGCATCGGTGGTCCTATTTAGCGGAAAAGAGACCCATACGAGGTCGGTACTGAAGGCAATCAGCTGGCGGATACTGGGCACGCTCGATACATTTGCCATCAGTTGGTACCTGACCGGCAAGGTGGCGCTGGCGGGTTCCATTGCCGCCCTCGAATTCCTGACCAAGATCGGCTGGTATTACGCTCATGAGCGCGTCTGGGCATCCATCGCCTGGGGCCGGGCCACGCATTGATAGCGCCCATCCGGTTCGGGTGAGGGGAGACCGGCGAGTTCATCGCGCCAGCAGGCGGCGGCAGGTGTCGACGAACACCTCGGCGCCGGTGACGATGTCGGCGTCCTCGGTGTTCTCGCTCCAGTGATGGCTGACGCCGCCGATCGAAGGCACGAACAGCATGCCCGCCGGCATGATGGAGGCGAGTACTTGCGCATCGTGTCCGGCGCCGGAGGGCATGCGGACCGATCGGCCGCCGACGAGGGCCACGCTGGCTGCCTCGATGGCCTGCTGGAAAGCCGCATTCATCAAAGCGGGAGCGCCGGTCCGAATTCGCTCCACCGCGACCGTGCAGCGGCCTTGCGCGCTGGCCTTGGCGGCCATGTCGCGCAGCAGGGCTTCCAGGCGATCGATCACGGCAGCATCATCGTCGCGCATCTGGAAAAGCATTTCCGCGCGTCCGGGAATGATGCTGGGCGCGCCGGGATCGAGCACGATGCGGCCGGTGGTCCATACCGTGCGCGGTCCGCATGCCCCGGGAAACCGGTCGTCGATCGCCACGCAGAATCGCGCCAGCGCCAGACCGGCATCCCTGCGAACGTCCATTCTCGTGGTGCCCGCGTGATTCTGTTCGCCCTCGAAAATGATCCGGTACTGCCAGATGCCGACGATGGAGGTGACGATTCCGATCGCCAGGCCGCCGCCTTCGAGCGTTTGGCCCTGTTCGATATGCGCCTCCAGATAGCCGATGTGGCGACCGCGTTCAGCCCCGGCGCGCGGCCGTCCGGCCAGTCCCACCTCGCGTAGCGCATCCCGCATGGTTCGGCCGCTGCTGCGGTCGCGCGCGGCGTCAATGTCATCCTCGGTCAGCGCGCCGACATAGGACCTCGAGCCGAGGAACGAGCCGAAATGACCTTCCTCATCGCACCATGCCGCGACTTCGACGGACCCGTCGGCGTCCGGATCGGCGTTGATCACGCGGGCGGCTTCGAGCGCGTAGACGACGCCGAGTGGCCCGTCGAGCCAGCCGGCGTAGTTCTGGCTTTCGAGGTGGGAGCCGGCCAGCAGTTTTGGACCAGCCTTTGTGCTTGTGCCGATCACGTTGCCGATGCCATCGATCTCGGCCGCAAGCCCTGCCGCGGGGAGCCGCTGCGCCAGCCACTGCAGCGACTGCATATGCGGATCCGAGAAGGTCGGCTTGTGAACCCCGGTCTTGTAGGCGCCGATGCGGCGCAGCGCATCGAGATCGGCAAGCACCCGGGCGCCGTCGACGTGGGAGCGATTGTCAGGCAATGGCGGGCTCTCCCTAGCCGGTGGAAAATCCGGAAGGACCATCGCAAAATAGAATGCCTCGCGCAAATTCCATTTCGGGAAAGGCGAGCGTCGACATTGTCTCGGCCCGTTGACGTCCGCGCTTTGCGTCGTTGACAACCTCTGAAGCAAGAGGGCGCACGGAAAGCCGGATGCGCGCTGCGCCCGCGGTCTCGTGTGCATATTCGCACAAACAAACGCATACGAGCATACAGAGCAGCGGATGCAATCCGAGCCTTCGCGCGCCTCCTTCGTGGAATCGTTTTTGCGCCTGGCGTCGTTCGAGTGAGCAAAGACTCCTCAGTCGTCACCGCCGCTAACGCCGTCATCCAACCCACGCAACATATCGGACAATCATGAAAATGCCGAGGGCAGCCACGGTGGTGAGTGCGAGGGACATGCCGAGTTGGACGAACACCCGAACAAATGTCAGACCGATCTTCATCCCGGTGGCCTGATTTTGCTTGCCATCCGGACGATCTCGTGGGACTTTAGAGGGTCAGTAGCGATTTTGGTCTCGATGCTGGCGCATCTGGAGCAGGCGAAGGTCCGTTTTTCGGTGTCGCCGCGGCGCAGTTCAATGCTCGTCAGGCCCATGCGCATTCCACATCGAACGCAACGCGGGCGTTCGATCGGCGACAGCAGAACATCCGTCAGAGAGTTCATGGCTCACCGTTGTTCTGGAAACCGCGTCGAAAAAATAAGCCAGCCGCCGTCGAACGTCTATCCGGAAACCGACTCGACCGACGGAAATATTTTTCCACCAGAATGGAACCGGATCGGCGCTGGATGAAAAGCGGGTTGAACTGTTGGATCGTCGAAACTCGGCGTGGGTGAAGGAGATCCGTCGATACCGTCACGGTATGCAATTGGGTTCCGCGTTCCCGCCGGTCAGCCGTGCATAATGCGGCCGCTCGTTTGGGAGCGGCCGCATTATTGTTGTGGCTGATCAATCGACGGTGCTGACGGTCGCCAGGGTCGCGCCAGGCAGCGGCCGAAACAGCAGGACGCACTGGCCAGTCATATCGGTAATGACCCAGGGATGCGTCATATAGGTGTCTTGCGTGTAGCTCCGTCCGGGATTCACGTCGCTGTAGAACTCGCGTTTCCCGTCATAGTTGATCCAGTAAATCTTGATCTTGCTTTTGCTCTCGTTCTTGAACTGAACTTTTGTTTCCTTGTTACTGTCGGCGGACTTGATGGATTTTTCGGACTGGCAGTTTTCTTCCGATAGAGCGGCGCTTGAAACGGTTATGAGAAGTGCGGAAATGATACAGCGGAGCATTGAGAACATAACCTTTTTTCAAACGGAACGGAGATGAGTGGCGGTACGCCACCATGAGAGGCCGCTGTTATAGGTGCGACGCATGATTGGCAATTCATGCGTCGATTCCGTCCCATGCATGCATCGCCGCGGCAAGGGCAGGGCGCGCGCCGGGGCCGGCCGGCGGAACCGGAACAATGGCAGCCTGCCGCGATTGGTTATGCTGGATAAAATGAGGATAGCATGACCATCATACCAACCTCGCTTTGCAACCGATTGGCCGGCGGCGTCTTCAAGACCGTCCTTGTTCTCGCGTCGATCGCCCTGGTCTTGTCGCCGGTCGATCTGGCTGCGCAGGGCCAGCCGGTTCAAAACGGACCCATGATTCCGGTTGCGCTCTGGTGGATCGGCGCTTTCGTCCTCGGACTGGCTTTGGTTTACGGCATCATGCGCAACAGGCGCAGGACCCGATCGGATAAGGAACTGACCGAACGGTCAACCAAGCAACTTTACGCCGAAGAATCCAGGGATGAACGTCGGAGCTAAGTCGGGCTCCGCGCCGGATTACGGCTGGCGTCAGGCACCCGTCCAGAGTTTCGCCAGGGCTAATTTCCAAGGTTCAATCCATTTCGGGAACTGTCGGACTCAACGTAACTCGGGTGCAGGGTAACGGGCATTTTTCGTCCATCCAGCAGTACGCGGACCGATCCGGTACGAGAACTCGTGCCCACGACGACGCCCTTGTGACTGACCAGCCTTGGACAGCGTTTCATCCCAAGTGGAGACAGGCGAACGCGGAGGCCTGGTCGGATATCAGCTTCGGCCATGCAGGCAAGTATCCAGTGGTTTCCTGTTCGTCGCGCCACGCGCTCTTCGGTTCATGCCCATCCGGCATGCCAACGTCGGGCGAAGAGGTTTGTCGGAGGGTGTTGCACATGCGACACGCAAAAAAAGCCCCGGACCATGCCGGGGCCTTAGTTGCTGGAGATGAGATCGTTAAACGAGAGTTCAGAACTTGTAGTTAACGCCAGCCTTGGCAACCGACAGCTTGTTCTTGAGGTCTGCATTGATGGTGAAGGCGGCAGGGGCGCCGATGCCGAAGGCCTCGTTCTTCGTGTCGAAATCGATGTAGTTGTACTCGAGGAAGCCGGTCCAGTTCTTGGCGAACATGTACTCGACGCCCATGCCGACCAGCCATCCCCAGGAAGTGCTGTCCGCGCTGGTGATTTGCGTCAAGCCGCCACCGCCACCGGGACCGCCAATGAAACCGCCGCCCGGAGCGCTTACGCTGTGCGTGGAATTCATCCAGGCGCCACCGCCCTTGACGTAAAGCAGGGTGCGGTCGGCGACCACGCCACCGATGCGGCCCGAAACCGTGGCCAGCCAGTCGCTTTCAGTCGTGCAGGAAAGGACGACCACGCAGGGAACGGTTCCCTTGACGTCCATTCCGGCAATGTCGCCCTGAACGCCAAATACCACCCAGCCGCTCTGCCAGTTATACCCGACCTGGCCGCCGCCCAGGAGGCCGCTCCGGCTGTTCTGGGAGAATGGAAAATTGAACGCGACCGCGCCGAGACCCGGAGCGGAAGCGCCAGTGAGGGTCGACTCGGTCGTTCCCCAACCACCGCCGACATGGGCGCCGACATAGAAGCCGGTCCAGCTCCAGGTGTCGATAATCGGCGGTGCCTTAGCATAACGAGGCGCCATATCGGCAGCAGTGCCGGCGACGGTGGTTGCAATAAGAAGGGCGGCGCTTGCCGCAATCATCGTCTTCATAGCCAATCTCCTCGATTAATACCCATACTTCGGGTCCAATGGCCGTACTTTTACGGGGAGGCAGGCGATCTCGACTATTGCCAAAAAGCCACATTCGCGGACCGAGTGTGCAATATTGCTCACGTTCTGCGTTGGGAACCCCGTCAAACAGCATCTTATGCTGCGTCACTGAGGTGGAGCTACCGGTGGTTTTTCCGCTGGGAAGGCGGCAGACGGGCACCGCCGCCGCCGCAACTGGCAGGATTTCGTGCAGGATATCGCTGCGGTTGAAGCGGGGCGCGGCCTGTCAACGGCGATGGCGCTCCCTAGCGGAATCGAACCGCTCTCTCCACCGTGAAAGGGTGGCGTCCTAACCGATAGACGAAGGGAGCGAAGGCGTCGCTGCGACCGAACTGGTCGCAAGAGCTGCCGGTTCGCTGCAGTTTGCACAAAAGCTCAGGCAAATCAAAGCTTTGAAGGAGCGATGGTGCCCTCGCGCAACCCCGATCGCAGTGACGCGAGCGAGGCAGCGGGCGAACGTATAGTGGCGTTTGCGCGGTCGGGCAAGCCACCGGCACTTGCGTTTTGTGGCGGGATGGATGCTTTCCCGCAGCCAGAAACCCAGGGATTTTTCCCTACCTCGCAACGGTTCCTAAAGTCGGACCGGTTAGGGATTGCGTCTCAGGAGCGCTCGATATGGCCGCAGCCGCCAAGAAGCGGGAATCCCGCAAATCCGTCCACCAGCCAGGGTGGCTCACACTGGACGGCGGCTTCGCCGCGCGACCCTGCGTGGTGCAGGATTTGTCCTCGACCGGCGCCAAGGTCACGGTCGACGATCCCAACGCGCTGCCGGGCAGACTGCGGCTGGCCTTATCGCGCGACGCGCGTACCGGGCGAAGCTGCGAAGTGGTCTGGCGCCGCGGCAAGACCGTCGGCGTCAAGTTCGTCCGGTAGCCAAGCCCAGATTATTGGCGGGATGCGAACCGTGTTCCCGGACGATACGCCGCACTTCCGATTCCGCACGCCACTTTCGGCGACAACTCCCGGCGATTAGGGTGCGGTTTCGTCGAACCGAAATTCCGCTAATGAGGCAAGAGAGATCGTGGCGCTACTCAGCTTTCTGTCGGGACTTGCAGCTCTCGTGATCGGCGCAGAACTGCTGGTGCGAGGGGCCTCGAACCTGGCGCTCAGGTTCGGAATATCGCCGCTCGTGGTGGGGCTCACCGTGGTGAGCGTGGGGACCAGCGCTCCGGAGTTGGCGGTCTCGGTACAGTCCGCGATGTCGAACCAGGCCGACATTGCGGTTGGCAACGTCGTCGGCAGCAACATCCTGAATGTGCTCTTCATCCTCGGGCTGTCGGCGCTCATCACGCCATTGGTCGTCAATCGACAACTGATCCGCCAGGAGGTCCCGATCATGGTCGGCACCTCCTTGTTGCTGGCGGCACTGGCTTGGGATGGCGCCTTGTCGCGCATCGACGGAATGATCCTGGTATGCCTGTTTGCCGCCTACACGGTATTTCTGATCGTCCAGAGCCGTCGCCAGGAAGCGTCGGATCCGGACGCGCAGACGACGGCCGAGCCTGGATCGGGCTGGAACGCGAAACTTCCGGTGCAGATCGCGATGATCGTCGCCGGTTTGATCCTGCTGGTGGTGGGCGCCAACTTGCTGGTTCAGGCGGCCGTTACCTTTGCGAAACTGTTCGGTGTCAGCGAAATGGTGATCGGTCTGACCATTGTCGCGATGGGTACCTCGCTGCCCGAGGTTGCGACTTCGATCATGGCGGCGATCCGCGGTGAGCGCGACATTGCCGTCGGCAATGTGGTGGGAAGCTGCATCTTCAACATCGTCGGCGTGCTCGGAATTTCCTCGGCGGTGGCGTCGGGCGGCCTTTCCGTCGCCCCCGCACTGATGGCGTTCGATATTCCCGTGATGATCGCCGTGGCGATCGCCTGCCTGCCGATCTTTTTCACCGGAAACCTGATCGCTCGCTGGGAGGGCGCGGTGTTTCTGGCGCTCTATGCCGGTTACACCATCTATCTGGTGATGGCAGCTCAGCAGCACGACGCCCTGTCGACCTACGGCCTGGTTCTCGGGACCGTCGTTCTACCGCTGTGCGTGTTGACGGTTGGCGTCATCACGTGGCGTGAGTGGCGCGCCAGACACCAATCATCCTGACCGGGCGAGGGCCAGCTCCACAGTGATGCGGCCGGCCATTGCGCGACGGCACCCGGGCATCCTTGTCCCTCCCGCTCGCCGGCGATAAAATGCGGGATGCGAAATGTATTCCTGTTGATCGCCGTCGCCGCGCTGTGGCCGGCCTGTTCGGCGGCTGCCGAGCAGCCCCGCCAGCAAAAAACCGATAGATCCGGCGCCACCGTCCGGCAGGTTCCGCTGAAGGGCGCCGGCACCGACCGTTCCTGCGCGGCGTATGGCGCGGGCTTCGTCAGGGTTGACGGTACGCAGACCTGTGTGAAGATCGGCGGCGCCGTCAGCATCGGGGTCGGCGGCAGTCGCTAGCACTCCGTCAAACAGCCACGAGGCCCGATTTGCAGCTCGAAATCATCGTTCCCGTCATCATGGGTTGTGCGCTGCTGTGGTGGGTCAGCCGCGGCATGACCTGGACCACGCGCCTCGCGGTGACGGCGGTCACGCTGGTTGTGATCGTCGCCGTCGTGCTGTTCGAGCAGTCGGGTCCGTAGGTCATTCCGGGGCGATGCGAAGCATCGAACCCGGAATCTCGAGATTCCGGGTCTGGTCCTTCGGACCATCCCGGAATGACAGGAGCCTCTCACGACATCGGCGGCGCGATGAACTCCGCAAACCCGGGGCGCGCGGCGAATTCGGCGAACCAGCGCTCCAGATGCGGCAGCCTCGGCTTGACGATGCCCTCGACTCCGAACCAGCGCCGCGCATAGGCGCCGAGCGCGATGTCGGCGATGGTGAAATCGTCGCCTTCGATGAAGCGCCGCGTCGCCACCTGTGCCTCCACGATGCGCCATTGCTCGGCCTCGGCGTCGGCGTCCTTCTGAAGCGCGACCATGTCGCGTTTTTCGACGGGGGTGCGCACCAGCCCCCAGAAAACCGGGCGATCGACTGGCTGCAGCGTCGACAGCGTCCAGTCCAGCCAGCGGTCGACCCCGGCGCGCGCCTTCGGCGCCTGCGGATAGATCGGGGATCCCTCGCCATAGGCGAGGTTGAGGTAGCGCATGATCGAATTGGATTCCCACAGCACGTAGTCGCCGTCGACCAGGGTCGGTATCCGCCCGTTCGGATTCATCGCGAGATATTCGGGCTTGTCGTTCTGGCCGAAGGCCATGCCGGCATCGATGCGCCGGAAGGGGAGGTCGAGTTCGCGCAGGCACCACAGCACTTTCTGCACATTGACCGAATTGGCCCGGCCCCAGATCGTCAGCTGGGCCTGATTCCTGTTTGGCACGCGTTGGCTCTCCCGTTGCTCGGCTCTTGCCGTTGATAGCGGAAAACACCGCGGGATGTGCGGGCCATCCCGGTAAAAATTCCCGCCCCGGATGCTATAAGGCCCGGATCATGCCCGGATACAAGCTCGCGATCTTCGACCTCGACGGAACATTGTCGGACAGCCTGCCATGGTTTCGGCAGGTGGTGAATTCGCTGGCCGACAAGCACGGCTTCCGGCGCGTCGAGGATGCCGACGTCGAGATGCTGCGCGGCAAATCATCCCGCGAAATCATCGCCTGGCTCGAGGTGCCGCTCTGGCGAATGCCCCTCATCGCGGCGGACATGCGCCGGCTGAAGAGCCGGAACATCGACAGCATCCCGCTGTTCGCCGGTGTTGGATCGATGCTGCAGGCGTTGTCGCAAGCCGGCGTCACCATCGCCATGGTCAGTTCCGATTCCGAGAGCAATGTCAGGCGGGCGCTCGGCGACCACGCGGCGGTGATGTCGCAATTTGCCTGCGGCGCCTCGATGTTCGGCAAGGCCGCCAAGTTCAGGTCGGTGCTGAAACGCACCGGCGTCGCCGCCGGAGATGCCATTGCGATCGGCGATGAGGTCCGTGACGGCGAGGCCGCAGCGCAGGCCGGGATCGATTTCGGGGCGGTGTCGTGGGGCTATGCCTGGCCGGAGGCGCTCGGGCGGCTTTCGCCGGTTCGGGTGTTCGATGACGTGGCGGATATTACGCGGCTGCTTTCGCCGGCTCAGGCCGAAGCCTGCTCGCGCGGCTGTTCGCGGGCTTCCATCAACTCGGCGTAGCGGCTGTATTCGCCGGCCATTTCCAGCAGCCGCTCACGAACCTCTGCACTGCTCACCTGACGGGCCAGGCGCCTGGCCTGGTCTGCCTGGAATTGATAGTGCCTGGACTGGCTCATGAGACTCCCTCGAATCCTGTGTCAAGACTGAGGGAAAAAGGTTCACCGACCGTGAACGGATACACGTCAGGAAACGGCGCATCCCGACGCCGGAGGCCCGGCGGCGCCAGGGCTTACCAGTGTCCGGTGTTCGGCATCGACAGCCACGGCTCGGCCGGCGGCTTGGGATCGCCCTTCTGCAGCAGTTCGATCGAGTGCAGATCGGGCGAGCGCACGAAAGCCATGTTGCCATCGCGCGGCGGCCGGTTGATGGTGACGCCCATCTTCATCAGGCGATCGCAGGTGGCGTAGATGTCGTCGACCTCATAGGCGAGGTGGCCGAAATAGCGGTCCTCGCCGTATTTCTCCTCGTCCCAATTATAGGTGAGCTCGACCAGCGGCGCGCCGCGCGTGCTGGGTGTATTCTTCAGCAGCGCCTCGTCCCCGGCGGCGCACAGAAATACCAGCGTGAATTTCGCCTTGTCATTGTCGATGCGGCGAACCTCCTTCAGCCCCAGGGCATCCTGATAGAACTTCATCGCGGCATCCAGATTGCGCACGCGCAGCATGGTGTGGAGGTAACGCATGGTTTTCTGTTCCCTTGGATTGAAGAGACTGTCGACGGTCCGGGAGGTTCAATAGCAGCAAAACGCGAACGCGTGCAGGGGCGATAAGGGCTGAATGCCAGCACCCCGTCCGCCGCTACCCGGCGCCTACTTCGCGTAGCCTTGCGAGCGCAGCCAGCCGATGCGGCGTTCGCCGTTGATCCACTCGTCGGCGTCTGCCTTGCTGGTCAGGCCGGTGATCATGCGCGGCTCGGCGCCGGGATAATCCGCCTGGATGCTCCAGTTGTCTTCGGCGATACGAACGATTTTGAAGGTGACTTTTGCTTTTGCCATGCCGCGTTATGCAGGTTTTTTCTACAAAAGAGAACTGCCTTGCGCCGGTTTCCCCGGGGTTCGCCACGATGCGGCGGGGCGCGCCTAGCGGGCAGGGGCGCGCTTGCGGGAGGGGCGCGTTGCCGCGGGCGTGTGCGGGAGATCGCCGAACTGGGCGGAATGGTAGGTGCGACCTTCCGGCGTCGTGATCCGGACATTGTAGCAAGCGTGCGCGATGAACTCGCGTGCTTTCTTCAGTGCCATTTCTGGCGTCCGGCGCCGGGCGGTGTTGACGCCCCGGATGTCGGTACCGGTTACGATGTAGGGCATTTTCTGCTTCTTTTTGGTAGTTCTGGATAGCGTCGGCTCCGGCGCGGAAGGCCCCCGCCGGCTTCTTTGGGGCCTGATCGCCCCACCCGTGAAGCTCAACCCACGGACAGGTGGGGTGTTCCAGGTGGCCATCGGTCGGCCGCATCGAGAGGGCTTGAAAATTGTTCCTGTTTCGTTCACTATGGCGCCACGGAGGAGATTGTCATGGACGCCGGCAAAGAGCGACAGATCATCCGCTTGTGGAATCAACTGCGCCTGCTTGAACGGGAAGGCCGTCCCACCGCGGCCGTTCGCCGCCAGATTGAAAGGGCGCTTGCCGAACGGGAGGCTCATGCGGCCTGACTGTCGGTGCACTGACGGCCGGACGCGGACGGGAAAACGCCCCGGCCGTTCACATCGGCCGGGGTATTCGCTTCGCTCAGAAAACGCAGACGTTCACGAGGCGCAGACCGCGCCGGGTGTGAATGTACCTGTAGCAATCGCCGCCGATGTAGAAGGCCGGGCCGCCGTAAACATGGCGGTGCTTGTGAAGCCCGTGACCATGGTGTCCACCGTGGCCATGGCCCATGTGCTTGCCATGGCCGTGACCGTGCCCACCCTTGCCACCCGCGGCAGCAGGCGACATGGCGGCAGCTCCGAGCGCGATAGCGGTGATGACGGCGAACGAGATCTTGCGAAGCATTGTATTCTCCAGGTGGGTGCATTGCACCGGTTACGATGCACATGGGACGCTTTACGCACGGCAATAGTTCAGGAGTTTCGCCTGAACGGATGTTCAGACGTGCGGTGGGTCACACGCGCGCGAACGCGGCGTCATTGCGATGCGCGTCGCGCTCAGAAAGAAGCGTTTCGTTAAGGTTTGTCTGACCGAAAAAACGCGTCCCCTGTTCGTTCCACCGTGAACAAAACGGAATCGATTCGTGTCAAGAATTGACGGAATCGCGGGGCAGTGCATGCTGGCGCGATGTTGCGATGGAAGAATTGCCGGCTCGCCCGCATGAGCAGCGGCCACTACTGCCTGATCCGGGATCTCGGCCTCGTGAAGGGTGGCAAGGGGTTGCGGCACCATGAGGTACTGATCGCGTTCAGCGTTCGAGCTGCGCTGCAGCGCATGCGCCGGGGCGAACTCCCGCTGCGGCGGTTCAATCCGGGGCCCAGGCTACGGGCGCGCGTATTCGTCGGCAAGTAATTGAAAGCCTCGCGAGCGGCTCAAGGCAGGCAAGGATCGTCGGTGCGGCGAGTTTCGTTCAGCACCGGGTCAGCGTCGGGCGGACAGGATCTGATCACGTAGCCGTCTTCGAGCCGTTGTCGGCCATTGGGCTCATCGACCACCAGCCCGCAATCCTCCGCGCAGCGCCATGCGTCGGTTGCGGTCTGGAAGGTCCGGCTGAGCCGGTATTCTTTCTCGTAAAGCGCGTACGGCATCAGCGGCTCCTCTGCTCCGGAAACACGCCAACGTCCAGCGCGTTCCATCGTACAGCATAGGGTTCCGCTGTTTCCCGCTACGACCAGAACGGCGGGTCCTCCAACGCGTGGCGGGAAAGCGGTTCGGATCCGCCGCGGGCATTCTGCAGCGTGGCGACGAAATATTCTTCGCGCTCGCGCTCGAACCTTTCCTGCGTGGCTTTGAAACTCGCCACGCGGCTGGCGATCTCTTCCCGCTCGTGTGCGGCGTTGTACGGCTGTTCGATCATGCCCATCCCTCTTGATTCTTGTCCCGCGACCATTGGCGTCGGCGATTGGGGCGGCATTTGGGACGCCAGGTCGCAGGATTGTGATCGCTCTCGGGCGAAGTCGGGTCGGGACCTTCGCGGTGGATAAAATCGATCCCGCGCTTGTGGCAGCTCCGCGTTGCCGGTAGCCAAAGAGAAACGGGAGGCTGGCCATGGCAAGGATCGATCTGGACGCGATGAGCATCGAGGAGGTCGCCAACCTGCGCGACCTCGCCACCGACAAGCTGGCAGAGAAGGTCGCGGCGCGGCGCGCCGAACTCGAGGCCGAACTGGAAAAGCTCGCGCAATACGACAAGCCAGCGCGCAAGTCGCAAGTCGCACCTCCCGCGGCCAAGCCGAGGAAGAGCCAGGAGACCGGCGCGACCGGTGAGGCCAGGATGTCCGGAGAGCCGGTCGCCAAAGCAGCCTGATGAGGCAGGCTGTCGAGGCCTCCTGACAAGGGCGGCGCAGCGCGCGCCTGTGGCGGCGCGATCCGGGCGTGCGGTCGGCTTAGCAATGCGACCGGCCGTGCTATAGTCAGCGCGGCCATTCGTTCGGATATAATCTCATGATCGCAACCGATCTTCGCAGCGGCGTGGAACAGCTCGGCGACATGATCGCCGAGGCGTCCACCATCGTTCCTTTCACCGGCGCCGGCATCTCAACCGAATGCGGCATTCCCGATTTTCGCTCGCCCGGCGGATTGTGGAGCCGCAACCGGCCGATCCCGTTCGATGAATTCGTCGCCAGTCCGGACGCGCGGGACGAGGCGTGGCGGCGGCGCTTTGCGATGGAGCCGACATTCGCCGCCGCGAAACCGGGACGCGGTCATCGCGCGCTCGCCGCGCTCTACAGGGCCGGCAAGATCCCCGCCATCGTCACCCAGAATATCGACAATCTGCACCAGGCATCCGGCTTCGCCGCCGAGCATGTCGTCGAACTCCACGGCAACACCACGTACGCCCGCTGCATCGGCTGCGGAAAGGCCTATGACCTGGCCTGGGCAAAGCTGCGCTTCGAGGAGACCGGCGGCGCGCCGGACTGCGCCGTATGCGATGAGCCGGTCAAGACCGCGACGATCTCGTTCGGGCAGGCGATGCCGGAAGATGCCATGCGCCGCGCCACCGAACTCGCCCAGCACTGCGACCTGTTCATCGCGATCGGCTCATCGCTGGTGGTGTGGCCTGCTGCCGGATTTCCGATGATGGCGCGGAACTGCGGCGCACGGCTGGTGATCATCAACAACGAGCCCACGGAACAGGACGATATCGCCGACCTCGTGATCAGGCACGACATCGGGGAGACGCTTGGGCCGTTCGTCGGCAACTGATGGCCGATTGATTCGCGGCCGCGCAAGCTGTTCATAGCTCATGCCAGTTTTGTTTTTTGTCTATGCGCGGCACGCGGGAGTGTTATCTTTTGATTCGAGAGATTCGCGTGGCGTCATCATGAATACTCATAGATGGGCGCGTGTTCCGGCGACTTCGTAGCGGTAACGGGGTCGTCGCTGATGTGTGGGGTCCGGGGTCATGGGGTCGGACAGTTTTGAGTCCAAGAAGCTCGGCGGGCCGCCATCAGGCGGAACCGGACCGGACAGGCTTGGGACGAGCGGGCTTGGGTCGAGCGGGCTTGGGTCGAGCAGGCTTGGGCCGAGTGAATATGCAGGCAGTGCCGGACGTGATTCCGCGATCGATGCGCTGGTGGGCCTCGGCGAGAGCGCCGCGAACCTGGTCGAAATCGCCGGTGTCATCAAATGGTTCGATGCATCAAAGGGCTATGGCTTCATCGTGCCGGACAATGGCTGGCCCGACGTGCTTCTGCACGTCACCGTGCTTAGACGCGACGGCTATCAGACCGCGTATGAAGGCGCGCGGATCGTCTGCGAATGCGTGCAGCGACAGAAAGGCTATCAGGCATTCCGGGTGGTCTCGATGGACGAATCCACCGCGATCCACCCGGCGCAGATGCTGCCGCCGCGGACCCATGTCAGCGTCACCCCGACCAGCGGGCTGGAGCGGGCGCAGGTCAAGTGGTTCAACCGGCTGCGCGGCTTCGGCTTCCTGACCTGCGGGGAGGGGACACCCGACATCTTCGTGCACATGGAAACCCTGCGCCGCTTCGGCATGACCGAGTTGCGCCCCGGCCAGTACGTGCTGGTGCGGTTCGGACCCGGCTCGAAGGGAATGATGGCGGCCGAGATCCAGCCGGAAGCCGGCGCGCCCGGGCTGTCGTCGCACTGATCGGCCAAGGCGCCGCCTCACGAAAGCGTTAGCCGGGGCTCGCGAAAATGCTTATTCGCGCCCTGCCGAAGCTCTGGCGTTTCCAGACATCATTGGGCTAGCATTGGCAAAATCCTTTACGGCTTTCGGTGAGCGTTGATGAGTTTTGCTTCGAGTGTCGATCGGCGCCGCGCCCGCGCCTGGTTCCGGATACCGATGGCCGCGGTGCTAATGCTTTGCATATTGACCGGCTTCGGCGCGCAGGCGGCTAGCATCCAGCCGCTCGAAATCGTGACCAAAAGCGGCGTGCATGTCTTCTCTGTCGAGATGGCGACCACCGACAAGGAGCGCGAGACCGGGCTGATGTACCGCAAGGAATTGCCTGACGGGAAGGGGATGCTGTTCGACTTCTCGCCGGAACAACAGATCTCGATGTGGATGAAGAACACCTACATCCCGCTCGACATGATCTTCATCCGCGCCGACGGCCGGATCCTGCGCATCGCCGAGAATACCGAGCCGCATTCCCTCAAGATCATCTCGTCCGGCGGACTGGCCAAAGGGGTGCTGGAAGTGATCGCCGGCACCGCGCAGAAATACGGCATCGCGCCCGGCGACCGGGTCGCCCATCCCCTTTTCAAGCCCTGACAAGGCGCCGGAAGCCGCCTTGCTGGCAGCGCCTGAAGCGTGTAACGACAGGGCTTCCCAAGCCATCGGGGTATAGCGCAGCCTGGTAGCGCGGCAGTTTTGGGTACTGCAGGTCGTTGGTTCGAATCCAGCTGCCCCGACCAGCTAAACCTTTAAAGATATTAGATCATTGGCAAAATGGCCTGAGCGAGGCCTGCCGGCGATGTTCCGGCCGCGCGGCATAAGGCCTGGGTATCACGGCTGAGGCCGGGTCGTTGGCCTCGGCCTGCCCAAAAAACCGGATATGCCTGCAAACCTTAAAGCCTTGACTTGCGGGCATGCCAGCTTTCCACTTGACGTCGGACGGCGCCGCAGTGACTTGATCGAGGGGAATGACGATGAGCAGGTTTTCGACCGGAGTATTGGCGGCGTTGGTTGCCGCAACGATGGCCATAGCGCCCGCGCTGGCGGACAAGAAAACGAACTCGATCCGCTTTGCCTACGATCAGGTGGTGGAAAACGTCGATCCGTTCATGAACAACGTCCGCATCGGGGTCATCATCGGCCAACAGGTGTGGGACACGTTGATCTATCGCGACCCGAAGACGTCCGAATACAAGGGGCAACTCGCGACCGCATGGAAGTGGATCGACGACAAGACTCTCGAACTGGACCTGCGCAAAGGCGTCAAATTCCACAACGGCGCCGAATTCACCGCCGATGATGTGGTCTACACGCTGAATTTCGTGGTGAGTCCGGACAGCAAGGTCGTCACCCGCCAGAACGTGGCCTGGATCGACCGCGCCGAGAAGATCGACGCCTACAAGGTACGCATCATCTGCAAGGAGCCGTTTCCGGCGGCGATCGAATATCTTGCCGGACCTGTCGTGATCCATCCGCATGAATATTACGCCAAGGTCGGCCCGCAGGGGATGAATGAGAAGCCGGTTGGTTCCGGTCCGTACCGCATTACCGAGCATTCGGTCGGCAAATTCGTGCGAATGGAGCGCAACCCGGACTACTTCAAGGAGTCGCCAAAGCCGCAGCCGAAGATCGACAAGGTCGAAATCCGCTTCATCCCCGACCGGCAGACCCAGGTCGCCGAAATGATGGCCGGCGGCGCCGACATGATCATGAATGTCGCGCTCGATCAGGCGACGCAGATGAAGGCCGTTCCGACCCTTCAAGTCGTTTCCGGCGAGACGATGCGGATTGCATTCCTGCACCTCGACACCCGGGAAACGAGCACCGCTCCGCAACTGCGCGATATCAAGGTGCGCCAGGCCATCATGCATGCGATCGATCGCGAAAGCATGGTCAAGCAGATCGTCGGCCAGGGTGCGCGCGTCCTGCACACACTTTGTTTCCCGCCGCAGTTCGGGTGCAGCGACGAGGGGGCACCCCGCTATTCCTACGATCCGGCGAAGGCCAAGCAGTTGCTCGCCGAGGCCGGCTTCAAGGATGGATTCGACATCGATCTCTACGCCTACCGGGAGCGCAACCAGACCGAGGCGATGATCGGTTATCTGCGCGCCGTCGGCATCAGGGCGAACCTGCGCTTCATGCAGTATGCAGCGATGCGCGAGGCAAATCGCGCCGGCAAGGCGGCGATGCTGCACCAGACTTGGGGTTCGTTCTCGGTCAACGACGTGTCGGCGTCGACGCCGGTCTACTACAAATTCGGCCCGGACGATGTCTCGCGCGATCCGGAAGTGCGCGATTTCCTGCAGCGCGGGGACTCCCAGGTCGATCCGGCGGTGCGCAGGGAGGCCTACCGCAAGGCGCTCGCCCTGATCGCGGAACGGGCTTATTCGCTGCCGCTCTATTCGCTGACGACCTACTACGTTGCCAACAAGGATCTCGTCTTCATCGCCTATCCGGACGAGATCCCGCGCTTCTGGGAGATGTCGTACAAGTGAGAGGCAGCGTCCGCCACCTCGCGCACCCGGCCATTGGATGCTGATCTACGCCCTGAAGCGTCTTGGACTTGCCGTTCTGGTCGCGGTGGTCGTCTCCGCGCTCGCCTTCCTGCTGCTACGTGCGTCCGGCGACGTCGCGATCGCGCTCGCCGGGGAAGGCGCGCGCAGCGAGGACATCGACAACATCAGGCGCATTTACGGGCTCGATCGTCCGCTCGTCGTGCAGTATCTCGACTGGGCCGCGAAAATGATACGCGGCGATTTCGGCACTTCGCTGTTCTTCAAGACCGACGTCCATGCGCTCGTGCTCGATAAAATGCCGACCACGGCTCTGCTGGCGTTGTTCTCGCTGATCTTCGCGCTCGCCGTGTCGCTGCCGCTCGGCATCCTGGCGGCGCTTTATCCGAACAGCTGGATCGACCGCCTCTGTCTTGCGCTGGCGGTGATCGGGCAGGCGCTGCCGAGTTTCTTTTTTGCCCTGATCCTGATGATCGTGTTTGCCGTGATGCTCCGGTGGCTTCCGGTATCGGGCAGCGACAGCTGGGCCCACTTCGTGCTGCCGACCGTCGTGCTCGGCTATTATATCGCGCCCGCCATCATGCGGCTGGTGCGTGCCGGCATGATCGAGGTGCTGGCCTCGGATTATGTCCGCACCGCACGCGCCAAGGGGCTGTCGTCGAGATCCGTGGTGCTCAAGCACGCGCTGCGCAATGCCCTCGTTCCCGTGGTGGCGCTATCGGCGGTGCAGCTCGGTTTCCTGCTCGGCGGCTCGGTCGTGATCGAAACCGTGTTCGCCCTCGATGGCCTCGGCTATCTCGCCTTTCAGTCGATCACCCACAAGGATCTTCCCGTCACGCAGGCCATCGTGACGCTGCTCTCCCTGATCTATGTGGGTCTGACACTTGCCGCCGATCTTGCCAATGCCTGGCTGGATCCGCGCATCCGCGTCGGGGGCGGGTCATGACCGACGTCGCCGCGATTCCCGTTCTGGACCTGACGACGGCGTCGTCGGGCAAATTGTTGCGGCGCCGGATCATGGCGCATCGCGGCCTGCTGATAGGCACCGGTCTGCTGGCGTTCATCGTGCTGGTGGCGCTGCTCGCCCCGCTGATCGCGCCGCATGATCCCTACGCGCAGGACCTGTCCCGCCGCATGATTCCGCCGATCTGGTACGAAAAGGGCAATTGGGTCCATCCGTTCGGCACCGACAATCTCGGCCGCGACTACCTCTCGCGCGTGCTCTATGGCGCGCAGATATCGCTCCTGATCGGCGCGGCCGTGATGGTGATCTCAGGCCTGATCGGCACCGCGCTCGGTCTTGCCGCAGGGTTCTTCGGCGGACGCGTCGACATGGTGGTGACCTTCTTCATCACGGTGCGGCTGGCGCTTCCGCTCATTCTGGTGGCGCTCGCCGTCGTTGCCACGGTCGGCGGCTCGCTCTGGGTCGTCATCCTCGTGCTTGGCCTGCTCAAATGGGACCGCTTCGCCGTGGTGATGCGGGCCGCGACGCAGCAGGTGCGGGTGCTCGACTATGTGGCGGCGGCAGAGGCCGCCGGCGCGTCGACCCTGCGCGTCATTGTTGGCGAAGTGCTGCCGAATGTGCTGCCGCAGCTTGTCGTCGTGGCGACCGTCGAAGCCGCCAGCGCGATCCTGCTCGAGGCCGCGCTCTCCTTCCTCGGGCTCGGCGTACAGCCGCCGCTGCCGTCCTGGGGGCTGATGATCGCCGAGGCCAAGACCTACATGTTCTTCTCGTTCTGGCTGATCGCCATTCCTGGCACCGCGCTTGCGGTGCTGGTCTTTGCCGTGAACATGGTCGGCGACGGCATTCGCGACGTCTCGGCGCCAGCGGGGAGAGGTTAGGTGGCGGCACTGCTCGAGGTCGAAGGCCTGACGGTCGATATTGCGACTGCGCGCGGAACGCTGCATGCGGTGCGCGATGTGTCGTTTTCGCTGCACAGCGGCGAAACGCTGTGCCTGGTCGGCGAATCCGGTTGCGGCAAATCGATGACGGCGCTCGCCTTGATGGGCCTGCTGCCGCGCGCGGCAAAACGAACGGCACGCCGCATGCTGTTCGAGGGCAACGACCTCGTGGCACTTCCGGAAGGCCGGCTCGCCGAGTTGCGCGGTGCGCGCATGGCCATGGTGTTCCAGGAGCCGATGACGGCGCTGAACCCGGCCTACACGATCGGCGATCAGCTCACCGAAGTGCATCGCCGCCACAAGGGTTCGACGATGGCGGTTGCTCGTGAGCGCGCGGTCGCGCTGCTCGAAATGGTCGGTATCACCAACGCCGCAGCGCGGCTGGGACAATATCCGCACCAGCTTTCCGGCGGCCTGCGCCAGCGCATCATGATTGCCATGGCGCTGATGTGCGGACCGTCGCTGCTGATTGCCGACGAGCCGACCACCGCGCTCGACGTTACCATCCAGGCGCAGATCCTGCGGCTGCTGGTCGAACTGCAGCAGGATCTCGGCATCGCCATCGTGCTGATCACACACGATCTCGGCGTCGTCGCGCGGGTCGCGCATCGGGTTGCCGTGATGTATGCGGGGGAGATCGTCGAGGCAGCTGACGCCGCCGATCTGTTCGCGGCGCCGCGTCATCCCTATACAAGCGGGTTGATGGCTTCGATTCCGGTGCCCGGCGCAACCAGGCCGGGCGACCGGCTCGGCGTCATCAGAGGCATCGTACCGTCCCTGATCGGAGAGGTGCAAGGCTGTGCGTTTCGCGACCGCTGCGACTTCGCTCAGCCGGAATGCGCCCGGACCGTTCCGGTGCGCTCCGATGGCGGGCATGAGTGGCGCTGTATCCTCGGCGAGGCGGTGGCCGCATGAGCGTGTTGCTTGAAGCCTCCGGTGTGTCGCGAAATTTTTCGGTCGGGCGCGGGCTGTTCGCCGCCAGCCAGACCCTGCGCGCCGTCGTCGATGTCAATCTTGCGGTCGGAAAGGGCGAAGTACTCGGGCTCGTGGGCGAGTCCGGCTCCGGCAAGTCCACGCTGGCGAAAATGCTGCTTGGAATCCTCAAGCCCAGTGCGGGCTTGATCCGGTTCGGCGGCGCTGACGTGGCCTCGATCGGACGCCGTGCGCTCGCCCGGCGTATTCAGCCGGTGTTCCAGGACCCCTATTCGTCGCTCAATCCGCGCCGCACGGTCGCGTCGATCGTCGGACTGCCGCTCGCGGTGCAGGGTATCGGCACGGCGCGTGAACGCCGGATGCGGTCCATCGCGATGCTGGATCGCGTCGGCCTTGCGGCGCGCCACGCCGATGTCTATCCGAATGAACTTTCCGGCGGGCAGCGCCAGCGCGTCGCGATTGCCCGTGCGCTGGTGGTCGAACCAGAAATCGTGCTGCTCGACGAGCCGACCTCGGCGCTCGATGTTTCGGTGCAGTCTCAGATCCTCAATCTCCTGCTCGACCTGCGCCGCGATTTCGGCCTGACCTACATCTTCATCAGTCATAACCTCGGGGTGATCGAGCATGTCGCGACCAGTGTCGCCGTGATGTATCTCGGGCGCATTGTCGAGACTGCCCGCCGTGAAGACCTGTTCCATGCTCCGCGCCACCCTTACACGCGCGCGCTGCTCGCTTCGGTGCTTACGCCGGAGCCTGGTCTCGGCGTTCCCGATGTTGGGTTGGGCCTCAGTTTTCCCGATCCGCTGGCGCCGCCGCCGGGTTGCGTCTTCCATCCGCGCTGTCCGGATGCGGGTCCGCGCTGCCGGATCGAGCCGCCGCGTCCGGTCCGTGACGGGCAGGGGCTCGTCGCATGCCATCTGCACAATGGTGGCACGCAGCTGGCTGCCTGAGGCCTGCTGGGTCAGAAGGTCGCACGCTTCGGCGGTTAGACGAGGAGATTGAGATTTTTGCGCACGGCAGCGTGAGATAGATCAACGGAGGCGGGAGGCGTTCTGGGTTTATTTGAAATAGAAGGCGTGCTGGGATCGATGCCCGTTCCGCAGTCCGAGCCGTTACGGGAACCTTGCCCGATGCGACGGCGTTGTCGATCACGATGGGGAGAGGCAAATGGGGCGCGATTCCGGAGACCAGTTCCCCTACGCGGCATTTTTCTGGCCGGCGCTTGTCGCGGCCTCGGCCAGCGAGACCGCGTCGTTGATGTCGGCGCAGTTTGTGGAAATGTTGGGCGACGGCGGTCGCGCGCCGCAGCCTCCGGAGGGGGTGACGGCAAGCGAGCTTGTGCTCGACCTGCAGGCCGTCCGGCTCCGGGACTTTTCCCTGGTCGAATGCGGCGTTCCTACCCTTCTGTGTTCACCGTATGCGTTGCATGGCGCCGTCATTGCCGACCTTGCCGCCGAACACAGCCTCGTTGCCGCCCTCCGCGGTGCCGGAATCGAACGGCTGTTCATGGCCGACTGGCGGTCGGCCACCCCTGACATGCGGTTTCTCGGAATTGACGATTACCTTGCCGCGCTCAACGTCCTCGTCGATCATCTCGGGGGGACGGTGGACCTGATCGGGCTTTGCCAGGGCGGCTGGTTGTCGCTGATCTATGCGGCCCGGTTCCCGACCAAGGTACGCAAGCTGGTGATGGTCGGCACGCCGGTTGATGTCGCGGCGCGGCAATCGAAACTGTCGGCGATGGCGGAGGCGACTCCTCTGGCGGTCTTCAAGAACCTCGTGAATCTCGGCGATGGCCGCGTCATCGGCCGCAATCTTGCGAGGGTCTGGCGACGCGGCGTCATTGAATCCGACGAAATCAGGAAGTCGCTGCAGACGCCGCAGCCGGCCGGTTCGCCGGAATTTGCGCGGCTCGAAGCCATCTTCCGGCGCTGGAATGCCTGGACGATCGACATGCCCGGGACATACTACCTTGAAGTCATCGAGAAGTTCTACAAGCGCAACGAGCTTGCCGCCGGCGAATTCGTCGCGCTCGGACAAAGGATTGAACTGTCGCGTCTGCGGCTGCCGATTTACCTTCTCGCCGGAAACGCCGACGAAGTGGTCACGGCGGAACAACTGTTCGCAGTGGCAGGGTTGGTGTCAACGCAGCCGGAATTCGTTCGCGAGGAAGTTGCCCCCTCGGATCATCTCGGCCTGTTCATGGGCAAACGGACGCTTGAGGAATATTGGCCGAGGATCGCGGCCTGGCTGAACGAGCCGCTGCCTCAGCCGTCGGTGATGTGAGCAGCTCAGGCCCACCCGCCGCCCGAGAAGGTCGCCAGATTGTCATTGACGGTGCGAACGCCGGGCGCGGTTTCCGCCGCGACCTTGATGGCTTTCCGCTCGGCTTTGGATTCCGCAAGTCCCCAGAGATCGACCACGCCGTCGGATACGGTGACGTTCAACAGCGCCGTGTGGGCCCACGGCTCCGCCCGCAGGCTGGAGAGGATATGGTCGCGAATGGCCTCGTCGGATGGCGTCGCTTCGAGCACCTGGCGCGCGCTGGCAACCGCCTGAAGGAGATTGGCGCGGCTGACGATGCCGACGATCTGACCGTTCTCCAGGATCGGCAACCGCTTGATCGCATTTTTCTCCAGCACGGTGGCAATCTCGTGCAGCGGGGTCTCGGGAGCGGCCGTGATGACAGTTCGGGTCATGATATCCGCCACCTTGCGGCTGTGCGACTTGACATATTCGGCGGCGAGCGTGTCGGCATCGGCAAAGGCGCGCAGCCACCAGGAGCGTCGTCGCTCGGTACCCGCCTCAACGCGGTGCAGCAGGTCGCCTTCGCTGACAATGCCGACAAGCTTGCCGTTGTCGTCAACGACCGGGGCGGCGCTGATGTTTCTTTCGAGAAACTGGGCCGCTACTTCCTGAACGGTAGCGGAGGGTTTGACGGTGACGACCGGCGTAACCATGACATTGCGGGCTTGCATGGCAAATCTCTCCTCGTTGGAATTTCAGCTAAGACCGCAGCCCGCATCTTGTCGTTGATTCAGGTCAAGCCGCGGATGCTGGCGCGTTCGGCCCCCTCCGCGTTTTGATGGCCGGGGGAGAAACGGCCCAACTTCCGCGTGGCTCCCGCGCAATTGATCCAGAGCAATCGGCGGTGCCCGGCGCTTGCTAGATTAACTGGAATGCGGGCGTTCGTCCGGCCATTGCGTCGTTCCGAACTGCGGACCGGAGAAAAGAATGGAATCGGATCCGTCGTCACGAAAGCAGACCGTTGCCATCGGCTATATCTTCGCCGCCAGCATCGGCATGCTGCTGCTGCAATGGGTGCTGGCGACCCATAATGCGGTCGACACCATTCCCTATAGCGAATTCGAACAGCTCGTCGCCCAGGGGCATGTCAACGAGGTCGCCGTGGGCCAGGATACCATCCAGGGCAAGCTGAAGATCAAGCTGCCGAGCGGCAAGTCGGCCTTTATCACGGCGCGGGTCGATCCGGCGCTGGCCGAGAAGCTGGCGGCGAACGGCGTCGTCGTGACTGGCGTTCCGTCGGGCGGGCTGTTCCAGACCCTGCTGTCATGGGTCGTGCCCGGGCTGATGTTCTACTTGATCTGGGTCTTCCTCGGGCGCAGGCTCGCCGATCGCCAGGGCTTCGGCGGCCTGATGTCGATCGGGAAGTCGCGGGCCAAGGTCTACGTCGAAAAAGACACCAGGGTGACCTTTGCCGACGTTGCCGGCGTCGATGAGGCAAAATTCGAACTGCAGGAGGTCGTATCCTTCCTCCAGGATCCCACGAGTTACGGTCGGCTCGGCGCCCATGTGCCCAAGGGAATCCTGCTGGTAGGGCCGCCTGGCACCGGCAAGACCCTGCTGGCCCGCGCCGTGGCCGGCGAAGCCGGGGTCGCGTTCTTTTCCATTTCCGGCTCTGAATTCGTGGAGATGTTCGTCGGCGTCGGCGCCGCCCGGGTCCGCGATCTGTTCGAACAGGCGCGCAAGGCCGCGCCCTGCATCATCTTCATCGATGAGCTCGATGCGCTTGGCCGCAGCCGCTCGCCCGGCGCTTTCGGCGGCTACGATGAAAAGGAGCAAACCCTGAACCAGTTGCTCGCCGAACTGGATGGCTTCGATCCCAGTGCCGGAGTTATCCTTCTGGCCGCCACCAACCGGCCCGAAATCCTCGATCCGGCGCTGCTGCGGGCAGGGCGGTTCGACCGGCAGGTGCTGGTGGACCGTCCCGACAAGAGCGGTCGTGTCGCCATCCTGAAGGTGCACATCCGAAAGATCCGCGTCGGCGGCGATGTCGACCTGGATCAGATCGCAGCCCTCACCACCGGCTTCACCGGTGCCGATCTGGCCAACCTGATCAACGAGGCGGCGATCGCCGCTACCAGACGCAATGCCGATGGGGTTTCGTTCGGCGATTTCACGCTTGCGATCGAGCGGATCGTTGCCGGGATCGAGAAGAAAAGCCGGGTGCTCGGCAAGCAGGAGCGCCGCAGGGTCGCTTACCACGAGATGGGCCATGCCCTGGTCGCGGCCAGTCTGCCCGGTGTCGATCCCGTGCAGAAGGTCTCGATCATTCCGCGCGGAGTCGGCGCGCTTGGCTACACCATGCAGCGGCCCACCGAAGACCGGTTTCTTCTATCGGCGAGCGAGCTCAGGAATCGGATTGCCGTGTTGATGGGAGGCCGCGCTTCCGAGCGGCTGGTTTTCGACGGCGACGTCTCGACGGGCGCGGCCGATGACTTGCAGCGGGCGACCGAAATTGCCGTGGAGATGGTCACGAAATACGGCATGGACGCAAAAGTGGGGCAACGAACCTACGCGGCGCGGCCCCAGACCTTCCTGCCATCCATGCAGGATACGGTCGTCAGTGCCGCGGAGGCGACCGGGCGCGAGATCGATCTGGCGGTGCGCGATCTGATCGAGGCCGGCGCCGCCAGCGCGCAGGCCATTCTCGAAAGGCGCCGCGGCGATCTCGACGCCGGCGTTGACCTCCTGATCGCCAGGGAGACGCTGACCGCGGAGGAGTTTGCGCCGCTGCGTCCGGTTGTCGTGCGGGAAACGGCAGAGCGACGAACCATTCCAGGCCCACCCCCATCGATGGGCGAATCCACCGGGAACAAAGGTCTTCAGGAGAACTACCATGAACAAGCTCAAGATTCCGCATAATGCTTTCGTGTTCGTCGGCGATGGCCGCAAAGCCCTGTTCCTGCGTAATGACGGCGACGAGAAATTTCCGAATCTCAAGACCGAGCAGGTCTTTGAGGAGGAAAATCCATCCAGCCACGAACAAGGCACCGAGCGGCCGGGCCGTGTCAGCAATGGATCGCAAACCGGTCAACGAAGCGCGGTCGAGCCGACCGACTGGCACGACATCGAGGAACATCAATTTGCCCGGAAGGTCGCCGCCGCGCTGGAACAGGTGATCCGCGCGCGGAAGGTGCAGGCCATGGTCGTGGTCGCTCCGCCGAGGACGCTCGCCGATCTGCGCAAAGCCTTTCATTCCGATGTGAAGGCCTGCATCATTGCCGAGATCAACAAGGACCTGACCAAACATCCGATCTGGGAAATCGAGAAGCATCTGACCGGCGATGCCAATTCGTCCTGAGTCCTGTGCCGGCCAGGCGGAGGGAAATATGCGAGACTTGAATGGAAACAAGCAGTCCGGGGCGGTATCGCCCCCGCGAAAAACGACGCCATCGGAACAGGTCGACGAGGCGCGGCGCCTGATCGAAGACGAGTCGGTCGACGTCGAGCGCGCGGTCCCTACGGATCACAACGAGCCGGTCGAGGGCGCAAAGCCGCACGAACGGCCCGACCCGCCAATGTTCGAGAACTGAAGGGACGCCATGGCGGCCGGATCATGCCGGCGCGGTGACGGCATGGTCGTTCGCCAGCCGGCCGTCGACGACGTGAATTCGGCGATGCATCTGCGCTGCCAGATCGAGATCATGGGTGACCGCGACCACGGTCTTGCCCCGTAACGCCACCAGATCGCGCAGGATGCCGAACACCTGCGCGGTGGAAACGGAATCGAGGCTTCCGGTCGGTTCGTCCGCGAGGATGACGGGAGGATCGTTGGCGAGCGCCCGTGCCACCGCCACGCGCTGGCGCTGGCCGCCCGACAATTGATCCGGGGTCTTGTGGCGATGATCGCCGAGCCCGAACGACTCCAGCAGCTCCTCGGCGCGCGCGATGATGGCGCGCGGCGGCAGCTTGCCGAGCGCCCGCATCGGCAGCGCGACATTTTCGGTGATCGAGAATTCCGGCAGCAGAAAATGGAACTGGAAGACGAAACCGAGGCGGGTGAGCCGTACCTCGGCGCGCGCGTCCTCCGTCATCCTGCTGGTGGATATGCCGTCGATCAGCACTTCGCCCGACGTTGGAATATCGAGCAGGCCCAGCAGATACAGCAACGAGGACTTGCCGGAGCCGGAAGGGCCGGTGATGGCGATGAATTCACGCGGCATGATGATGAGGTCGATATCCTGCACCAGCGTAACCGGCACGATCCCGCCGAGAACCTTGGTGACGGCGCGCGCCTCGATCAGGGCCTCACTCATGTCGCGCCCCGAATGATATCGACAGGGTGCAGCCGCGCCGCCGCACGGGCCGGGAAGTAGCCCGCCACCATGCTCGACAGCAGGGCGACACCGGTAGCGAGCAGATAGTGGTTGACCGAATAGAGCACCGGGAGGTGGTTGTAATCGGAGAACGGTGTCTTGAATTCCAGCGACGCCAGCCCCCGGGTCAGGAGATAACCGAAGATCCAGCCCAGCACGGCGCCGGCCAGGCCGACCGCCAGTGCCTCGACGATGAAGATTGCCCGGATGGTGTGGTCCCGGAATCCCAGCGATTTCAGTATTGCGATGTCGCGGGTTTTCTCGTGGGTGATGGTGGAAATGATGTTGTAGGTGCCGAAACTCGCGACCAGCAGGATGGCGCCGACGATGGTGTACATCAGCACGTTGCGCAGGGTGATCGCGGACAACAGATCCTCCTGCGCCTCCTGCCAGGAGATCGACTTGTAACCGGTCTGTTCGCCGATCCGCTCCGAGATCAGCCGCGCCGCCATCGGATCGCGGGTGCGGACGCGGATTTCGTTGACGATGCCGGTCTGCCTTTCGAGGATCTGCGCGGTCTTGAGCAGGACATAGCCGGTGGTCTCGTCGGTCATGCGGAAGCCGGTGTGAAAGATCCCGACGACGGTGGCGTTCATGCTGGCGCCTTCGGCGGAGGCCAGCGTGATATTGGAATTGACCCGGGCGCCGATCTTGTTCGCCAGCCGGTCTCCGAGCAGGATGGCGTTGGAGGCGCGATACAGCGAGTTCAGTGTTCCCTGCTTCATGTGGGTCGCGAGATTTGAGACCTCGGCCTCGGTGCGGGGATCGATACCGATGATCGAGGTGGTCAGGTTTCGTCCGGCGAACCGCAGCACCGCCTTCGACTGCACCGACGGAGTCAGCGCTCCGGGCACCCAGGTTTGCAGCGACGCGATGGTGGCCATCGGATTCTTGATGCCGGGGCGCCGGATATCGGGCGTCAGGCCATGGAACTCGGCGGCGGTATAGACGATGTCGGCCGGCTGCCGCGTCGGCTCGCGCAGTTCATCGGTGATGGAGATGTGCGGCAGCGCGTCGACCAGGGTCCTGATGAAGTCTTCCTGTGACCCCTCCATCATCGCCGCCATCATGATGGAGAATCCGACACCGGTCATGACGCCGGCGATCGCCACCAGCGTCTGTCGGGCACGGTGGCGGACATGGGTCCAGGCTATGGTCAGGATCAGGTTCACGGCACGGCCGGCTCCGCGAGCACCGGACGCACCCGCGATCCTCCCTTGATATTGGTGGTGGCGGGAGCGACGACCAGTTCGCCCTCGCTGGCGCCGCCGACGATCTCCACCATGCCTGTGCCGCGAATGCCGGTCTCGACCTTGCGCAGCCGGGCGCGATTGTTTTCGACGGTCAGCAGGCTGTTGTTGACCACGGCGTTGGCGGGGACCAGAAGCACGTCCAGCTTCTCGCGGCTGACGATATTGGCCTCGACGCTCATTCCCACCCGCAAAGGGGTGTCGTCCGGCAAACCGATCCGCACGCGAAAGGTCTTGGAGACGGGATCTCCGGCCGGCGTGATCTGCTTGACCACTCCCTGCAGCACCCGGTTGATGAACGCGTCGGTGCGCAGCAGCGCCTTCTGGCCGACCTGGACGCGGGGGATATCCTCCTCGTTGACGTCGGCGACGACCCACAACGGCTTTTCCAGGCCGATGCGGTAGAGAATCGTGCCGGGCTCGACCATGTCGCCGACTTCGCCGTCCTCCTTGAGAACGATGCCGTCCATGGGCGAAACCAGTTTGAAGTATTCCAGCCGCTGGGTCTGGGCGGCGATCTGCGCCTTGATCCGCGCAAGGTCGCTCTCGGCGCGCTGATGGGCCTGCGAGGTCGCGACCCCGCGCGCCAGCAATTGCGACTGACGATCGAATTCCCGGCCCTGAAACTCCTCCAGCGCCCGCAAATCGTTCAGCGTGGCCAGCGCCTCCTTGTCATCGAGGCGCGCCAGCACATCGCCCTTCCTGACGCTCTTCCCCTCGCACCGGCAGCGCTCGATGATGCGACCGCGTACCAGCGGCGTCGAACGCGACCAGGTTTCGGGTTCGACCGAGCCGGTTGCATAGACGATTTCCGCGGCGGCGCCGCGCGTGATCCGGGCGACAGTAATGGCCGGTCCGCGCGATAGCCACCACGCCGTTGCTGCCAGCGCGGCGGCCACCAGCGCCGCCGCGAGCAGTTTCCATGCGTATGAGCGCCGATATCCCGCCGCCGGCCGGGTTGCGGGTTCCGTCGCTTCGGTTGGCGCTACCCTCATATTCATGATCGATCAGGCCCGGTGCAGCAGGGAGGCCTCAGCCCCGGGATGCCCCGCCGGCCGCGGCTACCCGGGTGGGAGCGATCTTGAAGTATTGCTTGGCATAGGCGACGATCTCCCGATCGCTGGGATGATCGGCGGCCTCGACGGCGACGATGCGATCGCCGATTTTCGAATGTTGCTCGCGGAGATATTTGGCGAACTCGGTCTTGGCGCTGGCGGGGCCGATGATCAGGATCTCGCCGGCATCGCTCACGGCGTTCATCACCCCGGCCATGAACTCCTTGTCGGGCGCGGCATGACCGCTGCCGATCGAGCCGGCCTTGTGATGCAGATGTCGCATCGGCAAATGCGGGTGCAGGACGATCTCGTCGTCCCCCGATCGTCCGACGTGGAAAACCTTGGCTTGCGAATGATCGATCCAGACGATCGCATGGAAGTGGGTAGGCATGTCGTATCCTTTATCGATCGGCAGCGCTTCGCCGGTCGTTTGAAGTTGTGGCTTGATCCGCGGAGGCGGGCGGCTCGTCTCCGAAAAATGATTACCGCAACGGCGTATTGGCCGATTGATTCAGGTCAACCGAAGCGAGACCCGCGGGTCGTTTGCCAGGTCGCTTGCCAGTTCGTTTCCCGGAGCCAGGTGCGTTTGGCACCTGCGCTCCCGGGTCCCAATTCAGTGGGAGTACAATGTAGGGACAGTGATCGTCTCGAACATGCCGCGCGTGACGCCGCCGAGGATGAATTCCCGAACTCTGGAATGGCCGTAGCCGCCCATCACGATCAGATCGGTGCTATTGTCGGCAGCCAGCGACAGGATGGCATTGTGGATGTTTGAGGTATCGGCGGTCAGCCGGTGAGGGGTCGCGGGCAGATCACGCCGGGCGAGATGGGCGATCAGGGCCGACAGCGACGCTTCGCCGGCATCGTCCTCGTTCTCGTTGATGGCCACGACGTCGATGGCCTTGGCCTTCCGAAGGAAAGGCGCGGCGTTGTGGACGGCCCGCGCCGCCGACGCCTTGCCGTCCCAGCCGATCAGCACCCGATCCGGGCTGAAGGTACCGCGGTTGATGTAGGGGATCATCAGCATCGGCCGCCCGGAGCCGAACAGGATTGCCTCGGCCAGGAAATCGGTCTGGCTCGGGTTGGAACTGTCCGGCTGGGCGACGATGTTCAGATCGTAGAGCCGCGACAGTTCCGTCGCGGTGCGGATCGCCGCATAGGAAACGTTGAACGTGCTCCTCGCATCGTGCGGAATGTTCAAACGCCTGGTCGTGATCTCGAACTGGTCGAGGACGGCGGCGGCCTGTTCCAGGCTGGCGTCGTATTGGGCGGTCATGACGACGGCGGAGGCCTCGAATGCGATCATCGGATTGGCTGCCTGATAGGCGCAGGCGATGCCATCGAGGTGAGATTCGAACAGGCTCGCCACCGCAGCGGCGCAATCGATCAGGGGGCCGGCAGGCCGATCGACGGGGAGAAAGACAGCGATATCGTTCATCATGATGAAGCGCCCTCGGTTTGCAGAAGCCAATCATGCCTGTCTGCGACCGAAGCGTTCTTGATCTATCTCATGCCTTCCGCAATCCGTTCAAAAAGAAGCAGGTGCGCGGGCTGACCGGCGCACCTGCTCTCTCGTTGCGGGCGTAACGGATACGCCGGTTCAAACCGCTGTCAGTACCGGCAGACCACGCGGCCCCAGCGGCGGCTATAGTAGCAACCGGGGCGCACGATCGGCGCCGGCACGATGATGACGCCGCGGCCTCTGCCATAACCACGACCCC